>JAGDBQ010000156.1 GCA_017958985.1 Bacteroidales bacterium
ATCGAGAGTATCACGGACGAGCGCATTATGATGTCGCAGAGCTGATCTTCGGTGTAGAGTTCAAGTCTCTGTATCACGCCGAAACGGTCTCTCAGCGGACCGGTTATCTGTCCCGCACGGGTAGTGGCTCCGACAAGAGTGAAAGGGTTTAAGCTTATCCTTACAGAACGAGCACCTGGTCCTTTGTCTATCATTATGTCTATGACATAATCTTCCATCGCGGAATACAGATACTCTTCTACTTCCGGGGAAAGACGGTGGATCTCATCTATGAAAAGGACGTCCCCTGTCTCGAGCGACGTAAGCAGACCAGCCAGGTCACCAGGCTTATCGAGGACAGGGCCGGATGTAATCTTCATATTTACACCCATTTCATTGGCGATGATATGGGCGAGCGTGGTCTTTCCGAGTCCGGGAGGACCGTGGAAAAGGACGTGGTCGAGAGCTTCACCTCTCATCTTTGCCGCCTTTATATATACGTTCAGGTTGGAGACTATCTCTTTCTGGCCGGTGAAATCTTCAAGTTCCTGCGGGCGTATAATTCCATCCAAATCCTTATCTTTGTCGGAATTTGTATTGTGCGGATCGAACTCTGTCATCAGAAGGTCTTTTATTCAATACAAATATATTGATTTATTTTTATATAAATTGATGGTGTTATATAGGTTGTTAAATTGTTAATAACTCATTTAATTAATTGATTATTAATATTTTAATAACGAAATAACCTGTTAATGCATCATTCGGCCGTTTGTTGGTCGTTTGTTGAAAACTGCTCCGTTCCGGATGATAAACAATAAAACGGTAGTTGTTAACAGGGTTATCAACAGATTATTGACAATATTCTGCAACGTATGTTGATAAGTTCAGTTTCTTCCGGAAAACTGGCAGAAAAGATATCAAAAGACAAGGAAGTCTATTGTAAAGGTCTTTTTCTTTCTGCCAGGTGGTTCGTCGTATCCCAATGTGCCGTTGAAGGTACCCATCTCATAATACTTCCGGACAAGGAAGCTGCCGAATATTGCGCCGCCGATCTGTATTCCCTGGTCGATGGAGATATAGTTTTCTTCCTTCCGGACAGCGGCAAGGGGGTGGAAAAGAGCAATTACAAATCCACTCTTGGAGTCCAGAGGACTTCGGCGATCGGGAAGATAATATCGAATGCTGACAATTCATCCCGCCTTTTCATAGTCACTTATCCTGAGGCCCTAGAAGAACTTGTTCCGGGTATGGGAGATATTACCGGATCCGTGATGAGGATATCCACCGGACAGGAAATATCCCACGAAGAGATAAAGTCAAAACTCTCCGGTCAAGGATTCGAGAGGGTGGATTTCGTTTCAGCTCCCGGACAATACAGTATAAGGGGTTCAATAATAGATATATTCTCATATTCTTTCAATGATCCTTTCAGGATATCTTTCTTCGGGAATGAAATAGAAAGGATAAATGTATTCGATTGTAATACACAGCTTTCAAAGGAAGAAAGGAAGGAAGTGGAGATATTCCCGGACCTCGCATCAAGCGAAGGGAACACCGGAGGACAGAGCATAATTTCCCTGTTACCTGAAAAAACATTGGTTTGGGTGGATTCCTACGACATATACAAGGAAAGGAAATTCTGCAGGGAACTGGTTCCTTTCCGGAAAGTCTTCCTCCAGGTACCCCTCGGAACAGAAGCAGAAGAAGCAGTCAAGTTCGGAATTTCTCCCCAGCCTGTATTCAACAAGAACTTCGAAATACTTACTTCCGACATAAGGAAGAATATGGAATATGGGTACAAAGTATTCATATTCAGTGAGAAAAAATCCCAGATAGAAAGACTGAAGTCCATCCTCATCGAAAACAGCGGCCTGGTACCGGCCTTCGTCGAAGGTAAGAATATCCATTCAGGATTCATCGACCACGAAGACAGGATATGCTGCTATTCCGACCACGAGATATTCGACAGATTCCACAGGGTAAGTCTCAGGAGGACAGTGGAGAAAAGCGAGCAGCTGACTCTGAATGACCTGACGGCATTCAACATAGGGGATTACGTAGTCCATATCGACCACGGAGTGGGAGTATTCGGAGGCCTCGTCAGGATGAAAGACGACAAGGGCAGGATGCACGAAGTGGTGAAACTGATGTATAAGGATGGAGATGTGGTGTTCGTATCTGTCCATTCTTTGAACAAAATTTCCCGTTTCAGGCCGAAGGATGGAGAAGCCCCGAAGATAAACAAGCTTGGATCCAGGAGCTGGCAGAACCTCAAGACCAGCGCCAAATCCAGGATAAAGGATATAGCAAAGGACCTTATTCAGCTGTATGCCAAGAGGAAGGCGTCCAAAGGATTTGCTTTTTCTCCGGACAGCTACCTCCAGGAAGAACTCGAATCTTCATTTATGTATGAGGATACTCCGGACCAGGAAGCAGCCACCAAGGCAGTGAAGATGGATATGGAAGACGACAGCCCGATGGACCGCCTGATATGCGGAGACGTAGGTTTCGGAAAGACCGAGATAGCCATCCGGGCGGCGTTCAAAGCGGTGACTGACGGAAAACAGGTCGCGGTCCTGGTTCCGACCACCATCCTCGCCCTGCAGCACTACAATACTTTTTCTGCCAGACTCAAGGATTTTCCTTGCTCCGTAGAATATGTCAGCAGGCTTCATTCCGCGAAAGAGGTAACCGAAATAAAAAGAAGGTTGAAGGAAGGACAGCTGGATATAATTATAGGAACCCACAAAATGCTAGGTAAAGGTTTCGAATTCAAGGATTTGGGGTTGCTGGTTATAGATGAGGAACAAAAATTCGGAGTATCTGCCAAGGAAAGGCTCCGCCAGTTGAAGTCTTCCGTGGACACTCTTACACTTACCGCTACCCCTATTCCCAGAACTCTCCAGTTTTCCCTTCTCGGAGCCAGGGATCTCTCAATAATAAACACTCCGCCCCCGAACAGGATCCCGACTCAGACGGAAATAATCCTGTTCAACAAGGATGAGATAAAAAGCATAATCAATTACGAGCTCAACAGGAACGGCCAGATATTCTTCCTCCATAACAAAGTGGAGGAACTGGATTCGATACACGAAATCCTGCACCGCCTCGTCCCTGATATGAAGATATGTGTAGCACACGGCCAGATGGATCCTAAGGAACTGGAAAACAGGATGTTGGATTTCATCCGCGGCGACTACGACATGCTTCTCTGCACAACCATCATAGAGAACGGACTGGATATTCCCAACGCCAACACCATCATAATAAACCAGGCGCAGAACATTGGACTGAGTGACCTTCACCAGCTCCGCGGACGGGTCGGACGTTCGAACAGGAAGGCATTCTGCTACCTGATCGTACCACCTCTCGTAACCATCACCGACAACGCCAGGCGCAGGCTCAAGGCCATAGAGGAATTCTCCGATCTTGGAAGCGGATTCAACATAGCGATGCAGGACCTGGATATCCGGGGAGCCGGAAACCTCCTTGGTGCCGAACAAAGCGGCTTCATTATGGATATGGGATATGAGGCATACCAGAAGATCCTTGCGGAGGCTATGGAAGAACTCGGAGTGGAAACAGGAATATCCACGGGCAGGAAAGATGAGTCGTTCGCTGCCGACTGCACCATTGAGACCGACCAGCCAGCAATGATCCCGGATTCATATATAGATATAACCGCAGAGAAGATCAGGATATACAAACGCCTCGACTCTATGCTGGGAGACAAGGAGATAGACCGGGCAAGAACCGAACTGGCCGACCGTTTCGGAGACCTGCCGGAAGAAGCGGACAACCTGTTCAACGTGGTCAAGATACGTAACCTGGGAGGCAAGCTGGGATTCGAAAAGATAATCATAAAGAACGGAATGATGATTATGTTCTTCATTTCCAATCCGATGTCTCCTTATTTCAAGTCCAGGACGTTCACCGACATACTGGGGAACATAAACGCAAACGACAGCCTTTTCAACCTCAAGCAGTCGGAAGGCAAACTCAAGATCGTAACGCGTGGGATAGACTCCCTCCAAAAGGCCCTGCAGACCCTTGGAAAGCTGAAATAAGAAAAAAATAACTATCTTTGGAAGATGCCTAACCTTTTGGTAGAAATAGGGAATACCGCTCTCAAGGCAGCGTGGTCGGACGGGATGACACTCGGAAAGACCTTCCGTTACCAGGGAGAGAAGATGTTCGAGTTCGTCCAGGCGCTGGTTGAGAAAGAAAAGCCGGCGGTGATGGTCATATCTTCCACCATAGAAGTGAATGCATCCCAGGAAGAAATGCTCCGTTCCGGTTGCGGCAAACTTATAATCCTCGACAGGAAGCACGTCGAAACCGTCCGCGACTACTCTCTTCCCGAATATCTTTCTCCGGACAGGGCGGCCTCCGTGATAGCAGCAAGGTATCTTTTCAAGGGGAAAGGCAGCATAGTCTTCGATTTCGGAACAACTCTGACAGTGGATATTACCGATGAAGACGGCGGATACTCCGGCGGCAACATTTCCCTTGGATGCAGGACCAGGTTCAAGGCTCTGAACCGGTATTCAAGGACTCTTCCTATAGTTGATACTCCCGTAAATATCAGAGAGACAGGAAATTCCTTGAAATCATCGATAGAATCGGGGGTGGTAAGCGGCATAATGTTTGAAATACAGGGGTACTTGTCGCTGTTTCCGGAAAAAGTTGTGGTTTTTACGGGCGGTGACGCTTTATATTTTGCAAAAAGAATGAAAAACTCCATCTTTGTAGTCTGCAATCTGGTGCTGATGGGGTTGGCATTGATCGCTGATGATTATGTTGAAAGGAACAATTAGGACAGCATTCCTGATAACTATCAGTTTACTCTGCGTTCTTCCTGCAAGGGCGCAGAACGAGGCTTATAATTCCTATTCCCCATATTCGATGTTCGGTATAGGCGATATCTCCAAGCAGGGATCGGCCTACAACAAGGCGATGGGAGGAGTCGGGATCGCCACACGCGACAAGAGGGCTCTCAATTATCTCAACCCTGCCTCCGTGACCGCCCGCGACCCGAAGACATTCATGGCTGATTTCAGCCTTGCCCAGGGAAACAGGTACTACAAGCAGGGGGATATGCACTCCTCCAACAACACGTTCAATATCTATGACTTCGCGATATCCTTCCCGGTGTACAAGTCCCTTGCGATGTATGCGGGCTTCTCTCCGTTCAGCGACATCGGCTACAAGATAACATCCAAGGAATCGGTCAGCGGAATCATATCCCAGACAGGAGTCATTACCAATACGGTACAGGGATATGGCGGGCTTTCCAACGTGTTCCTGGGTGCCGGCATCTCCCCGTTCAAGGGCTTTTCGATCGGAGCCGAAGGACAGTATTTCTTCGGGAAACTCAACAAGAACAGCACCTTCGATCTCGCCAGCACCGGCTACAGGGATATCTACAGCGGATATGAGATGCACCTGAAGAGCTTTTCCGGAAAATTCGGGGTACAGTATGAAACCCCGTTGGCAGGGAGCGTCAGCGCGGTGATAGGTGCAACCTACAGGCTTAAGTCCAACCTTTCCGGATATGTGGACAGGTTCGAAATACAGACCATTTCATCCATAAACGACTCTACCCCTTCCCCAAGGACTTATACGGACACGCTCGGTTCCAGGAACAAGGTGATGCTCGCTCAGGAAATAGGAGCAGGCATAGCTCTCAGGGGCAACAAATGGACTGCTGAAGTCAATTACCTGAGGTCCGACTGGTCTTCCTGCGGGCTCGACAACGTCCCCGGTTTCGCAACCGTAGGAAGCGCCGTATTCAGCGCGACTACCTCACAGTCTGTCCGTGCCGGGTTCTCATATGTTCCCAACAGGAACGATATCCGTTACTACCGCAGAAGGGTTACTTACAGGGCAGGAGCATATTGGGACCAAGCCTATTACAAGGTGGATGGAAACAACATAAATGCGTTTGGTCTGACTTTTGGAGCTACGCTTCCTGTATTCAGCAACCGAACCGGCGTGACCAACGGCCTGACAGTGGGGATAGATATCGGTCAGAGAGGTTCTACTGCCGGAAACCTGGTAAGGGAAAGGTATATTAACTTTAACATAGGACTTAACTTACTTGACATCTGGTTCTTGAAACCAAGATACGATTAACTTGAATTTGCTTGAAATTGAAAACACAAAAGACCATGAAAAAGATTGCACTAGCTCTGTTGACACTTGCTGTCTCATTCTCCGGGATCAAGCTTTCCGCCCAGGACAAGTACGGCCCCAATGCGGATGAGTGCAAGAAGTATCTTTCCTTCTACGATGATTATTACAAGCAGAAGAATTACGATGATGCCCTTCCTAACTGGAGGAAGGCATACAGCATCTGCCCTACTACCGCAAGCGAGAATATGCTGATCAAAGGCTCCACTCTCCTTACCAGGCAGATCGCCAAGACCAAGGACGTCGCTCTCCGCAACGCCATCATCGATTCTCTCCTTGTCCTTCAGGACCAGAGGGCGGCTACTTATCCGAAGAATGCCGTAAAGGCACTCAACAACAAGGCCAGGTATATCGTCCAGTATAAACTGAAGGACAACCAGTTCGTCTTTGATGAGATCGGCAAGATCATCCAGGAGAACCAGGAACTTACGAACTTCGCTTCATACGTTCCTTATTTCAACGCTGCTGTCGCCCTCAAGAATGAAGGCAAGCTCGACGTCGAGAAGGTCCTGGATATCTATGAGGCTTCTGTAGAACTCCTTGACAAGGCTGCCGCTACCGACAGCGTAACCCTCGTTGCCAAGGGCATCGACAAGGACGACATCAAGAAGATCGCCGAAGCCAGGAACGGACTTGACCTTACTTACATCGACAGCAAGATCGCAAGCTGCGAGGACCTTCTCGGTCTGTTCACCCCTCGTTATGAGGCTAACCCTACCGATATGGCTCTCAACGCAAAGATCGTCGGTATGCTCAACACCGTGGACGGATGCCAGAACAACGACCTGTATCTCAAGGCAGCGACAGCCCTTTACAGGAACGAGCCTACCGCAAAGACCGCATACAGCCTTTACAGGCTCAACCTTGCCCAGGGCAACACCGATGCTGCGTTGAAGTACATCGAAGAGGCTTGCAGCTTCAACGATGTTGACAACATCACCAAGGCCAAGTACAATATGGAAGCATCCAACGTTTGCGTGAAGAAGGGAATGACCGCCAAGGCTTCCTCTTATGCAAACAAGGCTGCCGAACTTGACTCCAGCTATCAGGGCAGGGCATATTACATCACCGGAACCATCTGGGCTTCGACCCGTTGCGGTGGCGACGAGGTTACCTCAAGGGCAAACCTTTGGGTAGCAGTCGATTACCTGCAGAGGGCAAAGGCAGCCGATCCTTCCCTTGCAGGCGAGTGCAACGCCTTGATCGGAAGGTATTCAGCAAGCTTCCCTGCAAAGGCAGACGCCTTTATGTATGACATCGTGGACGGACAGTCCTATACCGTCAACTGCGGCGGAATGCACGCAACCACGACCGTCAGGACAAGGTAATGAATTCCAGAGGCCAAGGCCTTGAAACGAAAATTACATAGCGTTATGATGATTGCAACCGCGACTGCGGTTGCTTTCGTCGTATATTCCTGCAAAGGGAAACTCTCCGAGGCGGACAGTCTCGACCTTGCCGAGACGCCTGTCCAGACGGTGGACAGTATGTTCGTCATCCAGACCAAGACCGGCAACCTGCAGATGAGGGTAGAGGCAGACATTATGGAAAGGTACGACAACGATACCTGTTCCTATGAGCTTTTCCCGAAGGGTCTCCACGTGTTCGCATATACCGACGGCGACGTGCTTGAGACGGTGCTTCACTCCAACAACGCGAGGCACTTCAAAAGCAAGAAACACAATATCGAGCAATGGTCGGCTTTCGGCAACGTCATAGTCCAGAATGTGCTCAAGCAGCAGACTATGGAAACGGACACCCTGTACTGGGACCAGGCTAACAAGGAAATCTACACGGATTGCTACGTCAGGATGTTCAACAAGGACGATTTCATGCAAGGATATGGGATGAGGTCGGACGAAATGGCCAGGAATGCCATAATCTACCGCCCGTTCAACAGCTATGTCTATGTGATTGAAGATACGACACGTGTAATCATCGATTCGGTCAACTTTATAGGTCCTTTGCTTAAAAAATAATAGGAAATTGATTAAAAATCACTATCTTCGCACCCCAATATCAAATTGTTTGAAATTTAAAACAATATAAACAATGGCGATTCTTCAAAAAACTCGCGACAAGGCCGGCCTTGCAGTGTCCATCATCATTGCACTGGCCCTTCTGTCATTCATCATTGATCCGGGCACTCTCGAGTCCGCATTCAATATGATGTCTTCAAGGAACAATGTAGGTGAAATCAACGGAAAGGCTGTCTCTTACACCGACTTCCAGCAGGATATCGACAGGTTCACGGTTGTGAACGAGGTGGTTACCGGTACTTCTGCCCAGAACGACCAGCAGCAACAGCAGATCCGCAATGCCGCCTGGCAGAGCCTCGTGGACAAGTATCTGTTCATCAAGAAGGCCGGAGATGCCGGAATCAAGGTTGGAGACGAAGAACTCAAGGAGCTCCTCGCAGGAGATATGGTTTCCCCTGTCATCTCCCAGAACCCTGCTTTCCAGGATGAGAACGGCAACTTCAGCAAGACCGCCCTCCAGAATATCATCAATGCTGCCCAGAACGACAACACCGGCCGTCTGAAAACATACTGGGACTATATCCAGAATACTGTTTTCTCCCAGCAGTTCTATGCCAAGTACGGTTCCCTTTTCTCAGCCAGCAACTACCAGAACCCGCTGATGCTCAAGAGGGCTATCGCCGACAATAACAACACGGCCAATGTCGACTTCGTCATTGTACCTTCTGTATTCACCCAGGATTCTACCATCACGGTCAGCGACGCGGAGGTCCAGAAGTATTACAACGACCACAAGAGCCTGTACCGCCAGAACGCATCCAGGGATATGGAGTATGTAGTCTATGAGGTCACCCCTTCCGCAGCCGACATCGAGGCAACGAAGGAGGCTATGAACGCCGTATATGACGAATTCTCCACTACCGATGCGGTTAAGACCTTCCTTGCAAGGAATTCAGAGAAGCCGCTGAGCGAGTATTGGTACCGTCAGGGAGAACTCAATACCGTCAACCCTGACCTCGACGAATTCGTCTTCTCAAACGCAACAGGCACGTCTCCGGTCGTTTCCGACAACGAGAATGTATTCTATGCCGGCAGGATAATGGCAACCGCACAGGTTCCTGATTCCATCTACGTAAGGCACATCCTCTTCAGCTCTACCGAGCGCCAGGAGAAGATCGACAGTGTCCTCGCAGTCCTCCAGAAGGGAGAAAGCTTCGCCAATGTTGCAACTTCCGTATCTGCCGACACCCAGAGTGCCGCCGACGGCGGACAGGGCAATATCGGCTGGTTGACCCAGAGCTATATGATCCCTGGTTTCGAGCCTGCACTTACCGCCCAGGTAGGCAAGCCTTTCGTTCTCAAGACCCAGTACGGCACCCATATCATCGAGGTCACCAAGAGGACCGCTCCTGTCACCAAGAAGCAGGTTGCCATCCTCCAGAAGACCGCCCTTTCAAGCAACGATACCTTCAATGAGTATTATGCAAAGGCCAGCAAGTTCTCCAAGCTCGCCTCCGGCGACTACAAGAACTACAAGGCTGCGGTCGACACCCTCGGTGTATATTCACACCCTATGACCGCCGTACAGGAGAGCAATGATACCTATGGTACCATCAGCCAGGCCAGGGAAGTCACGAGGTGGGTATTCGACAACAAGGTTGGCAAGGTTTCCGACATCATCACCGTGAACAACAACTACTTCTTCATCGCTACCGTCACCGGTATCCATAAGGAAGGAATCGCCACCCTCGACGAAACCAAGGACGCCATCCGCCAGCAGCTCTTCGCCCAGAAGGCGGCTGAAAAGGCGGCAGCAGATGTTGCAGAGCAGATCAAGGGAATGGACGACCTCCAGGAAATCGCAGACAAGCTGAACACTTCCGTCAGCTCCGACGTCGATGTCAGGTTCGCTTCGCTTAACGGCCAGGGTCTCGACCCTAAGTTCATCGGCGCTGTATCCGTTGCCCCTGAGGGCAAGATCTGCGGTCCGGTTGCCGGAATGATCGGTACCTATGTGTTCAAGGTGAACGGCCGGGACACTGGTGCCTTCTATACCGAGGATGATGCCAAGGCCAACGCAGACCAGATGGCAAGTTATATGTCCCAGATGATCCTTCCGGTTATGATGCTGGATGCTGACGTCAAGGACAACAGGGCCCGTTTCTTCTAATAGGAAGCTCTTGTGAATCAATAAGGCGGCTGGATAACAGCCGCCTTATTTTGTTTTCCGGAGGGCGTCTCTCGGCCAATCACTATTAATGAGAAAGTCAAAATCCTACATTAATTGGAGAAACTCCAATCGTAGTTAGAAATACAGATAATCAATGAACCATATGCTAATAACAATCTTAACTTTGTAGTGCGCAAGGAGATAAGCAATTCGGGCCGCAGGGAGTAATCCCGTGCGGCCCGTGTCGTATTAAGTTGTGTTGTGAAGCCTCTTATTCGACCTTCCTGGCGCCGTCGCTGATGACGACATCATAGA
>JAGDBQ010000157.1 GCA_017958985.1 Bacteroidales bacterium
GTGTTCTTCGCGGCCAGGTTCTCCGAACCGATCAAGGATTTCACCATCCTGCAGGACGGCAAGCCGGTCATATATGACACTAAACGCTTCCGCAGCTCGCTCGAGGCCTGGGGCCGCAAACTCCAGGTAATCATTCGCTTCGATGGAGACACCAGCCCGTTCACTACCCGTCCTGAAATCGCAGCGCTGAAAGAGGCCGCTTCCACATCGTCAGGACAGCTGGCAATGGTTGCCGGCGAGGACGATGCCGCCCGCGGCACCAACAGGGGGACCACGAACGAAGTGAGTGGTGGGGCGAAGCGAAGCCGGGCGTCCGAGCAGCAACCATTCGAACTGCAGGTCAAGGTGGCCGTCTCCGGAGTAGGGACGGACGGAGCCCTCCTCAACCTGGAGGAACTCGACGGAAAGACCTTCCAAACCGTGCTCTCAGAAGCTGAAGGAATATGGGAAAATGCCCTGGGAATATATTCCCTGGACTCAAGCGACGAAACCCTGAGGCAGACTTTCTATACCAGCGTCTACAGGACGATGCTGCACCCGTTCGTATTCCAGGACACCGACGGAAGGTTCCGCGAACACGACGGCACGATCGGAAAGGCCGAGGGCTTCACAAATGTGACCACATTCTCCTTCTGGGATACCTTCAGGGCATTCGAGCCGTTGATGAACCTCGTCAACAGGCCCCTGCAGGCCGACATAGCCAATTCAATGCTTGCCCATTTCGACAAGAGCGCCGAGCATATGCTCCCCTACTGGTCCTTCTACGGAGGCGAGACCTGGTGTATGATCGGCTACCACTCCTGTTCCATCCTCGCCGATATGATAATGAAAGACGTACCGGGTTTCGACTACGAGCGCGCATTCCAGGCGATGAAGGCCACGGCCACAAACGCCCACTACGACTGCATTCCGGAATATACCTCCCTCGGCTACGTGCCTTTCGACCTCGAGAAGGAATCCGTTTCCAAGACCCTGGAATATGCATACGATGACTGGTGCATAGCCCAGGTGGCCCGAAAACTGGGCCACGAGGACGACTACGCGTTCTTCCTCGGGAGGTCGATGAACTACAAGAACCTGATAGATCCGGAGACCGGATATATGAGAGGAAAAGACTCCAATGGAGAATGGCGCACGCCGTTCGCTCCTATCGCCTACCAGGGCCCGGGCTCGGTGAACGGGTGGGGCGACATCACGGAAGGATTCACTATGCAGTACACCTGGAGCGTCTTCCACGACTTCGACGGATATGTCAGCATAGCCGGCAGGAAGAGGCTCAAGGAATATCTGGACAACCTGTTCACCATCGAACTGCCGGAAGATATCCCTGGCGCCCACGACATCTGGGGACGCATCGGAGGGTATTGGCACGGCAACGAGCCTTGCCACCACGTAACATACCTTTACGACTATTTCGGTGAACCTTGGAATTGCCAGAAATGGGTCAGGTACGTAGCGGAGAACTACTATGGCAATGAACCGGGTTCGCTTAGCGGCAACGACGACTGCGGCCAGATGAGCGCGTGGTACTTATTCAACTGCCTTGGTTTCTATCCTTTCTGCCCTGCCTCAGACTGGTACTACGTGGGCTCCCCTTGCGTTCCGGCAATGTCGGTCACTCTCTCCAACGGCAAGCAGGTCAAGATGACCACCAAGGGCTGGAGCAAGGACGCCGTCTATGTCAAGTCGGCCTGGCTCAACGGGAAGCGTCTTTCCGAACCGGTAATCCGCTACGATGATATCAAGGACGGAGCGACACTCCACTTCGAGATGTCCAGGAAGCCTGTAAAGAAGGCCTTCAAGTAATATATACGATAATAAAAAAAGGAGCCGACCCTTATGAGTCGGCTCCTTTGTCATTTACAAGAAACTACCTTGAAATACTCAAGCCTTCAGTATCGCTTTGGCTGTAGTTGGCCTGATAGATAGTATCGTAAGTGGTGTTGTTTCCGCCAGGGAGGGTGGCAGGATCAGAACTGCTGCTCACCTGTACGGA
>JAGDBQ010000023.1 GCA_017958985.1 Bacteroidales bacterium
ATGGGAGAAATCCTCTTCATAGGCATGCAATCCGATACTACCTCCCAGATGCAGCTCAGGGAGCTGGCGGACTGGGTAATAAAACCCGCCATCCTGTCGACCGGCGGCGTTTCGCAGGTAACCATCATCGGAGGCGAGTACAAAGAATACCAGATCCTGGCCGACCCGGTGAAGATGGGAGCATTCGGTGTTACGATGGCTGATTTGGAGGAAGTTGGCAGGACGTTCAGCAGCAACTCCGAAGGAGGTGTCATCCGTGACTTCGGCAACGAGTTCGCATTGCGCGGGATAGCCCGCACTGCAGACCTGGAGGAATTGGCCGCGACCCTCATCAAGCGGAACGAGGGCTCTCCCGTACGACTTGGAGATGTCGCCCGTGTGCAGATAGGGAGTGCAGTCAAGATGGGAACCGCTTCCCAGAATGCTTCGCCGGCAGTTATACTCTCCGTAGCCAAGCAACCGAATATCAACACCCTGAGGGTGACGGAGAAGATTGAGTCCAACCTGGAGGATATACGCAAGTCCCTTCCTCCAGATGTCCGTCTGGACACCCATATCTTCCGCCAGGCGGATTTTATCCAGACATCGGTAAACAACGTCGGCCGGGCACTCCTGGAGGGAGCATTGTTCGTCATCCTGATCCTCGTCCTGTTCCTCGGCAGCTTCCGCACCACGCTCATATCCGTCCTGGCCATACCGATCTCTCTGCTCGGCTCGGTGATAGTCCTCTACCTTTTGGGTTTGGATATCAATACCATGACGCTCGGCGGTATGTGCATCGCCATAGGCTCGCTCGTGGACGATGCCATAATCGACGTGGAGAATGTCTACAAGCGGCTGCGGCAGAACCATGCGCTGCCTCCTGAGCAGCGGAAGGACGCCTTTTCGGTGGTGTTCGAGGCATCGAAGGAGATCCGTTCCTCTATCATCAATGCCACCTTTATCGTAATGGTCTCCTTCGTCCCGTTGTTCTTCCTTTCCGGTATGGAAGGAAGGCTGCTGAAACCGCTGGGCATCGCTTATCTGGTTGCTCTGGCGATGTCTCTGCTGGTGGCAATGACCTTGACACCCCTCCTATGCAAGATGATGCTGTCTGATGAAGACTATCTGACGGGCAACGAGAAGGACAGTTTCCTGAGCCGCACTCTGCTGGGATGGTACAGGAAATCCTTGGACTGGGTATTGGAGCATCGGAAGGTGGTGCTTGGCGCAACCGGTGCCCTGCTGGTCGGGGCAGCGGTGGTATTCCTCCTGATGGGACGGAGTTTCCTGCCCAACTTCAATGAAGGTTCGGCGGTCATAACTGCCGTGACGGCTCCGGGCGTGTCGCTGGATGTCAGCGATGCCCTGGGGAACCTTATGGAAAAGGAGCTGATGAAGATTCCGGAAGTGGATGGGACCGGCCGGCGGACGGGGCGTGGCGAGTTGGATGAACACTCGCTTAGCGTGAACGCTACGGAAATCGACGTCAGGTTCACGTTGAAAGGCCGTAGTCGCGAGGAAGTATTCAACGATATCCGGCAGAAACTGGCCGGAGTCCCAGGAATTGCCGTTACGGTAGGCCAGCCGCTGGGGCACCGGATCGACCATATGCTTTCAGGAACACAGGCAAACCTGGCCATCAAACTCTTCGGTACGGACCTGGGCAGGATGCAGATAATCGGGAATCAGATCAAGAGTTCCATAGAAGGCATCGAGGGACTGGTAGACGTAACAATGGAACAACAGGCACAGACGCCTCAGATCCAGATCAAGGCAAAACGCGAAGCTCTTGCTGCATACGGGATTACGGTGGAGGATTTCAACCGCTTCGTGACGCTGGCTTTCAGCGGCGAAAAGATTTCCGAAATCTATGAAGGTCAACGGAGCTTCCCGCTGACGGTCAGGCTGGACGGCAGTTATACCGGCTCGATTGAGGGACTTCGAGACGCTCTGATCGACACTCCCGACGGCGGAAAGGTTCCACTGGAGGCAGTGGCGGAGATTGTATCCACCTCAGGGCCGGGAGCCATCTCCCGCGAGAACGTTCAGCGCAAGCTGGTGATATCCGCCAATGTGTCCGGCCGGGACATAGGATCGGTGGTGGATGACGTGCAGAAGGAAATCGACAGGAAGATCCGCCTGCCGGAAGGCTACAGGGTTGAATACGGCGGACAGTTCGAAAGTGCGCGCAGTGCCTCCAGGACTCTGCTCATTACCACTATCCTGGCCATCCTGGTAATATTCTTACTGCTATATGGCGAGTTCAAGGACGCAGGGCTTTCCGGCATAGTGCTGGTAAGCTTGCCGCTGGCACTCATCGGCGGTGTGGGAGCCGTTTGGATTTCTTCCGGAGTGGTGAGTATCCCCGCCATTATCGGCTTCATTACCCTGTTCGGCATCGCGACGCGAAACGGCATCCTGCTGATCTCGCGATACCAGCATTTGTCCGAGGAGGGATTGCCGCTGGATAAGGTGGTCCGGATGGGATCGGCGGACAGGCTCAATCCCATCCTTATGACTGCGCTGACATCGGCACTGGCGCTGATTCCGCTGGTACTGGGGGCAGACAAGCCAGGCAATGAGATCCAGAGTCCGATGGCGATGGTCGTGCTGGGCGGTCTGCTTACCTCTACACTGCTGAACATCTTTGTGATTCCCCTTGTATATTCGTGGTTTGCAAAAAGGAGAACGAAATGAAAAAACTATATCTGATCTTGTCTTTCGCCATTCTGCCTGCGGTTACCTTGTCTGCGCAAGATATCTACGCACCTGTACTGCAGCAAGTAGAGCAGGGGAGTTCCCGCTTGGCGGCGCTGAGGGACGTAATGGAAGCTGAACGACTCTCCTACAGGACGGGACTGGCCCCTGCCGACCCTGTGGTAGATGGAGGATATCTGTTTGGTTCACCATCGACCATCGGGGTGCGCAAGGACCTCAGTATCCGGCAAGAGCTGGATTTCCCGACAGTTTATATGCAGCGGAGCAAACTGGCCGAGGTTAAAAGCGCCGGTGCCGGTTATCAGTATGCCCAGGAGCGGATGGATCTGATGCTGGAGGCCAAGCGCCTCTGCATCGACCTCATCTATCACAATGCCCTGAGCCGGCAATACGAGGAACAGAAGGAACGGGCTGAGCGTATCGCTGAGTCATATCGTCGCAAACTGGAGTCCGGAGAAGCCAATCGACTTGAGTTCAACAAGGCGTCGCTGACTCTCTCACAAGTTCGCCAGAAGTGCACCAGGGTGATTGCCGAACGGGAAGCCCTTCTCACGGAGCTTCGCAGGTTGACCGGGAATCAGGCTTTGGAGTTCACGGCCGATACTTACCCTGCGGTTATCCTCCCTGCGGATTTTGAAACCTGGCTCGGAGAAGCGTCATCAAAGTATCCTGCTCTCCAATACCTTCGTAATGAGGTAGAAGCAGCATCACGGGAAGTCTCCCTCGCCAAGGCATCGGCTTTGCCGAAACTGTCTGTCGGATATATGGGGGAATTCGTGGTCGGACAGACTTTCCAGGGCGTGACCTTCGGCATTTCCATCCCGCTTTGGGAGAACCGGGGCAGGGTGCGGTATGCCGATGCAGTCCGTTCTGCCTCTGAACGTGTGGCCGATGATGCCGCCCAGGCCTATACCTCACGGCTGCGGATGCTTTTCTCTCAGGTGGGGACGATGCAGGCTGCTCTTGCCGAATATGAGGGTACGCTTGCGGAGAGCCGGAACAATGATCTCCTGTACAAGGCTTTTGAACGGGGTGAGATCCCCTTGTTGGATTACCTGCTGGAGCAGGAATACTGGCAGGAAGCTTACGGAGAAAAGCTGCAGGCGGAACGGGATCTGCACCTGCATCTCGCAGAACTGGAGGCTTTTAAATTATAAATATGGACAGACGTGGTTTTCTCAAGGAATCTGCCTTCGGCATAGCGGCGTTGGCCGCGACTGGAATGCTCAGGCATCCGGTGAAGGCAGCTTCTGCCTGTGGAATATCTGATTTTGATTCGCGTAGCAATATGAAAAAGATTTTGATTATCGACGGGGGGCCTCGTCGGAATATGAATACGGCCCGGATGCTGCAGAAGTTCGAGGAAGGCGCGAACTCGATGAGTGGTGATATCGAAGTGAAGACCGTGCGGCTGTACGGGTTGGACTACAAAGGATGTATGTCCTGTCTGGCTTGCAAAATCAAGGACAAGGCCTCGAACGTCTGCAGATTCCAGGATGCATTGACTCCTGTCCTGGAAGAAATCTCGCAGGCAGACGGTCTGGTGCTTGGCTCGCCGGTCTATTTCGGAGAGGTGACCGGGCAGATGCGTTCGTTCCTGGAGCGCCTCGCTTTCCCTTGGCTCTCTTACAACGACTACAGCCTGACAGCTCCCAAACGTATGCCAGTGGTGCTGATTGAGACTATGAACGGAACACCGCTCAGGAACAACAGCAACGGATATGGGTCGATGGAGCATTGCATCGCCACAGCCCTCGGCAAGCCCAGGAGTATAGCCGCTTATAATACTTATCAAGTGACGGACTATGACCACTACGAGCTGGCCGGTTTCTCGGAAGAGGCCAAGCGGCAATGGCGTAGTGAGCATTGGGAGGATGATTTGCAGAGAGCCTTCGATGCCGGATTCCGTATGGCCGAAGAGATTATCAACGGATAGCCCCGGCGCATAGAAGCAATCAGTCAAGCGAGATGCTGTCAATCCTCAGGCGCAGGGTTCCGGAAGGGACCCTGGCTTCTGCTATTTCGCCGACCTTCTTCCCCATCAGGGCGGCACCGATAGGGGATTTCAGAGAGATCTTGCCAGCCTCGAGGTCCATCTCGTGGGGGCTTACTATCTCGAATTCCATACGCGCATTTGTCGAGAGGTTCGTGAATCCGACCCGGCTCAGAAGACAGACCCTGTCTTTTGGGAGGACGTCCGGGTCTACCACGCGCGAATGTTCCAGGACCTTCTGCAGGAAGCGGATGCGGCTTATAGTCTTCC
>JAGDBQ010000158.1 GCA_017958985.1 Bacteroidales bacterium
AGAGGTTCGTGAATCCGACCCGGCTCAGAAGGCAGACCCTGTCTTTTGGGAGGACGTCCGGGTCGACCACTCGCGAATGTTCCAGGACCTTCTGCAGGAAGCGGATGCGGCTGATAGTCTTCCCCTGGATCCGCCTTGCTTCACGGTATCCCGCATTCTCGCTCAGGTCTCCCTGGGCACGAGCCTCGGCGAGGTCGTCCTTCACCTTGGGGTAAACCTCGTTGACCAGATGCTTCAACTCGGCTGCGATCTCATCGTATCGTTGCTTTGACAGATATTCCATATTGCAAATTTAGGCATTTTCCGGCGAAAGGCATCGGCAGTGTGCTGCAACCTGTCCAGTACGATCCTTGTCCCTGTGAAAACAAAAAGGGCGGCCTTGCCGGCCGCCCTGAATAATCATAAGAGGTAGCTCCAGGTTATTCCATATACATCTTGAATACGGCGAGACCCACATTGACCTTGTTCACGGCGATGTAGACCTCGTTGCCGTTGTTCCAGACTGCGCAGTCCGTACCCTGCTTCCAGGTCGTTGCCTGGCCGCCGGTGAAGGACTCGCGGTAAGCGAAGCCGCCAGCTGCGGTGATGTCAGCCACAGGCGTATTGATGATGGAATCCCACGCTGCACCTGCTTCGCCTTCCTTTACTACGAGGTCGAAGACCTTGCCGTCGGCCATGTTGATGACCCAGGCGACGTAGCGCTTGCCGTTGAACTCGAAGTAATTGAAGCCGCTGCCGTTGTTGTTCTCGTAGTTGCCCATCCACTTGTCGAGCTTGGTGAGGGTAGAAGCGTGTGCACCTTCCGTCTTGATGGCCTGCTCAGTGGAGGCGATCGTCATCAGGCGGTTGCGGTATGCCAGGCCGTCGTCGTGGTTGCCGCCTCTCCAGGCGAACATACCCTTCGTGAGTTCTCCAGGGAATGGATAATAGGAGCAGAAGTCGGTGGTTTCCGTTGCCAGACGGCTGATCAGGTAAGCCTTGTCCCCGGTAGGAACGCGGAAGGTGACGAAGCCGTTGCCCGTCTGTGTACCCATAATCATCCAGCATTCTTCATAGTTGCCATAGGTGGTCCAGGTATCGCCCACACGGCGTCCTGCGGCCCACTGCTGGAGCGTCTTGACGGCTGGAGCCTGGTCGACGCCGTTCTCCCATACATACAGGCGGCCGGTAGGATTGTCGCTGTCTCCGTCCTGGAAGAGGTTGCTGGCCAGGAGGACTGGAGTTCCATCGTTCTTCTTGACTACGCGGGCGCAGCTGAGGAAGATGGAGCCGTCAAAGCCGACGGATTCGACGGTGGACGTATTCACTTTGCTGACCGTGTTGCCGGTTGCGATGTCGATAGCCCACAGATTCTTGCTGCTGCCGAATTCAGGGATGTAGACGTTCTTGTCGTCGATGGCGATGTTGAAGTCAGTGCCGGAAGTGCCGCCGATGGTGGCAAACCAGCTTGCATCGGCCGTAGAGAGTTTTTCCCAGAGCTTCTGGATCTTCAGGACCTTAGGAGTTTCGCCGCCGGCTACCACGACCTGGAGATCGTCCAGGCGGATGTTGTTGGCGTCGGAATTGGTGAACACGAGGTTGAACTTCTTCACGCCCTCTGCGATGGTAATGTCATAGGAGATGGTGTAAGGCTTGGCGGCTTCCTCGCCGATGACCTTCTCACCTACGGTTACGCCCTCAGTCGGAGAGGTGACATCAAGGCTTCTCTTCTGATTTACTTTGAAGGAAAGCTTGACAGCCTGTGCCGCAGCGGCAGGGATGCCGGTGATGCACCAGGTTCCGTAATCTGAATCCTTCTTCTTGGAGAGAAGGAGATTCTCCTGGACATTGGTACCGTCCATCTGGTTGTCCACATAGATTTTGGTAGTGGAACCAGGGCTGGTGGAAGAATAGCTGACGTGGAGTCCGCCATAGACGGTGGTCCCTGTCTGGGTGTAAGTCTCAGGAGTAGCATCCTTTTCGCCTCCGGTCCAGGTTTCAGCCCAAAGGACATCACCAGGTTTTGCTGGTTCAGGATCCGGAGTGGTGGTCGCGAGCTGGATTACCTTGATCTTCTGGACCACGGTTCCGTTGTCCTTGCGCACGATGTCGATCTCGGCTTCACGTGGAGCACCGGTGGTATTCTCCTCGTGGGTAAGGGTGAGCACGTAGGCGGACCTCGTGAGGGTGACTCTCAGCCAGGTTACCTCGGCCGGGAGTTTCACCTCCACATCCACGTTGGAAGTGAGGTTGATATCGAAGGTGCCGGCGTCGCCAGGAAGGGTCTGGTAGTCAGTTTCAGGGGTGATGATCACGACTTCGGCCTTGATGGTGAAGATGAGTTTGACCATCGAGAAGAGACCCTGGTCGTTCTGGGCCCATACGAGGACCTGGCCATCGGTGACCGGATCGGGAACGTTGACAAGGATCTTTCCGTCGGAAACCTTGGCGAAATAGTTGCCGCCGGCGAAGCAGTCCACGACTGTGCTTCCGTTGCTGTTCTGGACAGTATAAGCGATTTCCAGCTTCTGGCCTGCAGTCACTTCCTGTACAGGATTCTCGACGACCAGCTTGAAGGCCTTTGCAATCGGAATGCTGAAGGTATCGCCGCCCTTGAGGGTGAACACGACGGTTTCGTCACCAGGTTCGATCTTCTCGAACAGGGAGTCTCCTGCAGTTCCGGACTCTCCCTGGACGTGTCCCAGGTTGGTTTCCTTTCCGCCGATTGTCATGATGAGGTCTCCGTTATCGTTGATGGAGAATACAGGAGCTACGGTCGCCGGAACTTTCTTGCCGTCCACGATGATATACTCGCCGTCGATGGCCCAGTAGAATAGACCGTCAGTGTCCAGTTTGAGGGAAGGAGTCTTACCGTCCTGTCCATTCTGTCCATTCTGTCCGTTGGTACCGTTCTGGCCTGGGGTGCCGGGAGTACCAGGGGCTCCTGGATCGCCTTTATCGCCCTTTGTCCCGTGATACAGGGTTACGGTTTTACCTCCCACGAACGTGATGGTGTAACCGGAATCGTCGGCGAGCTTCTGGATGCTTTCCACATAGCCGCCACTCTTCCATTGTTCGATGGTCTCCGTCAGGCCGGTGACCTGTCCGTTGAGCGAGCGGATGGAGTTCTGGATCTGCTCGATCTGCGATTTGAGCGAATTGACATCGTTCTTGAGAGCGGTGTCATCGTACTCCTTTGCGCAGCCGGTGAGCACAAGGCCCAATGAGAAGGCTACGATCGTTTTAAGGATTGCTTTCATTTTATTTAGTGTTTGATTGTGTGTTTTAATCTGGCTGTTTAAGTGTGGTGTACTGTGGTATTATATCGCAAATATAAGAATAAAATGCTAAAAATCAAAAAGTGAATCGCTTGTTCATCCTGAAGGGGCAGTGGATCTTTTCCATATGCCGTTTCAAGATCATTTCGCCGGCCATCCGGCCCATCATCGCAAAGTCGGTAGACACAGTGGTAAGCCCGCCAAGCACCAGTTCGTTCATCTCCGATTCATTGTAGGAGATTATCCGGACGTCTTTCCCGATCTCCAGCCCGGCAGCCTGTATGACGTGAGCCAGCGAAACGAGGCCTGCATCCAGTTGTGAGTTCAGGACCAGGAAAGTGTCGCCGGGCAGGATCTTTTCCGGGGCGGATTGGAGATATTCCACAGGGATTCCCCGTTCCCGGGAAAAGCGGTCCACGCCTCTGCAGATGCAGGAACCGTACAAGGAGGTGGGAAGAGTGATCACGCGCAGGGTGCTGATGGGACGGGAAAGCGCAAGGCCCTGGACGAGTCCCTCGTAGATATCATTCTCGAAGTCCTGGTATACGGCTCCGTATTGATTTCCGGGGAAGTCAGGCTGCAAGCGGTCCAGCATCAGGAGTTTCCTGTTGGGGATGCGGGAGAGCTGCTTCACGGCACGTGCCTGGGAAGCGCTGTCCAGCGGGAAATGCGGAGTGACCACATAATAGTCGAAATGGTCGAGGTTGTTGTCCAGATAGTACTCCAGCAGATCCAGGCTCTGGTTGTGGTTGACGATGGTCACTTCGGCCTTGCCGCTGAGGGATTCCGCGAAAGCGTTGAAAAGGATCTGCTTATAGACGGAGAACTTGTCGAAGATGACGAGAACCTGCGTCCGGCCGGTGGTTTGAAGGTCAGCGGCGTAGAACCCTTTTCCCTGTTTGGGAACGATCAGGTTCTTGTCGACCAGGATCCCGTAGGCTTTCTTGACCGTCTCCCGGGAAATGTCCAGTTCGGTGGCGAGTTCGTTCATAGAAGGAATATGCTCGCCCGCCTGGAGGCGGCCGTCGTGCAGGGCCCTTTCCACTTGGGTGACCAGTTGTCTGTATATGGGTTCTTTCCCGGTTGTATCAATCGTGTATTTCATGGTGGGGAACATTTTAATCGTCAATTGGGATAGGTACGCCTTCCGGAGGGAAACGCTGCAGGCCGGAACGGGCCAGGTCGCTTTCCGTGTCCATATCGAAAGTGTTGTATCCAAGGTTCCGGAATACATCCAGCAACGCGCGGGCACGTTTCCGGAATCCTTTGTATTCCTTGGCAGACGCCGGCGTCCAAGCCGTTTCGGCCAGGGCGAACAGCCGTGGATACAGCATATACTCCGCGTGTTCAGATGTGGGAATCAGCTCCGTCCAGAGATTGGCCTGAACGCCACGAAGGAGTTTCGGGTCCATGCCTTCGGCAAGCGGTTCGTAGCCATACGTAAAACGGAGGGATACCAGTTCGCCGACTGCTTTGGGTTCCTTGCGGATCAGGTCCTGATAATAGTTAAAATAGCAGTGAGTATTGGGCGACATTATTACCTCGTGTCCTTCTGCAGATGCCTTCTGGCCTCCGGAAACACCTCTCCAGCTTTGGACCACTGCCTCCTTTGGAACCCCGGTTTCCAGGATTTCGTCCC
>JAGDBQ010000159.1 GCA_017958985.1 Bacteroidales bacterium
CTGCAATCTCATCCAGCCCGGGACCCCCATCCCGGGCTTCATCGTATCCCTACGTCATGCCCGACTTGTTCGGGCATCCCCACCGGCCCTCTGGCAGGGCGCGAGGAGAGCCCTTTGGGGCGGAGCTCCCCGCAGCGCCCAGCCGCCGGAGCCCGCATATTCCGGCGGCGGTGCCATAATCCGTTAGCTCCCCCCCTGCATCCAGAAACAATCATGCTTCCCCACTCATAATTAACAGAGTTCTAATTACTAGATTATCAATAATATACAAAGCAGAATCGTTGCGATTCCAGCACTACCTTATCGATCCACTCGCAGGTACGAAGTAAGATACATCTCCCGTAGTCGGCGGCTCCACTTGAGTACGATTTCAGACCATAATGTACTCAACTGTAATCCCTAGTCCGCAGTTAAGAACAAAAAGCCTTGTTTTTGTACTCAAGTAGAATCTCGAGTTCGCAGATGAGTACAAAATGCCCTGTTTTTGTACTCAAGTGGAAACCCAAGGTCGCAGACGAGAACAAAACGGCCTGTTTTTGTACTCAAGTGGAACCCCAAGGTCGCAGACGAAAACAAAAAGCCTTGTTTTTGTACTCAAGTAGAACCCCGAGGTCGTGGACGAGAACAAAACGGCCTGTTTTTGTACTCAACCGGAACCCCGAGGTCGTGGACGAGAACAAAAAGCCCTGTTTTTGTACTCAACCGGAATCCCGAGACATCCTTCAGGACCGACACCCCTGATTGTCTGGTCATTCTGCCAAATAGCTGCACATCAACCGGCCTCCTACGCCTCTCCAGGGCAGGTCGGCGTACAGCAGGGGTCGAAATCGCCAAATGGCTGCACATCAATCGGCAACCTAAGCCTCTCCAGGGCAGGTCGGCGTACAGCAGGGGTCGAAATCACCCAATAGCTCCACCTTATACCCCCCCCGGGGGGAACAAGCAATTCAAACCAGAAATAAAATCAAAACTCTTAGAGAAGCACCTGAAGGAGCTGGGAGAATGTTTCCAGACGGAACAGACGGTGATGGTCATATTCTTCGGTATGCTCCAGCTTCCATAGCGACTCGGAAGGGATGAGGGCTCCCCAGCCGCCAAGCTCCAGGACAGGAGCGATATCCGACTTGAAGGAATTCCCGACCATCATCAGATCTTTCACGTCGATGCCCATCTTCCCGCACAGTGCGATATATTCCTTCTGCGATTTGTTGGACACTATCTCTATGTGGCTGAAGTACTTCCCGAGTCCCGAACGCTCGATCTTGTGCTCCTGGTCCAGAAGCTCCCCCTTTGTCAGCATCACCAGCACGTAACGCCCGGATGCCCTCAGTTTTTCCAGGGTTTCCTCCACCCCGGGAAGAGGAGTGGCAGGATTGTGGAGGATAGCGCGACCGCTTTCCAATATGGTCCTGACCTGATTCCCCGACAGGTTTCCGCCGGAAAGGTTCAGCGCATTCTCGATCATCGAAAGTACGTACGCCTTCGCCCCGAAACCATAGTCGGGCATATTCTTCAACTCGATCTTGTAGAGTTCGTCGGAGATATGGTCAAAGCTGCCGAATTCGGACAATGCATCGGCGACCTGCCTCTCGGCCAACCTGAACAGAGGTTCGTTCAGCCAGAGGGTGTCGTCGGCATCGAATGCCACAACTTTGATTCCTTCAACCATACCGTTGCAAATATACGAAAAACTCCCGCACGTTTCAGACACGTACAAGGAGTCTTTCGAAGAATACAAACCCGTATCAGCAAGCCCGTATCAGGCCTCGGCCCACTGCTTGCGAAGGAGGTTCACTGCATTGGTCACCGCGGCCGCCCGGTCTTCCCCGGCCAGGCCGCACTCGAAGCTCACGAATTTGTCGTAGCCGATTTCCTTCAGCGCACGGAACCCGTCGGTGTAAACATCCAGTTCGCCGTCTTCACCGGGCATCTTGCGGTTGCCCCGGCTGGCTATATGGATATGCTGCAGGTATTCCTTCCCGGCAGACATAAGCGCACCGTAGTCCGAAGTCTCTTCCTGCATATGCCAGAAATCACCCATAGCCTTGACCCCCTTGCTGCCGGAATCCCGGGCGATGGCTGCGGCATCTGCCACGAGGCGCATATAGAAAGCTTCCTTCCTGTTCAGAGGCTCAAGGATCACGGTCGTGCCGTGCTCGAGGGCGAAGTCTCCAAGTTTGCGGAGCTCCTCGCAGAGATAATCCCGCGTTTCGAGAGTATGAGGCTTGCAGGGAGTCTGGGCATTGAACGCAGGCACCATAATCACGCCGGTCGAACCGAGTTCGCCAGCAGCCACGATTATTTCCCGCATCGTAGTGTCGAACAACTCCTTGACAGCCGGATCCTCAGCCAGAATAAAACCCTGGAATCCGGCGCAAATAGCTGATACCTTGATATTTCTACCGTTGAGAGCCGCCTTGATCTCCTCGACTCTGCCGCCCAATCCGCGGCCGCCGGGCTCGAAGCCTGTCACACCGAGGCTCTCCATAAAATCCAGTTTCTGGGACAGGTCATCTCCCGGAGCGGTACCCTCCTGGAAGGAAATGTTCAGGTCGACTTCGGGAGCCTTCTTCGCCTTCTTGGCGGAGGTATCGCATCCCGGAAGGACGGAGGCAGCAGCCAGGGCAGCAGTCCCTGCCGCCGAGGTTTTCAAGAATGATCTCCTGTCCATAATACTATTTAACTGATCCTGGGACCGGAACCTTGCACTTGCTCATATCCATCGCACCGATCTCGAGCTTCTCCGGGAGATAATCCAGGTCGGCGGCGCTGATGGTATCCCATTCGATAGTCTGTCCTGAATATGCGGCTTCGCGTCCCATCACTCCGCAGAGGGAGGAAATACCGCATTCGCCAGCTTCCACATAAGCCTCGCCCTTGCGGATATGGTTCACCCAGTCCACGTGCTCGAGCACGTAAGGGTTGTTCTGCTCGAACTTGGCCTCGGTGGCTTCCTTGTCGAACTGCCAGAGGATGTTCCCCTCGAGGTCACGGATTACGAATTCCTCCGAGCTCCAGTAGCCCTTGGTTCCGTGGATGGTCTCGGCGACCATGTTGGAACAACCGTCGATCTGGCGGCAGAAGCTGTGCAGATGGATTCCGTTCTCATATTCGAAGTCGATGCTGAAATTGTCGTACTGGTCGCCGGTGACCCTGCGCTGGCGGCTTCCTACTCCCGTAGCCTTTATCGGGTGCTTGTAGCCGATCATCCAGTTGAATACGTCGATGTTATGGACGTGCTGCTCGACGATGTGGTCGCCGGAGAGCCACTTCCAGTTGACCCAGTCGCGGATCATCCATTCCATATCGCTCCATCCGGCCTGACGGTCCTTGTACCAGAGCATTCCCTGGTTCCAGTAAACGTTGCCTCCGGTGATTTCTCCGATCAAACCCTCCTGGATCTTCTGGAAGGATTCGACATAAGGCCTCTGGTGATGGCGCTGCGTGCCGCAGACCACGCTCAGACCCTTAGCCTCAGCCTGCTTGGCGGTGGCCATAATGAGGCGGTAGCCTTTTGCATCGACTGCGATAGGCTTCTCCAGGAAAGAATGGACACTCTTTTCGGTGGCATACCTGAAATGCTCCGGACGGAATACAGGCGGAGTGGCGACGATCACCATATCGACGCCGGAATCGATCACCTTCTTGTAGGCGTCGAAGCCGACGAAGCAGCTGTCTTCCGGCACTTCCACGTTACGTTCTTCCTTGAGCTTGCCCTTGAGACTGTCCACCCTGTCAGCGAATACGTCGCCAAGGGCGGTGACGGTGATTCCGTCAGCTGCATCGAGCAAGTTCAGGACGGCGCCTGAACCACGGCCGCCGCATCCGATCACGCCGACCTTTAGTTCCTTCCCCTCAATCGCCTTGTCCAGCAGTTCAGGAATATAATACTCGCCAGGTTTCCTCAGGGGAACCAGTTTCCCGTCTTTCTTTCCGCTGCAGGCAGACAGCAGCACGCTGCCACCGACCACAGCCGCTCCCACCTTGGCACTTGTGCCCAGGAAAGCTCTTCTGTCCATTGTCTTGTTCATTTCCAATTATTCGTTTTATGTTATAGTTTCAATTCTTCAGGCACCTCACAGACCACCCGGAAGCCTATTCCCTTGATGTCGGAATACCACCAGATGCTCTTCGGGTTCTGCGGATCGGTGCGCAGCCATTCATCGTGGAGGGTATGGCTCCTGGCAGCGCAACGCACCCTGGAGGCATCGTCGGAATAGCTTCCGCCCCTGACCACATATTCCCTGCCTTCCGAAGGACCCTTAGGATCCAGGGCGCCGTCCGCCAGCGACGAATATGCATCCTCGGCGTAGAAGTCGGAACAGTACTCCATCACGTTGCCGAGCATATTCTTGAGCCCGAACGGGTTGGCCTTTACATCGGAAGGCTCTCCGGTCTTGTTCCCGCTGTCCTGTGAATACACCACGTATCGGGATATCACTGTCGTGTCGGCCTTGCCGAACCGCTTGTCGCGGAACCGTTTCGGATCGCCCTCGAAGAAGTATGGCGTGGAAGTTCCGCCCCTGGCGGCATATTCCCATTCCGCTTCGGTAGGCAGGCGGTAGCGCCGTCCTGTCTTCAGCGAAAGCCACTGGCAGAAGGTTTCAGCAGCATAGTGGGTCATCGTGATGGCCGGCCGCTCTCCCATTCCCCAGCCCTGGTCCGGCAAGCCGAACGGCGGGGTAGGGCCGCTTACGGCATCCACGTCCGGACGGCTGTTGTTGGCATATATCTGCTCCGGAGGGGTGCGCCCCTCGGACATAGTCTCATTGTAGAACGACCAGAACTGGCTCCAGGTGATTTCAGTCTCACCCATAAAGAAAGATGAAACCTTGACTTTGCGGCAAGGACCCTCGTCGGACGAACGTCCCGTCTCGCCTTCCGGACTGCCGATAGTGAATTCTCCTCCGGGCACTGCAACCATATTTATCCTAGCAGTGGTGCCTGGGACGGTTTCGACGAAGTCCGCGAAGCTGGTGACGACAGCAGCGGAATCGCAGACCGTCCCTCCGCCGGTGTCCATAACCTTGCCTTCCAGGCGCTTGTGCTCGTATCCCGGCATATGGTGACCGGTATTGAGATGGCAGCTGATGCAGTTCAGCCCCAGTTTCCCGGCATTCTCTTCATAATAGAGATGGGCGGTGATTCCATCGTCGTTTATCCCTTCCGGATAAAGGTTAGCGTGGCACTTGAGGCAGGATTCGTTATAGACGGTACGGCTCGCGTGGCCCAGTTCCCTCATGGACTCCCAGTCGATATCCTCCTTGGAAGTCGTGATCTTCTTCCACATATGCTTGGCGCCCGTCCTGGACTTGATCATATAGTACTTGAAGAACCCGTTCTCCTTGGGAGGGAGATGGCATTCGGTGCACGAAGTCACCACTCCGCTCTTGCTGAGGTAATGCTCCGACTTCTTCCAGTCGGCATCCGCCTGCTCGTGGTAATGGCAGCTCATACAGTATTCCGCGGAAGAAGTCCTGGACATGGCGCTGCCGAGGACGAGTGCGATACACATCCCCAATGCCAGACAGCACAACCCTGTAACCAGAAGGATTTTTTTCATTCAAAATGTAAATATAGTAAAAGCATTTCGGTTTTTTTTCCTATATTGTTTCCGATTGTTGTAATTAATAGACAAACTAACTTTTTAATCAACCTGATTTATGAGTAAAAGGATCATTTTACTCTTGGCTCCCTTATCGATGGCAATAGGATTCCTGTCCCCTGGCAGGATCGTAGAATAACCCACACCCGTATTTTTTCAAGGGGTGGCTGTCGGTATCGGCAGCTGCCCCTTTTCTTGTCCGTATTGCGTATCAGGAATATTATTGGTAATTTGCAGGAGGCATAACAGGTAATTACTATGTCCAGACGATCGATATCCATCTTACTCTCCATCGCACTTGTCGCATCGGCTTGCGGAGGTCCGTACAACTGCGGCCGTCCGATAGCCGGAGAACGGGTCATAGCCACGTCCCCGAACCCGGACAGCATATATCTCTACACCCCAGCCATCGTGGAAGGCTTCGGGGGCCGCTTTGTGGTCGCGGTAGATTACGGAGGGCCCGGGACTTATTCCCTGGACGGCCCGAAATCCGATTTCGGCGACTACAAGGCCGGCAACCAGATCCGGGTGCTTCTGTCGGACGACAAAGGACGGACCTGGCGCGAGACAGCCGCACGCATCCCGATGATGCACGAGATCCTGTTCAAGGCAGGCGGAAGCCTCTATATGATAGGACATTCCGGACGGCTGCTGATCACGCGCAGCGACGACAACGGCGAGACCTGGAGCGAACCTTCCGTGCTCTGTCCGGAGCCGAGATGGCACCAGAGCTGCACCGCCGTCGACGTCTATGACGGAAAAGTGACCCTGGTATATGAGAAATGGGTGTCGGAGAAACACAAATGGCCAGGGGTCGGTCCCGTGCTTATGCAGGCATTGGAAAACTCCGACCTAACCGATGTCTCCAACTGGAAGTTCTCCGAGCTTTACAATCCGGATGCGGATATGGAGGCGGCGCGCCCCTCGGGGATTCCGGTGGTCGCGACCGGTGCTCCCGGGATGCTGGAAACGAACGTGATCCGTGTATTCAATCCTTCGAATCCTTTCTATGATCCGACCGGACGCTCGGTAGTGCTGCTCTCGCGCGCCTCCACCGGTTTCCCGGATATAGGAGTAATGCTGAAAGGATATGAACGGGAAGACGGATCCCTCGCGATCGGCCGGTTGCACAAGAACGACGGAGATGTGTATTTCGTGCATATACCGGGCGGAGACCTGAAATTCCATATCCTGTACGACCCTCAGACCAAGCTGTACTGGCTGCTGCATTCCCAGATAGACGGAAGGATGAACTACAGGAGGCGGCTGGCCCTGTCGTATTCCCCGGACCTCTTGCGCTGGACCTTCGCCGGACTGGTGGCAGTGGGGCCTACGGACCACTCCGCGCGGCATTATGCCACGATGGTCCTGGATGGGGACGACCTCTTCATAGTCAGTCGTTCCGGTGACGCAAAAGCCCGGACGGCACACGATGGGAATATCATTACCTTCCACAGAGTCAAGGATTTCCGTAAGCTGGTATATTAGCTTTCGAAGACAGGCTTTTTTTGTTTTGCCCGCTTTTTGCATAGGAAAGGCTTCGTGTGAAGTCAAACCTACAAAAGTGATAATATGAAAAAGTTAATCCTGATTCTATCGATGCTGCTGGCCACGGTTGTAGCCGGGGCTCAGACAGCTACGTTGACAGGCTCGTTCGATGCTTTGAAGGATGAGAATCTCCTGGACGCAGAGATCGATTTCGACAAGGGAGTATATAAACTGATCCCTGTCGAGCAATTCGTTACCGTAACCCCTGACTGGGAACAAATCAAGGCCGAAACCACCGACCGCTTCTTCCAGGGCCTCAACAAGACCCTGAAGCTGACTCACAAGGCGGCAGTGAAGACCGGAAAGCAGAATTTCACCATCGAGGTGGAGATCATCAACGTGGACGAAAAAGGCAACACACTTTCCAATGTCCAGGTCTGTGACAGCGAAGGCAAAGCCATCGCCAAGATCGAGCATCTGTACGGGAAGGGTGGCCGCTTCGGAACATTCTGCAACCTGATGGGAGACGGACTGGAGTCCACCGGAGAGAAGGTCGGAAGGATGATATCCTATTCGATCCTCAAGAAAAAGTACATCGACAAGTAGGGATACTTATTTCAGGAAGACTATGATGTAGTACATCATCAGTCCCGATGCGATAAGCTTGATTCCCGTCCCGCACAGGAAGCCCAGGAAGGCTCCTATCGAGGATTTCACGGACTCGAAACCGTTCTTTCTCGAGATCAGGAATTCAGCAAGGAAAGCCCCGAGGAGGCTTCCGAGGATTATTCCGACGGGAGGAACGAACATCCCTATCACGAGACCTACCATCGCGCCACGACCGGCGGCTTTACTGCCGCCGGTTATTTTTGTGAAATATGCCGGCACGAAATAGTCTATGATGGTCACCGCGATGGTTATGGCCAGCCAGATGAGCAGGAAGGACAGGGTCATAGGTTCACCCGCGGTGGAAGTCCCGCTTCCCCAGAGATAGAGGATCAGCAGGCCAGCCCAGCTGATAGGTGGGCCGGGGAGCCCGGGAAGCACGCTTCCGGCTATCCCGATCACTCCGGCGAGGATTGCAAGTATTATGATGACTGTGGACATCGCCTTACAGGTCAGGCCCACTCCACGTCTTCCGGACGGATAGGCAGGCGGCCGGGACCCAGGCGCCTTGCACCGTCGGCGGTCACCAGGACATCGTCCTCCAGGCGGATTCCGCCGAAGTCCAGGTAATCCTTCTCGAGCTTTCCGTAGTTGACGAATCCCTTGTCAGTCTTCTCCGCCTTCCATTTGGCGATCAGGGCAGGGATGAAATATATTCCCGGCTCGTCTGTGATGACGTGTCCCGGAACGAGCCTGCGGGCCATCCTGAGGCTGCCCAGACCGAGCTGGGAGGAACGCTTCTGGTCCGGATCGTACCCGACCAGGTCTTCGCCCAGGTCTTCCATATCGTGGACATCCAGTCCCATATTGTGACCGAGTCCGTGAGGCTGGAACAGACCGGCGATCCCGGCTTCCACCATAACGTCCACATCTCCCCTGACGATATCCAGGGACTTGAGGTTCTCGAGCATCAGCCTTGCCGTGGCGAGATGCACGTCACGGTACGCGGTGCCCGGCCTGGTGAGGCTGAAAGCCAGTTCGTTGCAGTCGCAGACTATCTGGTAGATCTCCTTCTGCTTGGCCGTGAACCTGCCTGAAGTAGGGTAGGTCCTGGTGTAGTCGGAAGCGTAATGCATATCGTTCTCGGCACCAGCGTCGATCACCATCAGCCTGCCCGGCTCGACAATGTTGTGATGCCCGTGGTTGTGGAGAATCTCTCCGTGCTGGGTGAGGATGGTCGCGAACGAGACGCCCCATCCCTTCGCAAGGGTGCAGGCCTCCATCTTGCCCACTATCTCCTGCTCGATTATGCCGAGGCGGATATTCTCGCGTCCTACCGTGTGCATCTCCTGCCCGAGGGCACCTGCATCGTCCAGTTGGGCGATCTCGCAATCTTCCTTGACAAGCCTCATCGAAATGACCGCCTTCACGAGTTCCTCGGAAGCCTTTGCAGGGATTTCTGCTTCAGGAATGCCCAGGAGGGCGGACAGCTTCATCGTATTGTAATATCTGGAAGGAAGGAGGAAATGCACCTTCCTGCCGGCGGCGACAGCCTTGCCGACCACGGATTCCACCGCCCCGTAAGGAGCGGACCTCCCGAC
>JAGDBQ010000160.1 GCA_017958985.1 Bacteroidales bacterium
CTTCAAGGTCAAGGGCATAGTTGGTGTGTCGCAGGTCTTTCCTCTTGGCGTAGTTGTCGGATTCGAAGGTCATCCTTCCGCCTATCCTCCAATGCTCGCCCATATCTGCGGTTATTCCGCCGTCGAATGAATATTCCTGCAGGATCTTGACGCCGGGGGTTAATTCAAGCACGTCGAAAGGATATTTCCCCGGATGCGTGAACATCGATCCGCACATATCTTTCCCCCTGTTCTGGTCGAAGGCGAAAGATCCGATCATCGAGATACGGGGCGACCAGGTGACAGTCAGGGCCTTGGCTCCGGCGCGGAAAGCTTCGTCGGCCTCGTTGGATGCGTGGAAGCCTCCGTTCTCCATCCCGGCCTCCAGCTGGGCGAAAGACGCGTTGGCGCGCAGCGGATCCAGGCGAAGACCGTTGACGTTGCGGCCGTAATTCCAGATATTCGTCCCGAGGACACTTTCATATTTCTCCTGGGCAAGGGATTCCTGATGGAAAGCGATCATCAGGACCGGAAGCAGGAACAGGATCCTACTTGTGCAATGACTGAGTTTCGCGTTCATAGAAATCGATTGTTGAGTTGTTTGTATCCATCAGGACTTCGAAGCCCTTTTCCGCAGATGCTTCCGCATCTACGTTACGGTGCAGGGAATGCCCCTTGAATGTTTCAGAGAGGGCGACATAGCCTGCGTCCACCTTCGTGGACAGTCTCTTGTTGTTGGAAGTGGAGCTGCCGTCGAAAACTTCCATCCCGTCTATGATCCAGTCGGCCGGAATCAGGAACACCCTTTCGGTGCTTCCGGGCGCCTGCCTTATGAATCCTTCGGTGGCCACCCATTCCTGGATCGTCTTGCCCTGGGAGCGGAAAAGCACCAGGGTCGGAGAACTGACGGACATCAGGTTCGCATTGGCCTGGCCTTCCTTGTCCACCAAGGTAAGGATATGGTCAGCCTGTATCCGGTCGCCCGGAGCAGGGTGATATATCGGATTCGGGAACAGGGGACTGTAGCACACGAAACATTCCGGGAAATTGAGGTTCACCGACAGAGGGTACTGCAAGGTGTGGTCGATGGCTCCGTTGATGGCCACGACAGCATCTGCGCCCGGTGCAAGCGGGAATGTCTTTCCGGTGCCGCCGAACTGCCAGATGGCCTGTCCGAGCGGGATGGTTTCCTGCAGGAACTCCGGATTGTCGCTCCAGGGGTTGCTGGAAGTGGAATTCCACGGGAACAGGATGCCGAAGCAGAGGCTGTCCAGGTACGCTGTCTCGGAATCGTTGTTGTGGACGATGAAATACTTGTCAGACTGGTAGGTGCCTTCCTGCGGATACTTGCTGCATCCGCTCGAATACACTTCCTTGATGACCATCGTTCCGGCCTTGGAATAGATCAGCGGAAGGATGATGCTGACGTCCTGGCCGGAGACCAGTACCTTGTCGGAGGCGCCGTTGAATACGGCAGTTCCGGAGCGGTCGCTCAAGGCTACGCGGTAGATGCCGTTAGGAAGGGTGAGTGTCGCCACCCCCTGCCCGTCGGTTACGGCTTCCCTGATGTAACCGTTGCCGATGTCTTCGGCCGTGACCTTTACTCCCTCCCTGACGAACGATGCATATCCTTCCGGGTACGAAGCGGTAACCTTCAGTGTGTTGAGGTTATCCTTGTACGGGTCGGACAGGTTCATGCATCCCGCGGTGAGGAGTACGGTAAGGAATATGGATATAGCTTTTCTCATCTTTCCTACAATTTGATCCTGCAAGTCAGTCCGTAGTAGAACGCCGGAGTGAAGATAGCTCCCACACCGGTGGCGAAACTCTTGACGAAACGTCTGGAGTTGGTGAAGTTGTTGGCAAAGAAGGAGAGGGAGACGTGGTCGCCGATCTCTTTCGTGATGCTCAGGTTCGCAGAGAAATAAGGATCGTAGCCATCCTTGGCGAAGACATAGATGTTCCCCGAGCGGATGACCAGCCTGGCCAGCTCCGGGTTGTCGAGGTCTTCCCTCGTGAAGTCGTGCACGTTGCCGTCCAGGTCCATATATGCGATAGGCATTATGGCCGTGTAGGAATTGCCGTCGTAAATGTCGCCTCCCGTCGGGGTGTTGGAGGATTCGCTGACGGTGAAGGCGTAAGGTTTTCCGTTGTGTTCGGAAAGGTTCTGCATCCTTCTCAGCAAGGCTGCCTCAAGCCTGCAGGTGACGACCAGCCTGGCCTGGGGGATGTGGGTGATGGATGTCAGGTTGGCATCCACCGACTTGTTTTTCCTTCCGTTGAGGATCGTGTTGCCTCCGGCGTATATCCCTACATACTGGTAGGACCTGTTCGGCAGGGTGGTATGCGACCAGCCTGCATTGTAATAGGCGTTAGGGGTATCGTCGACATATTCGGTGCTGCCGTAGGAGGCGTCCAGGCGCATCCTGGTGCGTATGGCCTTGATTTCCGGGAAGTCGGCAGTGACCTCGAAGCCGTAGCGCTTGACATCTCCGCCGTTGGACTGCTTGCGGGAGGCTGCGAATGAACGGTCTACCGCC
>JAGDBQ010000161.1 GCA_017958985.1 Bacteroidales bacterium
CTATGTCGGTGCCCTTCCGGGACGTATCCTGAGCGGCATCCAGAGGGCCGGGACATCGAATCCTGTCATCGTGCTCGACGAGATAGACAAAGTCGGCAGCGACTACAAGGGCGACCCTTCCTCCGCGCTTCTGGAAGTACTTGATCCAGAGCAGAATGTGGCTTTCCACGACAATTACCTGGACATCGACTACGATCTCTCGAACGTGCTGTTCATCACGACTGCGAACACGGTGTCCACAGTGCAGTCCGCCCTGCTCGACAGGATGGAGATGATAAACGTGACAGGATACCTGGCCGAGGAGAAGATGGAGATCGCCAAACGGTATCTGGTCCCGAAACAGCTTCAGGAACACGGTATCGGAAAGAAGGAGCTGCGTATCGACAAGGCTGCCCTTGCGAAGATGATCGATGAATATACCCACGAATCCGGAGTCCGCGGACTGGAGAAGCAGATCGCGAAGATTTCCCGCGTAACGGCAAAGAAGATCGCCCTCGGACAGGATTATCCAACCGTCATCAGGAAAGAGCACCTCAAGGAATATCTGGGGCTGCCTACCAATTTCCACGATCTCCAGAAGGGCAACGAAGCTCCCGGAGTCGTGACCGGCCTGGCCTGGACCCAGCTTGGAGGCGAGATCCTCTTCGTCGAGAGTTCGGTCAGCGACGGCAAGGGAGTGATGACGATGACCGGCAACCTGGGAGACGTGATGAAGGAATCAGCGACCATCGCATACCAGTACATCAAGGCCCATCCCCAGCTGGCCAACCTGACTTCGGATGATTTTTCAAAGAAGGATATCCACGTCCACGTTCCCGAGGGGGCTGTCCCTAAAGACGGACCTTCAGCCGGCATCACGATGGTGAGCTCTATGGTGTCCGCCTTCAGGAAACAGGCTGTAAAGCAGGGGATTGCGATGACGGGCGAGATGACCTTGAGAGGCAGGGTGCTGCCGGTCGGAGGCATCAAGGAGAAGATCCTGGCCGCCAAGCGTGCCGGAGTGACTGAGATCGTGATCTCGGAAGACAACCGCAAGGACATAGAGGACATCAAGCCTGTCTATATAGAAGGACTGACGTTCAAGTATGTCAAGACCATAGACGAAGTGATCGGTCATATTTTCGGATGATATGGAAGTAAGGATCGAAGAAAGCTGGAAGCAGGCGCTGCAAGGAGAGTTTGAAAAACCCTACTTTGCCGCGCTTGCGCGTTATCTGCACCAGGAGAAAGCCCTGGGCAAGAAAATCTATCCTCCGGGCGGAGAGATATTCAAGGCATTTGAACTGACGCCGGTCGACAAGGTCAAGGCAGTGATCCTCGGACAGGATCCTTACCACGGCTACGGGCAGGCGATGGGCTTGAGTTTCTCGGTTCCGGACAACGTACCCGCCCCGCCGTCGCTGAAGAACATATTCAAGGAGATAGAGGACGATCTGGGCATCAGGATGAGCGGAAGGACCAACCTTGAATCCTGGGCCAGGCAGGGCGTGCTGCTGCTGAATGCCATCCTTACCGTCGAGGCAGGTATGGCGGCATCCCACAGCAAGATAGGCTGGGAGCCTTTCACCGATGCGGTGATCAGCTATCTTTCCGCCAACCGCAGCGGAATCGTATTCCTCCTCTGGGGTAATTTCGCCCGGAGCAAGAAGGCCCTGATCGACACCTCCAGGCACTATGTCCTGGAAGCCGCCCATCCTTCTCCTCTTGCACGCGGAGCCTTCTTCGGCTGCCGTCATTTTTCCAAGACGAATCAAATCCTCGAATCGGAGGGAAAGGCTCCGATCGACTGGCAATTATAGGAAATGAAGAACATAGCATTATTCCCGGGGTCTTTCGACCCGTTCACTTCAGGTCACCTGAACATCCTCTCCAGGGCGCTGACGATTTTCGACGAAGTCGTAGTGGCTGTGGGAGTCAACCAGGCAAAGCGAGGCTTCTTCACAATGGAGCAGCGCGAAGATATCATCCGCCAGGCTACCAAGGGTATGCAAGGCGTGAAGATCATCCATTATGAATGCCTTACCGTGGATATATGCCGGGAACTGGGAATCCGGCACATCGTCAGGGGCGTGAGGAATATGACCGATTTCGACAATGAGCAGGCTGTCGCCGATGCCAACCGACATCTGGCACCCGAGATCGATACCATCATCATCCCTACCGCCCAGGAATATTCACATATATCCTCTTCTGCGGTGAGGGACGTGGTCAGCCACCACGGCGACCTTTCGCAGTTCATCCCGGAAGGAGTCGTCCTTCCACTGGTGAAATGAAACGGCTGGCACGGATAATCCTGGCTTGGGTACTGCTTCAGGCTTTCCCGGCCGGAGTCGAGGCACAGCAGCCGGATTCCACCGCACTCAAGGCTCTCGACGGCCGTCTCGAGGAGTATTTCAAAACTCTCGAGCCGGAGCGGATCGAGGTGAAGGAGCGCGAATGCGACATCCTTATCGAGTCTGCCGTGACCCAGGAGGTCCGTGATTACATAGCGCGTAAGGTGTACGACCACTACTTCAGCTCTCCGGTGATGGGGGATGAGGCGGTGGCCATCCATATCACTGACAAGTGGTTCTCCACCGGCAAGGCGGAGATGAGGTCGGAGATGGAACTCCTGGACGCCAGGATATTCGCCGATTTCAACAGGCAGTCCCTTCTGGGAATGCAGGCTCCTTCCTTGGAAGCCATTGGTCCTCAGGGTGATACGGTCCGTATCGGAGGGGTGGCGAAGCGCTACAGGGTATTGTTTTTCTACGATACCGACTGCGCGAAGTGCAAGTTGGAGACGATCCTCCTCAGGAGCAAGCTCAATTCGAAGGATTATCCTGTCGATGTCTATGCTTTCTGTACCGGGGAGAATCCGGAAGAATGGCAGGACTGGCGCATCAACCGGTTCAACGTCAAGGCTGAGGCCACCGAAGTCATCCACGTGTGGGATCCTGAGGTTCACTCGGACTACCAGATGAAATACGGAGTCCTCCAGACTCCGAGGATGTTCCTCCTTGACCGCAGCGGCAGGATCGTAGGGCGCGGAATGGACTCGGATGCCCTCGGGCAGATCCTGGACATTCTCATATCCCGCGAGGACTACGACTACGGCGGTGAATCTTCCTCCGCGCTCTTCGACAACCTTCTGGGAGCCTACGGAGAGGACTTGAAGCCGGAAGACATACTCGAGACGGCTGCATTATTGGAGCAGAGGACTTTGGGCAAGGGTGACACCCTGATGTTCAAGCATCTGGAAGGGGACCTGCTGTATTATCTCGTTCCCCGGAGGGATGAAGTCCATATGGCAGGAGCCGGCGGATTCATCGGCAGATACATACTCGGCAGGCCCGAGATATGGAATACTGCCGATGACACTCTCAAGGTCGTAGGACTGGCCAGGATGTTGGGGGACCTTCTTTCCCGGACTCCTGCCGGTACCAGGATCCCGAAGATGTCCTCTATAAAAGGCTGGAACAGGTTCCGCCGGAAGGGCGGATATCTCCTTTTCCATACCACGGGCTGCCCGGTCTGTGCACTGGAGGTGGAAGCGGCCAGGATTTCCGGATACAGGTATTTCGAAGTGGATATGGATGCCTTGTCTGAAGCAGATCCCGCATCTGCACGCAAACTGCTCGACACTTTCGACCTGTCCGGACTTCCGTTCATAATAGAGACAGGGCGCAGGGGACTTGTGAGGCGGAAATATGTTTCATTGCTGGATTAGGTTTTCATTTTTTGCCTGAAAAAGTTTAACTTTGCACGATACGGATTTAACGATTACTAAATATTCAAAACAACTATTATGGTTTCATTCAAAGAACTAGGCCTCGTGAACACCAAGGAAATGTTCGCGAAAGCCGTCAAAGGCGGTTATGCCATTCCTGCATTCAATTTCAACAATATGGAGCAGCTCCAGGCTATCATCCAGGCTGCTGCCGAGACGAAGTCCCCTGTGATCCTCCAGGTTTCCAAGGGCGCGCGCAACTATGCCAACCAGACTCTTCTCCGTTATATGGCACAGGGCGCTGTTGAATATGCAAAGGAACTCGGTTGGGAGAATCCTCAGATCTGCCTCCATCTTGATCACGGTGACAGCTTCGAGCTTTGCAAGAGCTGCGTCGATATGGGCTTTTCTTCAGTTATGATCGATGCTTCCTCTCTCCCTTACGAGGACAATATCGCCCTCACCAGGAAGGTCGTAGAATATGCTCACCAGCACGATGTTACCGTCGAGGCTGAGCTGGGTGTCCTCGCAGGTGTGGAGGATGAGGTTTCCGCAGAGGAATCCCATTATACCAAGCCAGAGGAAGTGATTGATTTCGCCACCCGTACCGGATGCGATTCTCTCGCCATCTCCATCGGAACGTCCCACGGAGCATACAAGTTCAAGCCGGAGCAGTGCACGAGGGATCCTAAGACTGGCCGTCTTGTTCCTCCGCCGCTTGCATTCGACGTTCTCCACGAGATCGAGAAGAAGCTCCCTGGATTCCCTATCGTACTCCACGGTTCTTCCTCTGTTCCGCAGGAATATGTCGACATCATCAATGCCAACGGTGGAAAACTTCCTGACGCTGTAGGTATCCCTGAGGAGCAGCTCCGCGAGGCTTCCAAGAGCGCTGTCTGCAAGATCAACATCGATTCCGATTCCCGTCTTGCCATGACCGCCGCCGTCCGCAAGGTATTCAACGAGAAGCCAGGCGAGTTCGACCCTAGGAAGTATCTCGGTCCTGCCCGTGACGAGATGAAGAAGCTCTATACCCACAAGATCGTGAACGTACTTGGTTCCGACGGCAAGGCTGAATAATCAGCTTCCATTTCAGGTATATCAAGGGACCGGGAAACCGGTTCCTTTTTTGTTATCAGATCATTCAGCCTCACGACCGGTCAACTTCTAGCAGGAATGGTTGAGGATAAGTTATTGATACATAATAAATAAAGCAAGATAATGGTGATATGGAATCCCTTATCCTCCACCATTCTTGACAGTTTGTTTTGTGTTTCAGATGGGAATTGTTTATCTTTAAACGATTATACATTAATACTAACCCTCGACCGATTATGAAACGTCTCCTTCCCTTCATGCTTTGCGCATACGTGTTTTTCGTTTTCGGATGCAACACCACTCCGGACCCAGTCCTGACCGTCTCCCCGGAGAACCTCGCTTTCTCCGCTGAAGGCGGTGCCCAGACCGTTCAGGTCAAGGCCAACAACCCTTGGACCGCTTCTGCCAGCGGCTCGGGAATATCCGTCAACCCGTCTTCCGGGGACGGTGACGCGACGGTGACCGTCACAGCTTCGGCCACTTCCTCCACCAATCCTGTCTCTGGGACCGTTGTCTTCAGGAGCGAAGGGCTATCCGCCACCGTCTCCGTCACCCAGGACGAGCGGAAG
>JAGDBQ010000162.1 GCA_017958985.1 Bacteroidales bacterium
AGGCGCAATCCGCAACGATGCTAACCATATTTCCGGACCTTCCAGGACCGGAGAGGGCAGTTTCAGGGCTATCAGGGCAGCTCTCGGGGATTTCCCTTCGGAAGACCTTGCCTTGGTCTCGGTTCACGGAACCTCGACTGCTTACAATGATGAGATGGAATCCGTCGCAATCTCCAGGGCAGGCCTTGGAGACGTGCCGGTGAATAGTTTGAAAGGCTACTTCGGGCATACGATGGGTGCGGCAGGGATACTCGAAACCATCCTTTCGATGGCTTCGATCGATGACGGTGCGGTTCTCGGCACGAGGGGATATTCCCGGAACGGGGTTTCCTGTCCGGTTGATATGAGCCCTCTGCCGCGCAAGACGGACAAGAAGGCTTTCGTGAAGTTGCTTTCGGGTTTCGGAGGCTGCAATGCTGCAGCTTTGTTCAGGAAAGGAGGTGAGAGATGAAGAAGGTTCTGGAAACCAGGCTGAGTTTCGGGGCCGAGGGTGCGGAAAAGCTTGTCGAACTGTACAGGACCCATGTAGGGAACTATCCGAAGTTCTTCAAGATGGACCCTCTCTGCCGCCTTGGCTTCATTGCTTCGGAAATACTTTTGAATCAAGAGAATCCGAGGAAATATGACTGTGAGGACAGGGCAATCGTACTGTTCAACCGGAGCGCTTCGCTCGCCGATGACTCCGAGTACCAGAAGACCATCCGGGACCCGGAGGATTACTATCCGAGCCCTGCAGTATTCGTTTATACCCTTCCGAATATTGTTACGGGAGAGATAGCCATAAGGAACAAGTATTACGGTGAGACATCGTTCTACGTGACGGAGGAGAGGGACGATGACCTGATTGTCCGTACCGCCGCCCTTTCTTTCCTGGATCCGGCCATTACCTCGGTTCTGGCAGGATGGCTGGAGTGCCCTGACCCGGAGCATTATGAGGCAGATTTGTTCATTTTGGAAAAATAAGTGTAAATTCAAAAACCAATGGATATGGAAGAACTCATTCTCGAATTGAAGAACAAGATCCTCGAAGCTCTCAAGCTCGAAGATATGACCCCGGAAGACATCGACGAGGATGCTCCTCTGTTCAAGGACGGCCTCGGGCTGGATTCTATCGACGCCCTTGAACTGATGCTGCTTCTGGAGAAGAATTACGGCATCAAGCTGAAGAGTCCGGCGGAGGGTAAGGAAATATTCAGGTCCGTCAGGACAATGGCTGGATACGTGGCTGAAAACCGCGTCAAATAAGGTCATTATATGGTCGATGGGATTGTCATAACGGGTGCAGGCATCGTTTCCGCGATCGGCGTCGGAAAGGATGAGACTCTGCGTTCCCTCCTTGCAAGGAGGAGCGGCCTTCCCGGCGGGAAGGTCGGCCTTTCCGACTTGCAGATGAAGACAATCCTGGGTATTCCCGGAGAAGAGACCGTCGCCAGAAGCTCGCTGCTTGGCATATTGGCCGTCAAAGAGGCCCTGCAGGAGGCCGGCATCTCCTATACGGGTACTGCTGTTTTGGTCAGCGGCACCACGGTGGGAGGAATGGACATCACCGAAGAGCACTATCTGGAAATGCTCGGGGGAGAGCATCCCGAGTTATTCCGTTTCCATACCTGTGGCAGCAGCACGGACCGTATCGCCGCTTATTTCGGTGGCTTCGGATCACTGACTACGACTTCCACAGCCTGTTCATCAGCCGCCAACTCGATCATATTCGGGGCCAACCTGATAAGAAGCGGGCGGTTCGACGTGGTGGTCGCCGGGGGAAGCGAATGCCTGACCCGGTACCATACGGCGGGATTCGATTCCCTGATGATCCTCGACAAGGAGCCTTGCAGGCCTTTCGATGCTTCCAGGGCAGGTTTGAATCTCGGCGAAGGAGCCGGTTTCATAGTGCTGGAAAGCTCCGCCCACGCTTCTTCACGGGGCGCCAGAGTGCTTGGAAGGCTGGATGGATGGGGCAATGCCTGCGATGCCTTCCACCAGACGGCTTCGTCCCCGGACGGGGAAGGGGCGTTCCTTGCCATGACCAAAGCGCTTGAGATGGCAGGGCTCCGTCCGGAGGACATCGACTACATCAACGCACACGGGACAGGCACGGTGAACAACGACGAAAGCGAAAGCAAGGCGATGACCAGGCTTTTCGGCGGCTGCGTTCCTCCGGTGTCATCCACGAAATCCTTCACAGGCCATACTACGAGTGCTTCAGGAGGTATCGAGGCGGTTATCTGCCTGCTCGCTATGGAATATGGCTTCATTCCGGCCAACCTGGGCTGGAAGGAGCCGTCGGAAGGCTGCATAAAGCCTGAGTCCGAGGGCAGGAGCAAGGTATTCCTGCAGCACGTCCTGTGCAATTCCTTTGCCTTCGGAGGTAACGATTCCTCCTTGTTGATCTCAAACGCCAGGGACTATGAATAGGAAGGTTTACATAAGGGCGGCCGCCCAGATTTCCGTTCAGGAGCCTCTGTGCGAGGATTGGATGCTGGATCCGAAGCAGCTGTCCGGTCCCTTCCTGCATTGCATCGATCCGGATTACAGGCAGTTCTTCAGCCCTATGCAGGCAAGGAGGATGGGACTGATGTTCAAGAGGGCGATGGTGACTTCACGGAAAGTCTTGGAAGCCAGCGGAGTGGAGTGTCCCGATGCTATAATTACCGGGACTGCTCTCGGGTGCATCGAGAATACGGAGAGGTTCCTGGATCCACTGTGCCGTGGAGGTGAGGAGACTTTGTCCCCGACGGCATTTATGCAGTCCACCCACAACACTGTCGGATCTATGGTCGCGATAGCCCTTGGATGTCACGGGTACAATTGTACATATTCCCAGGACGGAGTTTCCTTCGAGAGCACCCTCCTGGATGCAGTCTTGCAGCTGGAATGCGAAGGAGCCGGGAACGTGCTGGCAGGCGCCCACGACGAAATCACGGACAATGTTGCACGGTTGATGGAAGCGACCGAGCCTGGAGGATATCCGTTCTCGGAAGGTTCGGTGGCGATGTTGCTCTCCGCGGGTGAAAGTCTCCCGGATGCCCTGTGCGAGGTTTCGGATGTGCGGATATTGTCCCGTCGGGAAGCGGTGGAAGAAGCCGTCGCAGGGTACAGCGCGGAGTATGTAATGCGCAACGACGTGACCTTCAGTTTGTTCGGAAGGTGTGGTTCGGCATCTGGCCTGGCAGTCTATGCGGCTGCGGAAATGATCGCGGCCGGCAGGTATTCCAGCGTGCTTGTGGTGAATGAGAGCGGCAGCAATGCCGGATTGGTATTCTTGAAAAAAGTTTAGGCGGCTATGTGGAGACTCATTTCTTTGGCTGTGTTGCAGAGCCTGCTCCTGTCGGGAGGGCAGGTATTGCTTAAATTCGCGCTCGAGCAGATGGGAAGGTTCGAGTGGACCTGGAGATTCTTCGGGCGGCTGCTGGTCAACTGGTGGTTCCTGGGCTGCGGCATATGTTATGCCGCCGGCACCGTGCTCTGGATGTATATCCTCAAGAAGTTCCCTTTCAGCATGGCTTATCCTATGATAAGCCTCAGCTATGTCTTTGGCATGCTTGCTGCAATATTCATATTCCACGAGAGCATCCCGGCAACAAGATGGATAGGTGTTTTCCTGATTATGTCCGGGTGCGTACTGATCGCAAGATAGAAGGAATATGGGAAGATTGAGGAATATCCTTGCATTGATGGTCCTGGGGCTTTACGCCGCGGGCTTCGCTTCCGCGCAGGATATGAAGCAGCTCTCCGAAGCGGAGACCCGGAAGGCAGTCGCGGCCATCAATTCCGCCAATGCCGGTGTGAAGAGCCTCCAGGCCGATTTCATGCAGGTGAAGGAGATGAAGATGATCAAGGAGAGGATGGTATCTTCCGGAAAGATGTATTTCCAGGACGGGGCTTTGCGTTGGGAATACACCAAACCTTCCAGGAGCGTTTTTGTCACCGACAAGGACCAGATGAAGTCCAACAGGATGTTCAGGAGCATGGCGGGCCTGATGGCGGGCAGCGTCACAGGAATCAACCTGAACGATCCGTCCTTCAAGGTTACGATGTTTTCCCCGGGAAAGGGATATGTGGCAGAGCTTATGCCCCTGAAGCGTGAGTTGAAGCAGATGTTCACTCTGATCCGGTTGCATTTCGGTCCCGACGACAGGGTCCGCCAGGTGGAACTCGAAGAAAGCCAGGGGCGTACCGTGATCACCCTTTCCGACGTCAAGTACAACGTGAGCCTCGATGCGGGGCTTTTCAAGGCCGTCGAGTGATGAGGTTGCAGGATGCTTTCTTTGAGTTGCTCTCGATGCGGGATGCCGAAGGAGGATTCGAGGCCGATGTGCGCCTGATTCCCGACAGTGTCATATTCCGTGCTCATTTCCCTGGTTTTCCGGTTACTCCCGGTGCCGTCCAGGTCCGGATGGCGACGGAGCTGCTGTCTTTGCACGATAGCAGGGATTGCCGGCTGCAAAGCGCCCAGAGGGTCAAATTCATTGCTCCACTTCTCCCCGGCGATGTGATAACCTGCTCATTCAAAGGCAATTCCGTTTCCTTCACCCGCGAGGGCAGTATCATTACCAAGATGACATTAGGGTACCGTTAGAGATTCCCGTCGGGTCTGGTCTTTTTGCAAAACAGCCGCACGCTGATACCCCCTGGAGGGCCGTAGAGGGGCTGTTGTTGTGCACCAACCTTCGATTTAGGCCCTAGGAGCACGCTGACCTGCCCTGGAAGACCGCCGGAGGCGGGTGACCGTGCGCCTATTTGGCGGAAGTGGCACCGTCGGTCCCCTGAGGGCTAAGGCGATACTCAGCCGCAGCGAAGCGAGGATGGACTTCGCCGTGCCCTGCAGGGGCCGACGGAGGGATTCCCGAACGGGTCGGGCATGACGGTTAGAGTTTGCGGAGGAGCCTGGAGGGGTAGCCGTAGAGGATGGCGAGGATGCAGAGGATGGTGTTGAGGATGGATATCCGGAAGAAGTCCCAGAATGGACGGAAGTGCGTAACCCTCTCTCCTGCAGGCGGATAATATACATCAATATTCACAGGGACCATCTCAACTCTCTTCCAGCATTGTGCCACAAGCATTTCCAGTTCGGCTTCGTACCGAGACGTCAGATACCAAAGACTGCCCAACCTGTCCAGCTGGTAGAGCCTGAATCCCGACTGTGTATCGGGCAGGCTGACCCCTGTCTGCACCTTGAACCAGAAATTCGAAAACTTGTTGGCGAAGGTATTTCCCCCGGGCATATTCTCCATCTGCAGGTTGCGGCTCCCGATGAGCATAGCATCAGGATGCTTGTCCGCCATCTCGAAGAAGGCAGGAAGGTCTTCCGGGTAGTGCTGCCCGTCACCGTCCAGGGTTATGGCTTTCCTGAATCCGGCCGCCCTGGCAGCCTTGAAACCGGTCTTGAGGGCCTTTCCCTTGCCCTTGTTCCTTCCGTGCCGGATTATATTGACCGGTAATCCTTCAAGTTCTTCCGAAGGATTGTCGTGGCTGCCGTCATCCACGATGAAGACATCCTTGCAATGCTTCAGTGTGCGGGCGGCAACATCCCGGATTGTCCCGGCATTGTCATAGATCGGTATTATTACGCAGATATCCTCGGCCATAACT
>JAGDBQ010000024.1 GCA_017958985.1 Bacteroidales bacterium
GCCCAGATGATGGTGCCGGTCCTGAGAAGGCTGTTCGGCTTCAAGGGCGATCTGTTCTCCACTGCCGGCAAGGCGGCAACCGCGGCCTTGTTCGCCGCGTATATGGTGGTCACCGCAGGGGTCCTGGGATTCCGGAAGGAGCAGGACAGGGTCAATGTACTGGCGAACCGCCTTTCGATGGAGAGGGACATCAGCCTCGAACTTGGGCTGAGGATGCAGGAAGACAAGATAGCTGCCGACCAGTTCATTGCCAACTGGGCCCCAATCAGGAACAGCAACTACGTCATACTCAATCGCCTTCTCGAGAATTCCCTGTCCAGGCTCGCCCAGGACTATGATATCCAGATCGAGCTTTTCCCGGAGGACGAAAAGGACCAGAATGCGATTGCCTACTTCACCGAGATGGTGACCGGAGGGACTCCGATAGCCGACGGATCGAGGTTCCGGTACAGGAGGGACTCCAACGGCCATAGCTTCTATACCGGAAGCTTCGCCTATTATTATCCGGGGAAAGGCGTCACGATGATGCTGCTCACGGTGTCCCCTAAATCCAACAGGGAAGACAGGGGTTATGCCAGCATACTCGGTTATTCCGCCCCGGGCGACGTCCTTATGCCCGCGAAGTATTCCTATGCCAAGTATTCCGGGGACAGGCTTTCATCCTACAAAGGCAACTACGCATATCCTACCCTGCTCGACCCGGATATGAAGGAAGAGCTGCTGAACTCCCCTGCCGGCGTGATCCGCCTGAACGACTACACCCACTTCATCAACAACGTCTCGGACGACGACATCATAGTCATATCCAGGCAGAAGACCGGGAACTTCAACTATTTCACTGCGTTCCTGTTCCTCACCCTGGTATTCTACTTCTTCCTTTCCGCACTCTCCCTCTTCCGCAACCGGAACAGGCCGAAAGAGAGCACCTATTACAAGACCAGGATCAACCTGGCATTGATGGTGGCATTGATCATGACCCTGATAGCACTGGCTGCCGTCAGCGTCCTGTTCGTCTACAGGAGGAACAATGCCAACCTGAGATACTCTATGTCCGACAAGATCAACGCCCTGCAGACCTTGCTGGAGGCCCGGTGCCGTTACGCGACGGACTATACCGCATTCAATACACAGGAAGCGGCCGGAGTGCTGGAAGACATCAGCAGTACGATGAAGTCCGACATCACCCTGTACACGACGGGTGGAAAGGAATTCAGGTCCACGACTCCCGAGGTGTTCGACAGGATGCTCCTGGGCACCAGGATGAACCAGAAGGCCTTCGAAAACATCATCTACAAGAACAGGAGATATTACATCGGACGTGAAGATATCGGATCTAGGCCGACATATTTCCTCTATGCTCCTATATTCAACGGGCAAGGCAAGATGATAGCCATAATGGGGGCTCCGTACACCGACGAGAGTTTCGATTTCAAATCGGAGGCGGTACGGCATTCCCTCACCGTCTTCACCGTCTTCATGATCCTTCTGCTGCTTGCAAGGTTCATCACCGAAAGGGCCGTGGACAAGATGTTCAAACCGCTTTCGGAGATGGGACGCAAGATGAACGAGGCCAGCATCGACAATCTGGAATATATAGTCTACGAACGCGACGACGAGGTATCCAGCCTGGTCAGGGCATACAACCTGATGGTCCACGACCTGTACGACTCCACCAGGCAGCTGACCCAGACCGAGAGGGACAAGGCCTGGGCGACAATGGCCCGTATGGTGGCTCACGAGATCAAGAACCCTCTTACGCCTATTAAACTCCAGATCCAGAGGCTGATACGTATGAAGAAGAACGGCAATCCGGCCTGGGCCGACAGGTTCGACGAAGTCTCCGATGAAGTCCTCAGGCAGATAGACATACTCTCGGACACCGCCAACGAATTCTCCACGCTAGCCAAACTGTATTCAGAAGAGCCGGTTGAAATCGAACTGGACAAGCTTCTGAAGGAAGAAGTGGAC
>JAGDBQ010000163.1 GCA_017958985.1 Bacteroidales bacterium
GGTAGCACCGACCACGCTCGTATTCACTCAGGCAGAAAAGAAGGTCATCGCTGTTGGTGACGTGATGGAGATACCTGCGGAGGGAGGTACATTTGCGGTGGATGTCCAGTACAATACCGATATCGTCGTCGAGGTCGAGTCTACTGCACAGTCCTGGATCCACTTTGTGGCCGTCAGGGCGCTCACCAGCGGCAAGCTCGAATTCAGTTTTGATGCAAATCCGAATCCGGACGTCAGGACCGGCAAGGTCACCGTCAAGGACAAGAACGGGAAGGTCGCACCGACCACGCTGATATTCACTCAGGCAGAAAAAAAGGTCATCGCTGTTGGTGACGTGATGGAGATACCTGCGGAGGGAGGAACCTTCGCAGTTGACGTCCAGTACAACACGGACGTTGTTGTCGAAATAGAATCTGCGGCCCAGTCCTGGATCCACTTCGTGGCTGTCAGGGCGCTCACCAGCGGCAAACTGGAGTTCAGCTTTACCGAGAACCCTTCCACTGCTCCTCGTGAAGGCAAGGTTACAATCAAGGACAAGAATGGTAAAGCCGAGCCTGTCACACTATCATTCTCGCAGGAGGGTAATTCTCCTTTCATCGACTTCAAGGATCCCGAAGTCAAAGCAATCTGTATCCAGCTCTGGGACCGCAGTGGTAACAGAGAACTTTCTGAGCGGGAAGCTGCAGCCGTGACAGAGTTGGGTTATAGAAGATTCGAGAATATGGGAATCCACTCATTCGATGAACTGCGGTTCTTTACAGGAATCAAAACAATTCCTGATTATTGCTTCAGATATTGTACTAAACTGGAGTCCATTACCCTCCCTGCAGAATTGGAAAGCATCGGAGAATGCGCCTTCCTCGAGTGCTCCGCATTGAAAGGAGACCTGGTCCTGCCTGACAAGATAAAGACCATAGAAGATTTCGCCTTCTGCAACTGCGGCTTTACAGGATCCCTGACACTTCCCGAAAGTCTTGAAAAACTGGGGTATGGTGCGTTTGATGGTTGCGAAGGTTTTACTGGAGACCTGACTATTCCGAGAGGCACTAAAACCATCGAAGGCCAGTGTTTCCTCTATTGCTCAGGCATCAAAGGAGAACTTACCATTCCGGAAACAGTCAGCTCCATCGGATACCTTGCTTTCGGATATACGGATTTCTCAAAGGCCAAAATCTTATCACAGACTCCTGCTGAATGTAACAACTATGCGTTCGAGGGTTCAGACTATCTGATATACGTCCCCTCCGGTACGGCAAAGACATACCAGCAAACACCCGGGTGGATTGAATATAGGGGAAGGATCACCGAGGAAGGGCACGATCCAGCTGAGTATTTCTACGCTTCGACGGATTACTCCAGGGACGGGGAAGTCGTTTGCCTGCAGCAAGCTACGAAAGGAAAGGGCATAGACCTGATATTGATGGGAGATGGTTTTGTCGACAAGGATATGGAGCCGGGAGGAAAATATGAAACCCTCTTGAGAAGATGGATGGAGCAACTCTTCGTCTATGAACCATACAAGTCTTTCAGGGAATGGTTCTCGGTCTATGCCGTTAAAGTCGTATCAAAACACGAAGTGTTCAACTGTCCGTCCTCAGAGAGGAAACTGACCAGGGACGACGGAGACGGAGATTTCGGGAATACCATCTCAACCCTGAATTCGATAGCAATCGAATATGCCAGTTTAGCTACCAGCGGTCCATTGAGAATCACCGTCTTCATGAACACTGAAGAGAAAAACGTTGGTCGCAGTTTCTGTGGTTATGGTAGTGGTGGATATTTCAATGCCTGGGTTTTTGATAGCATCGACCGGCGTCCTTCCACGTTCATACACGAATCCGGAGGGCACGGATTCGGATGGCTGGGAGATGAATATACCGAATTCAACACAACCTTTACCAATTATGAGAGTCTTGACCGTAATCATAATGTGGGGTTTTATCCTAACCTTGACTGGAGGAACGATCCTGAAACGGTCTATTGGTCACACTTCCTGAAAGACCCACGGTACTCCAAGGAAGGCCTGGGTATATTTGAAGGAGGAGACCGATATACCTATGGGATATACCGGCCGACAATGAACAGTATGATGCGCTATGATTTCGATAAAGGAGCAGTATTCAACGCCCCGGGCAGGGAAGCTATCTATAAAAGAATCATGCAATGGGGCAGCGGTAATGGCTGGGAATATGATTACGAGACCTTCGTGGCAGCGGACGAGGCCGGACGGAAGCAAGCGGCCGACGCCTATGCCGAATATCCTCCGACCCGTTCCCACGTCCAACGGGACGATATGGAACCAGGCCTGCCTCCGATCCTGGTCGACGAGTCCGTCAAGGAAATACGCATCACCAAAGGCGGAAAAGTATCCCTGATACGATAGCTTGAGAATATCCATTATTTTTTTCCCGGGCACAGAAAACCATATCCTGTGTCCGGGAAAATTACGTGCGGTTCCGGGAATAATCCTAGAAGCTGAGGGCGATGGCGATGAAGTCATCGGCCTTGAGGGCGGCTCCACCGATGAGACCGCCGTCGATATCCTTCTGGGCGAAGAGTTCGACTGCGTTCGACGGCTTGCAGCTGCCTCCGTAGAGGATGGTCAGGTCTTCAGCGACCTCGGGGCCGAACTTCTCACAGACAACGGTGCGGATGCAGGCGTGGATCTCCTCGGCCTGCTCGGCAGTAGCTGTCTTGCCGGTACCGATTGCCCATACGGGCTCGTACGCAACAACGACATTCGCCATATCCTCGGCAGTGAACTGGTAAAGGACGTTGACGATCTGTTCCTTGACGACATCGAAATGCCTTCCCTCTTCCCTTTCGGTCAGGTTCTCGCCTACGCAGAGGATCACCTTGAGACCTGCGGCGAAAGCGAGTTTCATCTTCTCCACGAGTTTCTCATCGGTCTCTCCGTAATACTGCCTCCTCTCGGAATGTCCCAGGATAGTGTAGGTGCAGCCGACAGAAGAGAGCATATCTGCAGCGATCTCTCCAGTGTAGGCGCCCTTGGCGTGGTCTGCACAGTTCTGGGCGGAAAGAGCGACCTTGGATCCCTTCAGGACCTCTGCTACGCATGCCAGATGGGTGAAAGGAGGAGCGACCACCAACTCGACGTTGGAAGGGAGTTCCTTTGACTTTTCAACTACTGACTTTGCAAGCTCGACGCCTTCCGGAACAGTGGTGTTCATCTTCCAGTTACCGGCAACAATGTACTTTCTCATATTCTTTGATCTTTGGTTTGTTAATTTCGTTCACGGACTGCAAATTTAACTTATTTTTGCCTAACTTTGCGAACTATTTTCAAGATATAAGACAACATTGACATACGATGAAGAATTTTGTTGAGGAACTCAAGTGGAGAGGAATGATCCAGGACATCATGCCTGGCACGGAAGAGAAACTCCTGGAAGGCCCGCAGGCCGCTTACGTCGGGATAGACCCGACGGCTGATTCCCTGCACATCGGCCATCTCGTAAGCATAATGATCCTCAAGCATTTCCAGCAGTGCGGCCACAAGCCTTATGCTCTTATCGGAGGTGCCACCGGAATGATCGGAGACCCGTCGATGAAGTCTCAGGAAAGGAACCTGCTGGACGAAGAGACCCTCAACCACAACATCGAGGGTATCAGGGCTCAGCTCTCCAAGATCCTGGATTTCGGATCCGACGCCCCGAACAAGGCGGAGCTCGTCAACAACTACGACTGGATGAAGGATTATTCATTCCTCAATTTCATCCGCGACATCGGCAAGCACATCACGGTCAACTATATGATGGCCAAGGATTCCGTGAAGAAGCGTCTTTCCAGCGAGTCCAGGGAAGGTATGTCCTTCACCGAATTCAGCTACCAGCTGCTCCAGGGGTACGATTTCCTCTGGCTTTATGAGCACAAGGGAGTACGTCTCCAGCTCGGAGGAAGCGACCAGTGGGGCAATATCACCACCGGAGTCGAACTGATCCGCAGGATGCTGGGCAAGACCGACGCTTACGCGATGACCTGCCCTCTTGTCAAGAAGGCTGACGGAACCAAGTTCGGAAAGACAGAGAAAGGCAATATCTGGCTCGATCCGGAAAGGACTTCCCCTTACGAATTCTACCAGTTCTGGCTCAACGTCAGCGACGAAGACGCCGAGAGGTACATCAAGATATTCACGATGCTGGACAAGCCAACGATCGATGCAGCCATCGAGGAGCATCGCCAGGATCCTGGCCGCAGGTCTCTCCAGCAGCTCCTTGCCAAGGAAATCACCACGATGATCCACGGCGCCGATGAATATGAGAACGCAGTTTCTGCATCCAGGATGCTGTTCGGCAACTCGACCTCCGAGGCTCTCCGCAAGCTCGACGAGAAGACCTTCCTGGCCGTATTCAGCGGAGTACCCACCTTTGACCTCCCGAAGTCCGAACTGCCTTGCAACATCCTCGACTTCCTGGCCGTCAAGACTCAGGTCTTCCCTTCCAAGGGAGAAGCCAGGAAGATGACGACCGGAGGCGGCGTATCCATCAACAAGGACAAGGTGACCGACACCGAATACGAGATTTCGGAGAAGGACATCGTGGACGGAAAGTACATCCTGGCCCAGAAGGGTAAGAAGAACTACTTCATAATCAATATAATCTAAACCTGCAGAACTATGGAAAAACAAGCCAGCACAAGGCAGCTCAAAGTCGCCCGCGAGATCCAGAAGGACCTCGCCGAGATCATCCGGAGCAAGGGAATGGCCTTCTTCGGCGGATCGATGGTCACGGTCAGCGAAGTCAGGGTCAGTCCCGACCTCTCTATCGCCAAGACCTATGTCAGCATATTCCCGTCCGCCAATGCAGAATCAGTGATGGGGATACTGGAAGCGAATATCAAGGAGCTCAGGGGCGAACTTGGGAGGAAGGTCGGCAAGCAGCTCCGCATCGTGCCGGAGATAGTTTTCTACCTCGACACTTCCCTCGACTACGCCGAACATATCGAAGAACTCCTCAAGAAATAGAAAGGACAGAATCGGAATACTTGGCACCGTCATATATGTCGTGAGTCGAAAATATGACGGTGGTTCCTGTTCCGTGTGCAATGTGCTGAAGCGTCTTCAGGACCATCACCCTGTTCTCCACATCCAGGAAAGCCGTAGGCTCGTCAAGCATAAGTACATTGGCCTTCCGGGTCAAGGCGGCGGCTATGCAGGCCTTCTGGAACTCCCCGTCGCTTATGCAACTTATGTCCTTGTCAGCAAGAGGCCCCAGCTCCATCATTTCCATTGCATCCCTGAACTTCTTGTCCGCTTCCTCTCCAGGCCGGCGGAATGAGCCATATTCGGAGAGCATTCCGGTACGGATGAATTCTGCGACGGTGAAGCCCTTAACCTTCGGGATACGGGTGGGAACCAGCAGGACTTCGCCTCCGGCCTCGAAGGTACCGGAAAGAGGTTGCAGGAGGCCGGCGAGAGTCTTCATCAGGGTTGTCTTGCCGCTGCCGTTCCTGCCCTTGAGCATCACGCATTCGCCGTCGGCGAATGAGAATGACAGCGGTTCACGGACAACGCCGTATCTGATGACTATATCTGAAGCCCGTATCATCTTGTCCCTGTTTTATTTCCGGAATCCCTGCGCAGTCCTGAACCGGGAAGGAGTATTATGAATATTATCGGAATGCCGATGATGGCCATAGTACTGCCGACCGGCAACGGTGTGGCAAAAGCCTGGGAGAGTATATCGGCGACAAGAGAGAGGCCGGCTCCTATAAGCATTGAAGCAGGAATGGTCCTCAGATGCAACGAAGAACCGGTGACTGCCCTGGCGATATGCGGAGCGACGATACCGACGAAGCCCAGAGGACCGCAGAAAGCCGTCACCGCTGCTGCGATCAGGCAGCTTCCTATCATTGATATCATCCTGATACGCGAA
>JAGDBQ010000164.1 GCA_017958985.1 Bacteroidales bacterium
AACCGGATTATTACCCAGGATGAGGAGGCGTTCCACCACGTTGCGGAGTTCGCGGATATTGCCGGTCCAGGATTTCTTCACCAGGGCATCGACAGCTTCCTTGGAGAAGTCCTTGCGGGGCATTGCGGCCTCCGAAGCGATCTGGTCGCGGAAATAGTCGATGAGCTGGGGGATGTCCTCCTTGCGGTCGTCCAGGCAGGGGACCTTGATTACGATGACGCTGAGCCTGTGGTACAGGTCCTCCCTGAAGCGCCCGGCTGCAATCTCTTCCTGAATATTCTTATTGGTGGCCGATACCACCCTTACGTTCACCGTGATGTCCTTGTCCGAACCCACGCGGGAAATCTTCCTTTCCTGCAGAACGCGCAGCACCTTTGCCTGGGCGGCCAGCGACATATCGCCGATTTCGTCGAGGAAAAGCGTTCCGCCGTCGGCCTGCTCGAACTTGCCCTTGTGCTGTTTGATGGCCGAGGTGAAAGAACCCTTCTCGTGTCCGAAGAGTTCGCTCTCGATAAGTTCCGACGGGATGGCAGCGCAGTTCACCTCGATGTAAGGCATCCCACTCCTGGGACTCTGCTCATACAAGCTCCTGGCTACCAGCTCTTTCCCGGATCCGTTGGGGCCGACGATAAGGACCCTGGCGTCGCTCGGGGCGACCTTGGATATCATATCCTTGATATTCCGGATAGGCTCGGATTCACCTATCATCTTCTGGCCGTATATCTTCTTCTTGAGCTGCTTGTTCTCCTTGACGATGCTCACCTTGTCGGTGGCGTTCTTTATCGTAATCAGTATCCTGTTCAAGTCAAGCGGCTTCTGGATGAAGTCGAAAGCACCTTTCTTGATGCATTCCACCGCCGTATCGATGTCCCCGTGGCCTGAGATCATCACGATTGCGGAATCCACTCCGTCGGCGACCAGCTTGTCCAGCACCTCGGTGCCGTCCATCTCAGGCATCTTGATGTCGCAGAAGATCACATTGTACTTCTCCTTGTCCACCAAGGCAAGGGCTGCGGCCCCGTTTTCAGCCGTATCCACGTCATAACCTTCATCGGTGAGGATTTCCTTGAGGGAATTCCGGATGGCCCTCTCGTCGTCAACTATAAGAATTCTCATTTCAGCTTGTCTTGAAGAATTGTTTCCTGTGGTGCAAATATCGGACAAAATTCAATCTTTACATAATTTTTGATATTTTTGTCTTTATGAATATACCAGACATCATCATAGCCATCGACGGCTACTCATCCACCGGCAAGAGCACCCTTGCCAAACTGATCGCAGAGCAGTATTCATTCCTGTACCTGGATTCCGGTGCAATGTACAGGGGCGTCACTTTATACGCGATGGAAAACGGCCTCATAGCTGAAGACGGTTCAATCGACGAGGTGGGGCTGAAAGCCGCCCTCAATGACTTGGACCTCGACTTCAAGGCTACGGAAGGCGGCAGCGGGACCTTCATCGGAGACCGCTGTGTCGAGAAGGAGATCCGCACCCTGGAGGTATCCAGCCACGTCAGTCCCGTCTCGGCGATCCCTTTCGTAAGGAACTTCGTGGACGAGAGGCTCCACGCCTTCGGCCGCAGGAAAAGGGTCGTGATGGACGGAAGGGATATCGGTACGACAGTGTTCCCCGACGCAGAAGTCAAGATCTTTATGACCGCAACGGCAGAAGTCAGGGCTCAGAGACGTTTCGACGAGATGGTTTCCAAGGGGCAGGAGCCTGTGATGGAAGAAGTGATGAAGAATCTCCTGGAGAGGGACTATATCGACTCACACAGGGAGGTATCCCCTCTTTCACGGGCAGACGACGCCTATGTCCTCGACAACTCCGATATGACCCTTCACGAAGAGACCGTCTGGTTCCAGGGCCTCTGCCAGGGTAAGTTCGGGATACTTGAATAGGCATCTTGGCCGGATGGCACTCGAAGTCGAGATAGACAAGCACTCCGGCTTTTGCGGAGGGGTGATCCGGGCTATCGGCCGGGCCGAAAGGTTCCTGGCGGATTCCCCCGGGCGCAAGTTGTATTCCCTCGGAGCCATAGTCCACAACGAAGCGGAACTCAAGAGATTAGGAGAAAAGGGGCTGGTAACGGTCACCCTGGAGGATCTCCGCGGCATCGAGGATCCCGGCTCGGAAACCCTCCTTATCCGGGCGCACGGGGAACCTCCTGAAACATATGCCTTTGCAAAGAGCATCGGGATCAAGGTCACCGACTGTACCTGTCCTGTCGTATTGAAACTGCAGGAGAGCATCAGGGAGGCCTGGGAGAGGTTGAACCCGCTCGGGGGCCAGGTAATCATATTCGGAAAGGTCGGTCACGCCGAAGTCCTGGGTTTGCTGGGGCAGGTGGATGGAGACGCCGTGGTCGTGGAGAACCTGGATATGCTCCGGCTTGCCCTGCAGAATGGAGAGATCCGTACGGATGTCCCGTTGGAGATATTCTCCCAGACCACGAAGAGTCCCGCCGAGTATTCAGGAATATGCGAAGAGCTGTCGGGAAGGGCTCAGGCCGGAATCAAGGTCCACCAGACCATCTGCTCCCAGGTGGCATCCCGGCACGAGCAGCTTTCGGAATTCGCCCGCAGACACGATGTAATTATTTTTGTTTCAGGAGCTTCCAGTTCAAATGGGAAAGTCCTTTACGAGCTTTGCAAATCCATAAACCCGCGGACATTCCATATTGCTTCCCCACAGGAGACCGACCCATCCTGGTTCCGCCCGGGCGACAAGGTAGGAATATGCGGAGCTACTTCCACTCCGCGCTGGCTGCTCGAGGATGCAGCCCGTCACATCGAAGGGACAACACTTTGATCGGAGCATCGGTTCCAAGTTTATGGTCAATTATTTGCAAGGTAGGCGGCAAATCGTTAAATTTGCAAGGTTATACTTTTGAGTTTTATTTAGTTATAATATGGCAACAACAGCAGATTTCAAAAACGGCCTTTACATCAGCTACAATGGCAAGCCTTGCCAGGTAGTCTATTTCCAGCACGTAAAGCCAGGCAAGGGCCCGGCATTCGTAAAGACCAAGCTTCGCAACCTCGAGAACGGAAGGATCCTTGAGAATACCTTCACCGCAGGTGCGAAGATCGACGTCATCAATGTTGAGAGGCGTCCGTACCAGTTCCTTTATTCAGATGAGGACGGATTCAACTTCATGCACGAAGAGACATACGAGCAGATCCATCTTCCTCACGACGTAGTCGAGAATGCCGACCTTATGAAAGAGGGTCAGCACGTCGAGATGATGTTCGTCGTCGAGCCTGAGGAGAAGTGCCTTACCTGCGAACTCCCTACCTACGTCACCCTGGAGGTGACCTATGCAGAGCCTGCAGTCAAGGGTAACACCGCTTCTACCAGTGCACTCAAGGAAGTGACCCTCGAGACCGGCGCCAAGATCATGGTTCCCCTCTTCATCAACCAGGGCGAAAAGATCACGGTCAACACCGGCGACCGCAGCTACGGCCAGAGAGTCTAATCTCAGGCAGCAATCTCAACTGCAATCTCATCCAGCCCGGGACCCCCATCCCGGGCTTCATCGTATCCCTACGTCATGCCCGACTTGTTCGGGCATCCCCACCGGCCCTCTGGCAGGGCGCGAGGAGAGCCCCTTTGGGGTGGAGCTCCCCGCAGCGTCCAGCCGCCG
>JAGDBQ010000165.1 GCA_017958985.1 Bacteroidales bacterium
AACATCCCGGTTTTCGCAATGGTTGATACATGTTGCGATCCCACTCCCATTGATTATGTGATTCCGGCGAACGACGATGCGACGAAGTCCATCGAGTGCATCCTGAACATCCTGTGCGCAGCTATCCAGGAAGGCCTTGAGGAGCGTAAGCTCGAGAAGGACAAGGATACTGCAGAGGCTCCCGTCGAAGAGGCCGCAAAGCCCGTCGAGAAGACTCTCCGCAGCCGCCGTACCAAGAAGGCCGAGGCTCCCGTAGAGGAAGCCCCCACCGCTGAGGCAGCTCCCGCAGAGGCCGCTCCTAGCGAAGAGAAGGAACCCGAAGTTGAATCCAAGTAAAAACAAGAAGTTATGGCAAACATTACAGCAGCAGACGTAATGAAATTACGTAAGATGACCTCCGCAGGTATGATGGATTGCAAGAAGGCTCTCGAAGAGGCTGAAGGCGATTTCCAGAAGGCTGCCGACATCATCCGTGAAAAGGGTAAGCTCGTTGCCGCCAAGCGTGCGGACCGCGAGACTTCCGAAGGTGCAGTAAAGGCCCGCGTGCAGGCTGGCAAGGGTATCCTTGTATGCCTCGGCTGCGAGACCGACTTCGTTTCCCGTAACTCCGATTTCCAGGCTCTCGCCGATGCGATCGCCGATGTGGCAATCGCCAAGTTCCCCGCTGACACCGAGGCCCTCCTCGCATGCGAACTGCCCGACGGCACCACCGTGCAGAAGGCCATCGAGGTTCAGACCGGCAAGTCCGGCGAGAAGACCGTCATCGCTTTCTACGCACCCGTAGAGGCTCCTTTCGTGGCTCAGTACATCCACACTCTCACCGGCAAGCTCGGTGCGATCGTGGGTTTCAACAAGGAAGTTCCCGCCGACCTTGCAAAGGGTATCGTGATGCAGGTTGCTTCCATGAGCCCTGTGGCCATTTCCGAGGCTGACTGCCCCAAAGAGGTCGTGGAGAACGAGCTCAAGGTCGCTGTCGAGAAGACCAAGGAAGAGCAGGTGCAGAAGGCTATCGAGGCCGCTCTGAAGAAGGCTGGCATCAACCCCGCACACGTCGACTCCGAAGATCATATCGAGTCTAACACCGCTAAGGGATGGATTACTCCCGAGCAGGCTGCACAGGCCCGTGAGATTATCAAGACCGTCGGTGCTGAGAAGGCTGCCAACCTGAACGAGCAGATGATCCAGAACATTGCGAAGGGTCGTCTTGCCAAGTTCTTCAAGGAGAACACCCTCGAGGCTCAGGAATACCAGATGGGCGACGGCAAGATCTCCGTCAAGGATGCTATCGCAGCTGTCGACAAGGAAGCCAAGGTGGTTGTCTTCAAGAAGTTCAACCTGAACGACTAAGGCTCACCCCTGTTCCGATAAATCAGCCGACCCGTCCGGGCCGGCTTTTTTATTGCCTGTCCTTCAATTGATAATACAGCCAGCCCAGGACCTGGCGGGCGGCGCTCATCTGGCCGTAGTAGCCGGTGTGAACGTCGTTGATGCTGCAGTCGAGAACGCCGTCGCGGAACTTTTCCTGGTGCTGGGACACGGGGGATTGGCAGTGCCACACATCCAGCAGGCTGATGTCGTCCCTGCCCTCCAGGCGCCCGGAGAGGTTGGCCATTATTGCCATCACCCTGGCATTATTGCCATTGACCGAGTACTGCCGCGGCAGATAGCTCGGCGCCCATGCCTCAGGAAAACAGGCCCCCGGCCAGCGCATCACGAAATGGGCCGTGGGTATGCCGGGGAAACAGCTGAGAAGGCTTTGCAGGGAGCCTGCGGTGGCCTCCACGGACGAGGCGCTGTCGCCATCGTTGATTCCCACATTCACCACGACATAGTCCGGCCGGCAGACGGAAACCTTTTTCAGAAGGGCCTGGGACACTATCCTTGTGCCTATCCTGTAGTATTTCCCGTCCTTTCCGCGAACCCTCTCCCCGGCTGGATTCTCGCTGGCGCACTGAAGCCTCCTGCCGCTGTCGTCGAGCGTGCGATAACGCTCAAGATAGGCATCGAGGGAAAAGGCGCAAGTGCCCTCCCTGGCCGCAGACAGGCTGTAGAACTCGTTAATGGGGTTTTTCGCAAGGGCATATGCCCACTCCTGGACGGACCCCGACAGCACGGGATAGCCATAGCGCCCGCTCACGGACTTGGCGAACTCCAGGAGGCTTGGATGCTCATCCACGGGATACTTGCCGAAGGGCGTGCGGACCATAAGGTCGTGCTGCCAGGCTTCCTTCGCAAAGTCCTTCCCGGTTACGCCCTGAAGCCCAAGGGCATACCACATCGCCTCGGAATTGAAAAAGTGCCAGGGCGCGCCCGGATCCATCTTGGCGGCACAGGGCCAGTTGAGGTAGGTGTAAGAACTCCAGCCTCCGTGGGCGGTATAGCAGGCCTGCAGATCGGCATCTTTCATAGTATTTGTACCGAGGCAGGATATCTTAATCCCGTGCCCGAGGGAGATGGCCTTCATCATCGAAACCCAGTTCCAGCCGTCGTCGAAGCTCCCGGTTTTCGGGTCGGGATTGATGGTTTCGGTAGTGCTTTCCCCGATGCAGAGAACCAGGGCCCTGCGCCCTTTGGGAAAATCCCCGGGCCTTGTGCAGATAATCTTGACCGTCTCTTGGGCGGAGGCTCCGTCGATGTTGGTGAGTAGCACTTTCGCGCTGTCCTGGTCTGCAGGAAGCGAGGTTTCCGCCTTTCCGTCTATCGTCAGGGCCTGGCCCCTCTTCAGCACAAAGCCCTCCGGATACAACTGCACGGCGTTGCCATAAGAATAAAGAGTGGCGGCATGATACAACGGCAATTCGCTCTGGGCCTGAGCCAGAACGCATATCGCTGAAACAAAAATACTTACTATCTGCTTCCTCAAAGTTGCCATAATTGCGGTCAAATATAGGATATTTCCCGGAATAAAGCTATATTAGCAAATTGTAAGCCTGGGGCAATGATAAAAAGAGCGGCCTTATTCCTCCTGTTCCTGTTTTGTGCGGCAAGCGCCGGCGCAAAGCTGCAGGACGGCATCGTGTTCCGCTCATACAATGTCCTTTCGGAAGAACGGACATCCCTGAACGTTCCCGCCGGCACTAACAGTTGGATTTCTTTCTCCGATTCCCTGACCCTGTCTTTTTCCGTCCGCTTCGACCTCAGCATCGGTCATTTCGGCTATGTCTGCCGTATGCTGCTGGATGATAACCAGCCTGTGGATATTGTCCTTTCTCCGAAGGGGAACGAGACGGTAGTCTTCGCGACCGCAAACCACCATAACGCGGTCTGTGTCTTCGACCACGATCACGACCTGAAGCAGTGGAGGGAGATTTATGTCCGCGCCTTCGAGGATGGCGGAGAGATTGTCCTTACCGCCAACGACCGGGAGGTTCTGCGGATGGAGAATACCCAGAAGAAACACCGTCTGCGCGTAGTATTCGGCAAGGTGGATATCCCCGGATTCGTGACCTCCGACGTGGCTCCGATGGTGGTGGCGGACCTTCAGATCAGGAGAGATTCCGGCAAGATAGCCTCGTGGATGCTGTCTGATCAGGACGATCTCAAGACCAGTCGCGGCATTAGCATACAGGCGGTCAATCACATCTTCGCCAGGGACCTGAACCGCCACTGGACCGGAATCCTGTCTGCCGAAATGCCTTCGGTCACCTATTCCTGCTTCTCGAAAGACTTTAACAAGGTTTATTTCATATCCCAGGGACAGATCCTCATCTTCGATATTCCCTCGATGACTTCGCGGCAGATTCCATACTCTGCTGAAATCAACGCCGGCCAGGTCCTGGATATGTATGAGACTCTTGAGGATGGCACTTTGGTTCTGGCGGATGCCCAGATCGGCGAGTTCATCCGCTTCAATACGGCGGCCGGAGACTGGGAAAAACCCGGCAGCCGGGAGCGCACCTCCGTCCTTCTCCATCATAACAGCATCTATGCAGGTGGAAAGTTCTTCCAGATGTTCGGGTATGGGCAGCACCGGTATTCAAACAATGTTTGGATTTGGGATCCATCGACATATAAAACCGAAGCCAGGACCCTGCAGGGTGTCGATCCCCGCTATCTTGCCGGAGCCGCAGAGCACGACGGAAAGATATACGTCCTGGGCGGAAAGGGGAATGACTCAGGCCAGCAGGAGCTGGGTGTATATCTTTTCGACACCTTTCAGGAAATCGATCCGAACACACTGTCCGTCATTACCAAATGGTCCAACCCTATCCTGAAGAAATATACTCCTGCCCAGGATCTGCTGTTTTTGGAAGACGGCGTTTACACACTTCTGTTCAACCCGGAAATCCACGAATCCTCTTTGCAGTTGACCCGTTTCGATACGGAAAGCGGGAAAGCCGAGGCCCTGTCGGAAGCCATTCCATATCCTTTCCTGGATATCAAGTCCCAGGCAAGACTCTGCTTCAATAAAGAATCGGACAGTTTCATATCTGCGCTTTGCTATCAGGACAATGCGGGAAACCATAAAGTTGAGATCTTTCTCCTGTCGCATCCTGTCGTTCCTGCAAACGATGATAAATCTTCGTCCGGGTTGCCTGCATCGCTCTACATCCTCATAGGATTGCTGCTCGCGGCCGCACTGCTGCCCGTAATATTCCGTAAGCGTTCGCGCAAGCCGGCCGTGGCCGAAGAACTCCCCGTAGAGCCCCCTCAGCCGAACATTCCGGGCGTCT
>JAGDBQ010000166.1 GCA_017958985.1 Bacteroidales bacterium
ATATTAGGGAAATGCTTGAAAGACTGGACCTTATGGATCCTTGGCAAGTTTTCGGAAAAGTAGCGGTCGAGTATCTGGGGCTGCCTGAAGGAGAAATGCCATTCTACAGGAAGGAAGACGATCCCAGGGTAGGGGAAGTACTGGACATAGTGTTCCGTGAGGGCAATTTCGGGCACGAGCGCCAGGAACTCAGAAACCGTCCGGACAGTTTCTTCGCAGCCAAGGCCCGTTCTTTGTACATCCACGTGCGCCGCTATTCGAAGATGATGTCCTTGTTCGGCAGGGTGGCTACCAGCCAGTTCAAGGAAATGCTGACAGGCGGCTTCAGGACTGCCGCAGAAGAATTTGGGGAAAGATGATATGAAAGATTTCAAGACTTGTATGAAAGGACTCTGGAGGATGGCCAGGCCCGTGCTGGGCCGGGATTCCATCACCGTCCTGCTGGGATGCGTCCGGATCGCCGCTTCGCTGGGCTTCGTATGGATATGCAAGCGGCTGGTGGACATAGTGACAGGGGAGTCGGATGCTCTTCTGATGCCCCACGTATGGATAATGATCGGCATAATGCTGGTCCAGATCCTGTGCGGACTCGCCTCGACTTACTGGCTGAACCTGAACAACATAAAGACTCAGAACGAGATGCGGCTCAGCTTGTTCGGACACGTTTTGAATTCCCGCTGGGACGGACGTGAAGCCTTCAGGTCCGGTGACACCGTCAACCGCCTGGAACAGGACATAAGCATCCTTGCCGATCTCATCTGCAGCCGTTTCCCTGAAGTCCTGATAACCGTCGTCCAGCTGATCGCCGCATCCTGCTACCTCCTCTCGATGGCACCTTCCCTGATGTGGGTCCTGTTGATACTGATGGTAGCCGCCGTGGTAGGTTCCAAGATGTTCTATGGGAAGATCAGGCAGCTCACCAACGAGATCCGCAAGGAAGACAGCGACATACAGCAGCTGATCCAGGAGAATCTCCAGAACCGCGTCCTGGTCTTGACCCTTTTCGGGGTCGGGAATGTAGTCTCCAGGCTGTCCGACCTCCAGAACCTTCTGAAAAAGAACGTCGTAACCAGGCTGAACTATAACGCCGTAGCCCGTGGGTTCATGAATCTCGGCTTTACGGGCGGCTATGCCGCAGCCTTCCTCTGGGGAGTCTTCGGAATCAAGTCGGGAGCGGTCACCTTCGGTATGATGACGGCTTTCCTTCAGCTTGTCAGCCAGGTACAGAGGCCGGTATCCGACCTTGGACGCCAGGTTCCTGCCTTCATCAAGGCGATCACATCGGTGGAACGCCTGCTCGAACTGGAAGACCTCCAGGTTGAAAAGTATCACGGCGACATACATTACGAAGGAGCTCCGGGAATAAAGCTTTCGAATGTCACCTTTGAATATTCAGGCGGCGGGAATCCTGTCCTTACGGATTTCTCGCACGACTTCAAGCCTGGTACCCTTTCCGTCCTGGCCGGCCCTACCGGTGTCGGCAAGAGCACTCTCACGCGCCTTATGCTCGGACTTCTGCGCCCGACTTCCGGCACCGTGTCCGTGTATATGCCGGAAGGGGACTCCCACGATGCCGGAGTCGATACCAGGTGCAATTTCACCTATGTTCCGCAGGGCAACAGCCTTATGAGCGGAACTATAAGGGAGAATATGATTCTGGCCAAGCCGGATGCGACCGAGGAGCAGATACGTGAGGCACTTCACTATGCCGTGGCCGACTTCGTATTCGAGCTTCCGGATGGTTTGGAAACGGTCTGCGGCGAAAGCGGTACCGGTCTGTCTGAAGGACAGAGCCAGAGGGTGGCTATCGCCCGTGCGCTCCTGCACGAAGGGGGAATAATGATCCTGGATGAAGCTACTTCCGCACTTGATGTCGAAACCGAAGAGCAGCTTCTCGACAATATCCGCGATAATTTCTGCGGTCGCAAGACCATCATATTCATAACCCACCGGCCGGCTGCTACAAGGATTGCCGACGACGTAGTAAGCCTTTCAAGATGAAACGCATACAGGTACTTGCCCTCGTCTTCCTGACAATCCTTGCAGGATCCTGCAGGAGGACTGGCACCAAACAGTCACCAGAGGATGTTTCCAAACCGGAATTCCTTGAACTTGAGCAGGTTGAGGAAGGTGTATGGCGGGCGGTATCGATTTCTCCTTTCGACGGCAGCAGGGATACGCTCCTGATCGGCGATCCTGTGGAAAAGCTCGTCTGTATGAGCACTTCATACGTCGGCTTCCTAGAAGCAATCGGATGTGACAGCATCATTAAAGGCGTATCCGGTGTGGATTATCTGTATTCCTCATCCCTCGATGCGGAGGAGGTAGGTTACGATTCGGCTCCTGATTACGAAAGGATCGTCTCCCTGGACCCGGACCTCCTGCTTGCTTATTCTGTGTCGGCTGCAAAGTCGCCTTTCTTCTCGAAACTCGAATCACTTGGGGTCAGAGTATTCATCGTCAACGAACATCTGGAGCGCCATCCGCTGGCAAGGGCATCCTATATCAGGCTTTTCGGGGCATTGGCCGGGAATATTGCTGCGGCTGATTCGGTTTTCGCCTCTGTCAGGGACAGTTACAGGTCGCTTGCAGATTCTGTGGCTGCGTCCGTAAGGCAGCCGAGGAAGGTCCTGATGAATATCCCGTACAACGACCAGTGGTTCATCCCTTCCGCAGACAATTACCTTTCGAGGCTCGTGGACGATGCCGGCGGGGTAGTGCTGGGTTCCGGAAGCGGCAAGGCGGCGTCTTCGACCATCTCGCTCGAGAAGGCATATTCCCTGAGCAAGGAGGCGGACTGCTGGCTGAATGTGGGCTGGTGCAGGACTATGGACCAGCTTCTGGGGGTGAGTCCGCTATTCCCGGATATGGTGGGGAATATTACCGCAAATGCATCCCGGCGAGGCTTCGATGAGGGGAGCGTGGTCTGGAACGACAATGCCAGGATGAGCCGTAAGGGTGGCAACGACATCTGGCAGAGCGGGGTAGTCAGGCCGGACCTCGTGCTGAGGGACCTGGTAGGTATCCTGCATCCTTCCGGAGAATGCAAGCCTTTGTATTACAGAGGTTTATAATCAGAAAACAATATTGAAATCCAAGATCGGGTTGCTGCACCACGATCCTGTGACCCGCGTCCTGCCGATGCTCCTTTCGCAGAGCATCTTCCTGCTGTCGAGTTCGATGGCTATGAGGTCTCCGGTCCGGATATAAACCATCCTTGTGGCTTCAGAGATGGCTTCCTCGATAGCGGCGCGGGAAGCGGAGCCATATTCGAAAACGGTCTCCCCGTCGCGCTTGAGTATGAAGGAATTCCCTTCGGCTCCGAGGGTTACGGGATTGTACATCGGTACCGGTAGGAAGGAAGTGTGGTCCAGGCAGGAAGCAGTCGCAAAACTCTCCGGGGCTTCGTCAATCAGGTTTTCAGGGTATAGCAGGACTCCGAAATTCACGGCGTCGTAGTACCTGGAAGCGAACTTCAGGCTCACGCTGCGGCCAGGTTTCAGTATCCTTGCGAAAAGCACCGGGCTGAAGGTAAGCTGCTCTACGAAATCGGGAGGGAAGAAGTCGGCGTTGTCTTTCTCCCAGGTCGTATCAGGCCTGACTATTATGCGGCCCTGCGCAGTCTTGACGATTATATTCATTTCTGGAACAGTTTCCCGCTTTGGAATTTGCCCTGTAGCTTTGACAAAGCCTCACTGAGGGCTTCTCCCTCGAGTGGCTTGCTGCGGGCTTCGTTGCGTTCCTTCTCGTATTGCTCTTTCAACCTGGCGAACTGGCGCTTCGTGTCCATCGTGAAGTCTCCGTCCTTTATCCATCCGAAATAAGAAGGCTCGGTCTCGAATATTTCCTTGACTGTCTTGCCCTTATGCTTTCCGAAATTGATGGTCGGGACATCGTCTTTCCCCAGGATGATCCTTCCGGCGTAGTCCAGGGTCCTGGGCCTTCCGGCTACGGATGCAAGGAACTGGACATCGTTCCTGAGCGACTGCTCGTGGTATTTGTCAGGCTCCTGGTACATATCCAGCTGCCCTTTGAGGACCTCGTATGTGGCCAGAGTGTCTGCCTCGGCTGAATGTGCCTTCTCGAAGTCTTCCCCTCCGCAGTAGAACCGGTAGGCAGCCTTGAGGTTGCGCGGTTCCATATAGTGGTAGATCGTCTGCACGTCCACCATCAGCTTCGAGTGAAGGTCCACGTCCAGGGATTCCAGGGTCCGGCGCGCTATCTCCTTGTTCTGCGGGGGAACTCCCGGGTCGGATATCCTGCGCTCGCAGTAGGCCCATACCCTTTCGATCTCCTCGGAGAGCATCGGCAGGTCGAACTTTGCCGAATTGAAACCGGCCAGGTCGCTGTCCTTCAGCCAGGAAACCACTTCCGGAGCGATCTCTAGGAAAAGCTTTTCTTCCGCGACATCCGAATCCTGGATGCCGTTGACCTTCGTGGCTGATTCATCTATGTGCTTCTGGCAGTTGTTGGCATAGTCCCAGGGTTTTACCCGCCACGTCTTGGTCTCGTGGTGGTGGTCAGGGAATACCTTCACGAAGCTGAGTTCGACTATACAGTCGTTGACGATACTCAGGCCAGTGCTTTCGATGTCGAAAAACAGCAGAGGCCTCTGCAGGGATAGTTCCATAGCTGTCGGTGGGAAGGAAACCTTACTGGACCATTATAGGCATCAGGATACCGCAGATCTTTTCGCTTCCGGTCTCTTCCTCTGCCGGGACGATGAGGGCTGCCCTGCGGGCATCAGCGAACTTCATCACCACGGTCTCGCAATTCATATTCGCGAGGATTTCAGAGAGGAATGTGGACTTGAAACCGATGGAAAGCTCATCTCCGCTGTAGTCGCAGCTGACTTTTTCATAGGCTGCGATGGCGAATCCGAGATCCTGTGCGGTAATCTCCATCTGGCCGGGCTTGAGCTCGAGCTTGATATGGTTGGAAGCCTTGTTGGCGCAGACTGCGACACGCCTCACCGTATTCAGGAACCTGGCCCTGTCGATCTTGAGGACGGAAGCGTTGTTCTGAGGGATCACGTCACGGTATTTCGGATATTTACCGACGATCAGCCTGCAGACCATCGTGGTCCTGTCGAAGGAGAATACGACGGTGCTGGAGTCGAAGGTGATTTCCACATTGTCCTTGCTCTTGTCCACGATAGACTTCAGCACGGCTGCCGGTTTCTTGTGGAGGATGAACGAGCACTTCTGGGGAGCCTTCACTTCATTCGCAGTGTAGCATATGAGCTTGTGGGAATCGGAGGCCACCAGAGTGGTCGATTCGGTGTCGAAGTCGAAATAAATACCGTTCATCGCCGGCCTGATCTCATCGTCCGCCGTAGCGTAGATGGTGCTGTTGATTCCTTCGATGAGGCAGTCGGCAGGGAAGTCGATCTTCTCGGCATCTTCGCCGGCACCCTTGATCTCGGGATAATCCTCTGCAGGGAAGAACGGGAGCACGGAATTACCGCTTGTCCAGTTGCACTCGATGGAAGTGTCGCTGGCCGTCCTGATGGATACAGGCTGGTCAGGGAGCTCCTTCAGGAGGTCGATGATATGCCTTGCAGGAACGGCGATCTTGCCTTCCTCTTCCGTGGTGTCGACTTCGATCTCGGTCCTGAGGGTGAGCTCGGAATCCGAAGCCGTAACTTCGAGGATGTTACCCTTGAGGTCGAACAGGAAGTTCTCGAGGATAGGAAGGGCAGACTTTGCTGGAATGGCCTTCGAGATGTTCATCAGTCCTTTGAGGAGTTCTGTGCTGGAGACGTTGAATTTCATATTTCCGTGTTTTTAATTATTCGTCCAATAACGCAAATATAATAATATTCCCTGAATAATCTGATATTCCGTGGCATCTTATTTGAAAAATCAAAGACCCGGAATTTTATCTAAACAAAAACAATATGTCAGAAATGAAAAAAGGTTTTATTACAGTGCTGCTGTCAGTGCTTCTGAGTGTCCTGGCAGCCTACGGCGTCGTCAAGGCGGCGAATGTCGGAGATTCTGAAAAAGTGTCAACGCCTGAGGCCGGAACCGTTACCAGGACTGTCAATCTGGCACAGTCGGACTATCCTGACCTTACCTATGCAGCCGAGGCTGCGGTCGAGGCCGTCGTCTATGTCGAAGTGACCGCTACCCAGAGGTATCAGATCGATGATCCTTTCTTCCGTTTCTTCTTCGGAGAGGGTACTCCGCAGTCCAGGCAGGTCCAGGGCAGCGGATCTGGAGTGATCATCCGTCCTGACGGTTACATCGTGACGAACAACCACGTGGTCGCGAACGCAACCAAGATCAATGTTACACTCAATGACAACAAGACATACGAGGCCAGCGTGATCGGCTCTGATCCGGCTACGGACGTGGCTCTCATCAAGATCGAGGCGGAGGGCCTTCCTACCCTGCAGTTCGGAGATTCCGACAAGCTCAGGCTCGGTGAATGGGTCCTCGCTGTCGGCAGCCCTCTGGGTTACCAGCTCCGTTCCACCATCACGGCCGGTATCGTTAGTGCCAAGGGTCGCCAGATGGCACACGATCCAAGGGAGAAGGCCACCCTTCAGATCGAGTCCTTCATCCAGACCGACGCTGCCGTCAATCCTGGCAACTCCGGTGGAGCCCTTGTCAACAAGACCGGCGAACTGGTCGGTATAAACACCGCCATCGTATCACAGACCGGTTCATATTCAGGATATTCCTTCGCGGTCCCTGCCAATATCGTCAAGAAGGTCGTCAGCGACCTCATCGACTTCGGGTCCGTCAAGAGGGCGGTACTCGGCATTTCGATGAGCGATCTCACCGATGCCCTTGCCAAGAACCTCAAGTACGAATCCTTGGATGATATGCTGAAAAAAATGAAACTTTCTTCCCTGAATGGCGTATATATTAACGAGGTTGTCAAAGGCGGATCCGCCGACAAGGCCGGGATCAAAGCGGGCGACGTGCTCGTAGCCATTGACGGACAGAAGCTGAGCAACGGCTCTGAAGTCCAGGTGAAGGTGAATTCCTTCCATCCGGGCGACAAGGCCAAGCTTACGGTAGTCAGGGACGGAAAGGAGAAGAACATCGAGGTCGAGTTCCAGGCCAGCAGCTCCGAGACGGGTACCCTCGTAGGTGAAGGCGAAATCGCTTTCTACGGTGCGACCCTCAAGGAGGCCTCCCAGGAAACCCTCGCCAAGTACGGTCTGAAGGCCGGAGTCGAGGTTGTTTCGGTGGGAACGGGCAAGATGCTCGAGGCCGGTGCGACCGAAGGTATGATAATCACCTACGTCAACGACGCGGCTGTCAGCAAACCTCAGGATGTCGTGGACATCGCCAAGAATGCCAGGAGGTCCATCTATGTCGAAGGCATTACCGCCAGCGGCAGGAAGGCCTATTTCGGTTTCGGCAAGGAGTAGTGATTGCTGATTATAGAATATGAGACAACTTAAGATTACAAAATCCATCACCAACCGCGAGAGTGCGTCCCTGGACAAATACCTGCAGGAGATCGGTCGCGAAGAGTTGGTTTCCCCGGAAGAAGAAGTAGAACTTTCCCAGAGAATCAGGAAGGGCGACCAGAAAGCCCTCGAGAAGCTCACCAGGGCCAACCTGAGGTTCGTGGTATCCGTTGCGAAACAGTACCAGAACCAGGGCCTGAGCCTTCCGGACCTGATCAACGAGGGTAACCTCGGCCTGATCAAGGCGGCTGAGAAATTCGACGAGACCAGGGGTTTCAAGTTCATTTCCTATGCTGTATGGTGGATCCGCCAGTCTATCCTTCAGGCTCTTGCCGAGCAGTCCAGGATCGTTAGGCTTCCTCTCAACCAGGTAGGTTCCCTGAACAAGATCAACAAAGCTCTGTCTCAGTTCGAGCAAAAGAACGAAAGGGCACCTAGCAACGAGGAACTTTCGGAGATGATAGACATCCCTCAGGACAAGATCTCAGACACCCTGAGAGTGTCCGGAAGGCACGTCTCCGTGGATGCTCCGTTCGTGGAAGGCGAGGACAACAGCCTCCTGGACGTGATTCCGAACGACGATTCACCTATGGCCGACAAGGGCCTCGTGAACGAGTCGCTCAGTACCGAGATCGAAAGGTCCCTCCAGATCCTGACCGCACGCGAGCGTGAAATTATCAAGAGTTTCTTCGGCATAGGTTGCCAGGAGATGACTCTCGAGGAGATCGGTGAAAGACTCGATCTAACCCGCGAGCGTGTGCGCCAGATCAAGGAGAAGGCGATCCGCAAGCTCAAGAAGCCATCCGCAAGCAAACTCCTGAAAACCTACCTCGGCTGATGACCCCGGAACAATTCATTGCCGGGAAGGCTTCAGAAGCCATCAAGGCATTGTACAATGCAGATGCCGATCCGGCAACCCTGCAAGTCAGCGTGACACGCAAAGAGTTCGAAGGCGACTTTACATTGGTCGTCTTCCCTCTTTTGCGTTTGTCCCATTCCACACCTGAGAATACCGGCAACGCGATCGGCGGCTGGCTCGTTGGAAACGTCCCGGAAATCGCCGGCTTCAACTGCGTGAAAGGATTCCTCAACCTGCTCCTCTCCAATGTCTATTGGAACGAGCTGTTCAAGGAAATAGCCACTACACCGGATTTCGGCCAGCTTCCTTCTACCGGGAGGAACATAATGGTCGAATTCAGTTCTCCCAACACCAACAAGCCGCTCCACCTGGGGCATATCAGGAACAACCTCCTGGGAGACTCCGTGTCCAGGCTCCTGAAAGCCAGCGGCAACAATGTCCTGAAAGCTACCCTGGTCAATGACCGTGGCATCCATATATGCAAGTCGATGCTTGCCTGGCTGAAGGTCGGCCAAGGCGCTACTCCGGAATCCTCCGGGAAGAAGGGCGACCATCTGGTAGGGGATATGTACGTGGCTTTCAATGACATATTCACCAAGGAAGTGAAAGAGCTCGTGGCTGCCGGAATGAGCGAGGAGGAAGCCAGGAAGGAAGCTCCCTGCCTCAAGGAGGCGCACGAAATGCTCCGCAAGTGGGAAGCAGGCGATCCCGAGGTACGCGACCTTTGGCAGCGTATGAACAAGTGGGTTCTCGACGGCTTCGCCGACACCTACTCCGCCCTTGGAATATCCTTCGACAGGGTATATTTCGAAAGCCAGACCTACCTCCTTGGCAAGAGTCTGGTGCAGAAAGGATTGGATATGGGAGTGTTCGTGAAGGACCCTGACGGCTCCGTCTGGTGCGACCTCACTGCCGACGGCCTTGACAGGAAGCTCCTGCTCCGTTCGGACGGCACATCCGTTTACATCACCCAGGACCTTGGAACTGCCGAGAGGCGCTTTGCTGAATACAACCTCGATTCCCACGTCTACGTTGTTGGAGACGAGCAGAACTACCACTTCCAGGTGCTCAAGCTCATCCTCTCCAAACTCGGATTCGGATGGGCAGGGAATATATTCCACCTTTCTTACGGAATGGTCGAGCTGCCGGAAGGCAAGATGAAGTCCCGCGAGGGGACCGTGGTAGATGCCGACGACCTCATCCAGAAGATGTACGAAGAGGCGAAGGCTACTTCCGAGGAATCCGGCAAGCTCGCTGACCTCGCCGAAGAGGAGAAGGAGAACCTCTACAGGATGATAGGGCTCGGGGCTCTCAAGTATTTCATTATCAAGGTAGACCCGAAGAAGACAATGCTCTTCAATCCGAAGGAGTCCATCGACTTCAACGGCAACACGGGTCCGTTCATCCAGTACACCCACGCCCGCATCAGGAGCATACTCCGTAAGGCTGCGGAGAAGGGGATCGACTACTCTGCCGGCACCTTGCCCCAGGTCGAACTCAGCGCTAAGGAAATCAGACTCATCAAGCTCCTGAAACAGTTCCCCCAGAAGGTCGCTGAAGGAGCGGAAGCCTTCTCTCCGGCGGTCGTCGCGAATTATGCCTACGACATCGCCAAGGAATTCAACCAGTATTATCACGAGACTCCGATCCTGAAGGAAGAAGACGCTGACCTGCTCAAGGCAAGGCTGGTGCTCATAGACACCCTGTCTTCTGTCCTGCGCTCCGCGATGGGCATACTCGGGATCGAACTGCCTGAAAGAATGTGATCCGGACCGACTATATGTTCCCGACCTCGAAGAAGGAGGTCGAAGCATTGGGATGGGACTACATCGATGTCATCTTCTTTACCGGTGACGCCTTCGTGGACCATCCTTCGTTCGGTTCCGCGTGCATATCCCGCTGGCTCCAGAAATTCGGTTACAGGGTTGCGATCGTGCCTCAGCCTAACTGGAGGGACGATTTGCGGGACTTCCGCAAACTCGGAACCCCGCGGCTCTACTTTGCAGTCAATTCCGGGGCGATGGACTCGATGGTGAACCATTACACGGCCGGAAAGAGACTGCGTCACGATGATGCATATACCCCGGAAGGGAAGGCCGGCCAACGGCCGGACTATGCCGTGAGCGTATATACAAAGATACTGAAGGAATTATATCCCGATGTCCCGGTGGTCATTGGTGGTGTGGAAGCTTCCCTCCGCCGCCTTGCACACTACGATTACTGGAAGGACGAGCTGCTGCCCTCCATACTCGAATGGTGCCCTGCGGACTATCTTTGCTACGGAATGGGGGAGAAGCCGATGCTCGAACTTACCCGGGCGATCGAATCCCAGCGCAACGCCAATGATATCCGCCGCATCCCGCAGCTGGCTTTCAGGATGAGCGGTAAATGGAAGGTCAAGGATCCCCTGGTACTCCATTCATTCGAGGAATGCAAGCGTGACAAGGCTGCCTTCGCAGAGAATTTCCACCTGATCGAGACTCACGCCAATATGATGCATCCTTCGACGATAATCGAACCCGTGGGCGACGGCTTCATCCAGGTCAACCCTCCGTATCCTCCGTCAACCACCGAGGAAATGGATTCCTACTGGGACCTTCCATTCACGAAGCTCCCTCATCCCCGCTACAAGGGGAAGCGTATTCCTGCCTATGATATGATCAAGGATTCCATCATCACTCACAGGGGATGCTTCGGGGGCTGCAATTTCTGCACTATAGCAGCGCACCAGGGCAAGTTCATCCAGTCACGCTCCAAGGAATCCATAGTGGCCGAGGTGAAGGAACTGGTGAAGATACCTTCCTTCCACGGGAATATCTCCGACCTCGGGGCTCCGACCGCGAATATGTACGGAATGAAGGGCAAGGATCCCGAACTGTGCGACAAATGCCGCCGGAAGTCCTGTCTTTTCCCGAAGGCCTGCCCGAACCTGGACAGGTCGCACAGACAGGTGCTGGAGCTGTACAAAGCCGTGGATTCCGTTCCTGGAGTCCGCCATTCCTACATCGGGAGCGGGATCAGGTATGACCTTTTCCTGACCGAAGACGGTTTCGTAGATGATACTTCACGTGCATATCTCAGGACACTTATCCTCGACCACACCTCAGGCCGCCTGAAGGTGGCTCCCGAGCATACGGAGGACAAGGTGTTGCGTTATCTGGGCAAGCCTTCCTTCAAGCTGTTCGAGCGGCTCCGCTACGAGTTCGACAAGATCTGTTCACGCGAAGGGCTGCGTACCGGGATAGTACCGTATTTCATCTCTTCCCATCCGGGATGCACGATGAAGGATATGGAGAACCTCTCGCGCCATCCGGCTTTGAAGGGAATATATATGGATCAGGTACAGGACTTTACCCCGACACCTATGACTACTTCGTCCGTGATGTTCTACACCGGTCTTGACCCGCGTGACTTGAAACCGGTCTTCGTGGAGCGTGACCCGGAGAAGAAACGCCGCCAGAAGTCCTTCTTCTTCAAGTCCAGGTAGGCTCCCGCAAGCGTATTCGCTGCCTCCGTCAGTTTTTTTGCAAAAAAAACTTGCAACTGTGTTCTGATTCAGAAAAAAGTTTTAATATTGCACCTGATACTTAACGAATAATTATTTCAAGACAGTTTTTGACTATGGCTCCAGATCAGAAGAAAAGGCACGTGGTAAGCTACGAGAATATGTCAGAGGAACTTGCAATAGCTTTCAATGAGAAATACCCCAAAGGCTTTGGAGATTATCTCCCGGACCTTGTAAAATATACTAAACCAGACGGAACACCGTTCTATGCGGTAACAGTTGAGACGACCGATTCGATCTATCTCGTCAAGATCAAGGTGAAGACTGATGACGCCGAAGCCTTGGAGAGATGGCTTGAGGGAGAGGAAGATGCTGAGAACGAAGAAGTTGCAGGAGCTTCCGCAGGAGATGCAGGCGATGCCACCCTTCCAGATGACAATATCTCCCAGTACGGTGGAGATGACTCCGTGGACGACGCTTGATTCAATTCCAGATATTTATGAAAAATTTCACTCGTTGCCTTTACGGCACTATCCTTTTGCTCGCCGTTGTTTCTTGCGAGCGTTTGAACCCAGACGTCTATTTCAAGGAGACCTCCACAGGGAGGAACGTGCTCTCATTTACCTTGAATAAGGAGAAAGTGTACCAGCAGATCAGCGGAGGCATTCCGTCATCGTATCCGCTACAACGTCACGCTACCTATAAGGAAGAGGGCGGGAATATCATCATCAGTGCCCAGCTGCATCACAAGTGCTTCTCATACATTTCTTTCACCGTCCCGGCAGAAAAAGTTACCGAAGGCGCCGATTTGAAGCCTTCGGTAGAATTTGAATATCTTTATCTGCCGCAGATCGCTCATTGGGGAGAGCCTGAATCAGGACCGGGCTATACTGGCACGCCGCTCATCATAGACAGGAAGGCGCAGTATCGCAAAGTGACGGTCAAGAGTTCCAGTCTGAGCATCCGTAAATGGGCCGAGGACGAGAAGATCCTTTCAGGTAATTTCGAAATGACCGGCCAGTATGCCGACAGCACGGGCAAGGTGCACAAGTTCCAGGTCTCTGACGGGATGTTCGATGTGACCGATCAGCCATATCCACGGGGCAATTAGCCTTTTCCGGCATCAGTTCGCTTTGCGGACGGAAGACGACTTGGAGACTTCGTGTAGGTTCACTCCGATGTTGCGTCCTTCCGGTGTGCGGTATGTCAGGTTCGACGCACCGCTTGAATCTATGTCTATCGTGTCGGCTGCGAAGACCGAAGCCTTGCTCGCTCCGGAAAGGTCTATACTGACATTGTTGGCATAGAGATCCTCCGCATCGAGTTTCGAAGCGCCGGAGATATCGGCATCCAGTACGTCGGTCTTGCCGCTGAGAACCAAAGAGCAGGCTCCTGAAGCATCCAGTTTGAATGTCTTGTATTCGCCGGTGAAATTGAACTTCGAGGCACCGGAAGTTTCCAGGTTGAGCTTGTGGGCGTTGATCTTGAAATTCCCCTTCGAGGCACCGGATATCTCCATATTCGCGACAGAGGTATTGGCAGTGATGGAGAGGCTGCTGGCTCCGCTAACCTCGGCATTGAACTTAGCGGCACTGAATCGGAGGTTGCTTATCTTGCTCGCTCCGGAGAGCTCCAGGTCGAATGTCTTCTGGCCTATGTTGAAGGCGTCCGGGCAGGTGAACTTGCTGGCTCCCGACATCTCCAGGCTCCTGAGTTCAGGCATCGTGATGTCAGCGATTATCGACCAGCTGCCGAGCCTGCGCATTATGTTCGACGGAGCATTCTTCAGACCGATCTTCAGTTCAGAATCCTCCACTTTCACGACGAGATATTTCTCAAGCACGTCAGGGACGGAGACCTGTACACTGTAATTGTTTGACTTCCTTAGCCTTACATCGGTAACGGAAGATACGTCCAAACCATTGAAATCCTTGAAGGCATAGGTGTTGGTGACGTAGTTGATCTTTTCAGGTTCGGTTGCATTCAGGGCGACTGCTGCCGCCAGAACGACGATGATAACGGAAAGTAACTTTTTCATATTCTTTGTTTATTGATTTATTTCGATCTGTTGACCTTTCGCACTCCATCCAGCAATTCGCCGTAGTATTCACGGAGGATAGCGGCCTTGGTGGCGTCGTCGAGTTCCTCCGGAAGCTGGTCGATCAGGGGAATGGCTTCTTCCGTGATGCTCCTGAGGGTGTTCTCCACAGAGCCATCATAGTCCTTGGCCAGGGCTTTGCCGTAGAGGGCGGCAGTCCTGTCTGAATATGCCCTGTACACGCCTGCAGGATCGTTTCCCCACAGTTTGCCGAATCTCGTCCCGACAGTCAGGAGGATTGCTGCGGCAGCTGCGATCCCTATCGCGAAGTACCTGACGTTCCAGCGCGGCCTGAGGATACGGGTTTCGGTATTGTCCTTCAGGACTTCATCCAGTTTGGACGTGAACCGCTCCAGGTGGCCGGCAGGAAGATCCTCCACATCGAAGGCATCTGCATTTTCCCTTATATATTTTTCCAATTCAGACATCTCACTTAAATAACGATCGGATTATTGATTTGTTACATTGATTTCAGGATTTCCACGGACTTCTGGGTTTACGGGGACTTCAGGATTTCTGGGGGTTTCAGGATTTCTGCAAGCCGGGCCCTGGCCCTTGAATACTGCACCCTGACTGTCGCCTCGCGAGCTCCGGTATATTCCGCAACCTCTTCGTAATCAAGACCTTCCAATAACACAAGGTTCAAGACCAGCTGGCTGGAATCCGGAAGTTCGGAAATGGCATTGAGGATTCTTTCTACGCCGGCGCGACCTTCAAGATCCGTGTGGCCGCCTGCCTCCTCCTGGTTCACCGGAGCGAAATATTCGGAAGCTTCCTCCATCCCATATTCCTCGAGGAAAAGCTGCTCGCGCTTATTCTTCCTCAGAGCGTCGATGGACTTCCGTATGCAGGTCTTCGTCAGCCAGGCGCGAGTCTGGATCTCGGTCAGAGGCTTGAGGTTGGACGTCAGGAATTTCAGGATCGTGTCCTGCATAACCTCTTCGGCTTCTCCGGAATCGTGGAGGATGCGGAAGCTGATGTTGTACAGCTTCCGCGCGTAGGTATTGTATAGCTTTACCGATTCCTCCCGACTCATAATTTTTCGCTTTCGTAAATATAGACGGATGACTCTGGGATTTGTAACAGATGCAGGGAGAAAAAGAGTGCGAGGCGTCCGATATTATCTGATGACGATCCGTACGACATCGTCAGAGCAGGTGCGGAGAGCAGGGGAGAGAGCAAATGCATCATAGTGCGAATATACGAATATAATCGCACTATGGTGCAGAACTGTAATGGCACTTGGTGCAGAACGCGGCTGTCATTGCCGGCCGCGACCGGCAATCAGGTCGTGCGCAGGGCTGCGTGGCAGAGAGTACCGTCGCCATCCCTGGCGATGAACAGATATTCTTCGTCGGAAGCTTTCTTCACGCCGAAGGTCACATTCTCACCCTCGCGCACCTCACGGCGGAAACTGATGTCTATACGCGTGAACAACCCATTGGAAATAAGCTCTTTAGGGAGGAGGTTGTAGAACATCTCTATGTAGTGGCCGTTGTTCAGGTGGCCGTTGAAGTCACATTCGCTATAGCCGATCTCAGCGGTCCGGCACCGGTCCGGCACAAAGTCCGTGAACCTTCTCGGGCTGCGGCAGGGGACCGGGATGTCCGTTGTGATGAGTCCCAGGTCCGGGTTTATCGGGCGCCTTGAATCGATGTCGATCACGCACCACTCGGTGGTACCCCTACCTATTTCCTCACCCTCGTCGTTGGTGATCCTTACGCTTCTGTTATATGTAAGTCCGCCTTTCCCCTTGGCTGGCCAAACCATTACGTTGAACAAATCGTACAGTGCCGGTCGGTCGTCGATCTCGAAAGCCGAGCGGAGCAGTACCCAGGACCTCTTGGCCGCTCTCATCACATCTATGCCGGCTCCTTCCCGGCGGATGTTCCGGCCAATCGCATTGATGATGCTGTTGCACATCGACGGAATCGTTGCATGCCCCTGGAAATCGATGTTCTCAGGGGCGACAGAATATTCGTATGAGTTCATGACTTGAAGCATTTTGTATTTTCCGAGAGCAAATTTACATCTTCTGCTCTGTGTGACGAAAGAAGTGTGGTATAAGGATTGATTTTAGTGACTAAATTCTTGTTTGGCGGAAAATTTATGCTAAATTTGGGACGAAAAAGGGATATATTGATTTTCGTCCCTATGGAATATGGTATGTAATAGTCTCGTCTGGGATTAAAATTTGGTGATATGAATACTCCGTTGCGCGTTTCGAAAGGTTATGGGAACCAGGTCAAGTACGCTGTCCTGATGCCCCTTTTCTTCTTTGTATTCATCGCTGTTTACCATCCTTTCGGATTCGTGGATTTCTTCGATGGGATCGGAGGGAAGGCCTGGCAGTTCCACCTGCTGATGCTGAGCTGCATATGCATCGGTGTCTTCGCACTTACCAGGCTGGTATTCAGCGTGCTGTATAAGTATATTCCTTTCAAGTGGTGGCATTATGTGGTCTGGTGCGCCGGAGAAGTTATGGTCTGCGCCCTTTTCGAAGCTCTATACACGTCGCTCTTTTATGCTGGCAGCGGCGGGCTTCCATATTTCAATGCCCTGGCATACTGCAGCAGGATTTCTTTCCTCACTTTGGTATATCCCTTCCTGATTCTCATCCTGATGAGGATCATAACCAACAAGAACTCAGATATTTCCGCGGCTATGGAAGCTCCTGTGGACACTATGGTCAAGTTCTACGACGAGCATAAGCGGCTGAAACTGACCATCGATCCTTCGGTGATCCTGTACGTCAGCGCCGACGCCAATTACATCAATATCCATTATCTCGAGAATGACCGTATCAAGAAATACCAGCTCCGAAATTCGATGAAGAGCTTCGATGCCGATGCGAAGAAGCACGGACTGGTCCGCTGCCACCGGTCGTACTATGTCAACCCTCGCCACATCAAAGTCCTGAGCCGCGACAAGGAAGGAATAATCTACTCCGAGTTCACCATCGACGGAGTGAAAAGGATCCCCGTCAGCAAGCAGTACTACGACCAGCTCGCCAACCTCCTGTAACGAGCCCCGGTCCAGCCTCCGCGCCCCAACCCTTACCCCAAGCTTGCCCCAGTCCGGATCTTTAACCGCCTCCGCAGAGCCCTAGACTCTCCTTTCTCCGATCCTTGCGTCCCCCACCCAAGGGAACTACAACCCACACCCAAGTATACCGCAGTCAGGACCATCGGACGAGATTAAATGGCCGTAATCATGCTCAAGGGTGCGCTCAAATGGACCCTTGCGTGAGGGAAGAGGCGTGAATACGGTGGAACTGTGCTTAAGGGTGCGCTCAAATGGACCCTTGCGTGAGGGAAGAGGCGTGAATGCGGGGGGAAAAGGGGCGTAACTGTTCTCAAGGGTGCGCCCGAACCCAAACCGAACCCGAACCCGACCCGTCCCGAACCGCCCCGACACGAACCCGACCCGAACCCGACCCGAACCCGAACCGCCCCCTCCGCGGGCCTAATCGAAGAAGTTCCTGTAGAAATTGAGGAGGATTGCGTAGACGCTGAAGAACGGCCAGAACAATGGGAGGAACAACCTCACGCAGTAATACACGGAGTGCGTCCAGGCCTTGTCCTTCATTCCCAGGAGTATGAGTTCGGAAGTCAGCCATATCGGCAGCGCCCCGATCCAGCAGATCAGGAACAGTGGCAAGGTCAGCACCATTCCGATGAAACGGAGGAACTTGTGACCGTGCCTGTGTTCCTTGAACTTACCGAGCAGTCCCAATACCCTGGAATGCAGTTCATCGCATAGGGCGGAATAGACATCAGCCGGCGGAAGGTCCTTATGTTCAGCGAAATAGGAAGAAACCTCCATAGGTTCTCCGACCCGGATCTGGGCGTCTCCGACCTGGAAGAAGAAATATTCGTAGTCGATCCCGACCGGGACCACATAGACCGGCTCTCCCAGTTCCTTGCTCGCCTGGAGTGCGATGCGGAATATTCCTTTCTTGACGGGCAGCATACCCCTCTGGGCGCGGTGCATACCCTCGCTGTAGATTGTGAACGGGACCTTATGGGCGAGACACTCCACTATTTCATCGAAGGTCGCGAAATTCTTCGCAACTTCCTGGAGTCCGTCCCTCTGCCTCGCGAGCGGAAGGATCCGCAGCCAGCGCATTATCTTGGCGGTGCTCTCTTTCTTGAATATGCTCGCCCTTGCCCCGAAGGCGATCGGCCCTTTGTCCAGCAGCAGCACCATCATCGCGTCCATAAGGGCGGCGGAGTGGTTCGGAGCCAGCAGGACGCAGGCATCTTTCGGAATATTCCCGATCCCTTCTATATTCAGGGAAGCGAATCCGCTTCTGGTACACAGGTCGACGTATTTCCGCAGGAAACTGTACCAGAAACTCTTTTCCCAGACTTTCCGCATATTACTTAGCCTCTTCGAATCCGAAATACTCTCCCTTGCGGTCCGTAGGAACACCGGTCTTCATCCACGCAGGCATCGGCTCACCCTTGAGATAGTGGTCGAAGAACTGAGTGAGTCTCCGGCTGAGATCCTTGCAATTCCGTCTTTCGCGCAGGTTGTGAGCCTCCTGGTTGTATTCCAGCAGCCAGCAAGGCTTCCCGAGGCGCCTCAGGTCCGAGAAATACTCGATGCCCTGGTACCACGGAACAGCCCCGTCCTCGTCGTTGTGCATGATCAGCACCGGAGTATTGACCTTGTCGGCGTGGAAGATAGGGGAGTTCTCTATGTAGAGGTCCAGTCCGCCCTCGTCCCAGAGAGTCTTGCCGATACGGCTCTGACCGTGCTCGTACTGGCCTGCACGCGTGATTCCGGACTCCCAGCGGATTCCGCCGTAGGCAGAAGTCATATTGCTGACCGGAGCACCGGCACCGGCAGCTGCGAACATATCGGTACGGGTTACCAGCCAGGCGGTCTGGTAGCCGCCCCAGCTCTGGCCCTGGATACCCATCTTGCTCTTGTCGGCGAAAGGATATTTCTCGCACAGGGCTTCGGCGCCGCTGCAGATGCAGTTGTAAGCGCTTTCACCAGGATGCCCGTCGACATACACGATATCCGGGATGAATACGATATAACCCCTTGAAGTAAAGAGGCTTATGTTGACGGTAGACCTCGATGGAGCCGGAGTCCTGAACATATACAGCTGGTCGGCGTTCTTCTCGTAGAAATAGATCATCACCGGCAGTTTATCTCCGGCCTTCACCCCGTCCGGAATGAATACAAGACCCTGCAGTGGAGTGCCGTCATAGGCATTCCAGCTGAAGAGTTCCGCCTTGCCCCAGCGATAGTCCGCCTTCTGCGGATTGATGGCGGTCAGTTTCTGGGAAGTGGTGAAATAATCGTCCGTGGTGTAGAGGTCGTAGCAGTTGCGGAAGTTCCCCTTGGTGAATGCGATACGGTCTGCAGCCTTGGCTTTTGCGACAGAGCTGAAGCTCACCGTGTCCGTGAAATACTTCAACGTCTTGGCAGGGCGCGCAAGGTTCAGGGTACCGAATCCGTTCCGCTTGTTATCCTCGTTCAGGACACTGAAGGTTACGTTTCCGTCGGGCGCCAGCGTCCGGACCTTTCCGGCCCTGCGCTCGTTCTCTGTCCTGATGTCACCGACTGGGTCGCTGGTCCTGAACCTGTTATGGGTGCTGCGGCCGACCCCGCCCGTAAGGTTGACGGCCGAAGATCCGTCAGGAGCGAACTTCCAGATGTCGTAACGGTCGATGATCAGAACGGCCTTGTCGCCCTCGATCCACTGAGGCATCTGGTCGTGAGGAGTCTTGTTTTTGGAAGGATGGTCGTCCAGCTCGTCGTAGAACGGCACTCCGCACTGGGCAGTCAGGTTCGTTACGGTGCCGGTAGCTATCTCGTAGGTGTACCAGTTCAGGTCCTCGAAGTTGAAGTAGAGGATATATTTCCCGCACGGAGAAGGCTCCAGGCGGCCTACGTTCATCTTTTCCGCAACCTTTTTCCTGGAACCGTCGCGCAGGTTGACCAGCGAGACATCCACCAGCCTTTCATCGCTCCAGGCAGATTCGCGGACATATTTCGAATTGTCCCTGGATATGGCCCAGTCGCTCTTCCCGACGTTGATAAGGCTGATTCCGTCGAAGAAGGAAGTCGTCAGAGGGACCAGCCTTGCAGGCTCGTCGAGGTTGACAACTGCCGTATAAGTCTTTGAGAGTGTGCGGGATAGCCTGAGTTTCTGCTGAGGCGGGGTGAAATCCGCATCCCAGCTCCATATATCCACCTGGGCAGTCTCGAAGTCCACGATCGACGTGTCTTTCGGAGGCCTGACCGGGGCGATTCCGGTAAAGAGGCGCTTGCTGTCAGGAGTGAACCATACGGAACTGTGCTCCGTCAGAGTCCAGCCATCGGTTCCGGCAACCTTAACACCCTGAGGGATAATCTCTTCCACGACAGTGGCATCGACAGGGGACAGGTGCCCAAGGAGAAGCGAGTGCCTCTTGCTGCCGGTCTTGTTGGTGTCGGTCGTGGCCGTGAATCCGATAAGCGTACCGTCATCGGAGAACGACGGACGTCCGTAGGATTCCGCTCCCTTTGCGAGGGTGTCCAGCCAAGGCAGTCCGTCAGCATACCTCCCGAGGACCACTTTCGCAAGTTTGGTACTGTCCTTCTTGTCCTTTTTTGTGGTATATGCGATCATATCCCCGAAATTGCTGACGGTGAATGCGTCAGCATCAGGGATCGTGTCCGCCCTATCGGTCGCCAGATTGATGATGATGAGTCCCGACTTGGTTACGGGCGCCGGTTTCTTTGGCGCCGGCTTTTTCTTCAGGGTGTCCTTAGCCTGGTCTCCGGCCTTGGGGGCGGCCTCTGCCTTTGGCTTGGGAGTCTCCTTCCAGGAACTCTTGTAAGCGATGTATGGCTTTGATTTGAAGCCTGTTGCAAAGGATTCGACCGAACCGTACTTCCGTACCGTCATAGTCGTGAGATCGACGATTGCAAGGGTGTCCTTGGTCATATCGTCCCTCTTTTTCTTCGCTATCCTTTCCTTCCTGTTCTTTGCGAATTCCGGCTTGATGCGGCAGAACAGCCACTTCCCGGCCGGATCCAGGTCAGGCTGGTATCCACGAGGTATCTCTATTTGCGAAACGGCCTTCTTGCCGCGTCCCTTCGATGCCTGGGACCTGATAAACAAAGTGCCGTCGCCTTCCTGAGGGTTGACCGTCCATACGATGATCTTCCCGTCGTCCGACATCTTGACGTTGCCCACGCTCTGCCAGGAATCATAGACATCGTGGTCGAGCGGCTTGTTCTGTGCTGCGGCGCCGGAGGTCAGGCACAAAGCCGATCCAATGGCCGCGAGGTAAATTGTTAAGTGTTTAATATCCATAAGTTTATCAATGATAATCTACAATGCGTCGAAGGCGAATACGTGGGCCTTCGGAGCTCCCCAGGTCTCATCCACCACGAGACGGAGCTTCTTGGTCTTCACCGGCTCGAAACATACCTTCACCAGGCGGCGCCAGTTGTCGGAGCAGCTGGCAACCGTCTGCCAGCCGCCGTCAGTCCAGACCTCGACGCGGAAAGCCTTCGCCATAGGGGCAGGCATCGGAACCCGCTCCGTGGTTGCTTCCAGCTTGCGCATCCTCTTCCCGCGCTCCTTCAGGACGGAATCGAATATCATCCTGGCTCCCGAAACAGTCACGGGCTTTTTCCAGGAATATTCGATGATACCTTCGCCCGGTGCGGTCCAGACCCCGTTGTCCGCCCCTTCCCAGTCGCGGTCGATACCGTTCCGGATGACTTCGATCGAAGGGTCGATCTTCGCTGAGGCGGTGAGAGGGGATACCTGCCTCCAGCGGTAAGGGAGCATCACGTCGTCGTCCTCGAGGGTGGACTGGATCTCTCCGATGAAATCTTTCCTGACCTGCGCCGGATCTATCCCTTCGCGCAAGGCGACAGACGCGGCGGTACCCACCGCCTGCCCAAGCAGGGCGCAAGTCGCCATAACCCTTGTCGCAGAAAGCCCCATATGGGTTGCGGAGATATCCCTTCCGGCGAACATAAGATTCTCTATATTAATTGAATACAGACTCTCCAGCGGGATACCGAAGCCCTGGGGGACTGAATATTCAACGGATATGCGGCCTTTCTTGTGGAAGGCCTCGGGATCGTGGTCATCCAGGGACCAGCCACCGTATGCGACCACGTCGGGGAAGTGGCCCCCTGAAAGGATGTCGTTCTGGTTGAGGATATGCGGCCCGACGAAACGGACGCTTTCCCGCTTGCCAGGAAGCGAGCCGATCCAGTCCAGGTCATATTCCTTGCAGCGGCCGTCCGGATGGTTCTTCATATATTCCCAAACTCCGTAGGCTATCTTCTTGAGTTCGAACTGGATGTCATTGGCATCGCTGATGGTGTTCAAGGTGCCGCCGAATTCGATCCACCAGAAATTGTTGTCGTTAGGGTAAAGGCGCTTGTAGTTGAATTTCACGCCTTTGATGGTCGATTTCGGAGTGTCGTAGTTGAAATCGTCGTCGGTGAAGTGGTATGCCCACTCAGGTGCGGTGAAAGGGTGGTCTTCATCCGTCTTGCGGAGCTGAAGCAGGATCGAATTGCCCATTGTCCTGGCATCGCCGCCACTGGTGAGGAAGCTCTCGTCGAATTCATCCGGGAGTTCGCGCCCGTGGCGGAACTTGGCTCCGGAAAGGCGCAGGATGCCGTCGCCGGTGCAGTCGGAGAATAACTTCCCGCTCACCGTATAGGTTGTATAAGAGTTTGTGTTCCAAGCTTCTACGGCTACGATCCTGTTGCCGTTCATCTTGACGTCGCGGACACTGGTATTCAGGAGCAAGGTTATGTTAGGTTCTTCCTTGACGGTCGAATAAATCACATCGTCCCAGAGTGTGTAGCGCTGGAGTGGGTTGAAACGGAAATTGCGGCATTGCATCTCCTCGAGTATTCCGGTTTCCTGATACTGGTCCCCGTGGGCGCCGACTATTCCCATCCTCATCTCGCTGGAAGCGTTCCCTCCCAGCACCGGCCTGTCCTGGATCAGGATCACTTTTGTCCCGTGCCGGGCGGCGGAAACTGCTGCGCAGACTCCTGAGAGTCCGCCTCCGCAGACCACGAAGTCTGCTTCCAAGTCTTTGTGGTTGATGACTTTGGAATTCTTTTCCGTGAGCATTTGCGCTTCTGACGGTATTACCGTGGCCAGCATTGCAGCGGTGGCCAGTAACCTTGCGATAGCTTTCATTGTCTTATTCTAAGTTGGATTCTCAAAAATAAACAATTATTGCTGCAATCGCAATTGTCGATTTGTTTTTCGGCTGGGGAATGACGAAATTTGCGGCCTATGGCAAGACTTGTGATATTCGACCTCGACGGAACCTTGCTGGACACCGTCGAAGACCTTGGCAACGCGACCAACTACGCCCTGAGGATGTGCGGCTTCCCCGAACGCCCCCTGCAGGACTATTACCAGCTTGTCGGGAGAGGAATATACAACCTCTTCCGTCAGGCCATGCCGGCTTCGGACGAGGCGATGGCACAGGCTTCGGACGAGGCGATGGTTCAGAAGATGGCATCGTATTTCCTCCCATATTACGGCGAACATATGTGCGACTGCACGAAGCCGTATCCGGGGATTCCGGAGATGCTGCGCGAACTGACGGATTATGGAATACACGTCGCTCTGGCTTCGAACAAGTACCAGGAAGGTGCCGAGAAACTGATCCGCCGCTTCTTCCCGGAGATTCCGTTCCTGAAGGTGCTCGGACAGCGGGAAGGCCAGCCGATCAAGCCCGACCCACAGGTCGTTTTCCAGATTATGGCCACCACCCCGAAGGACGGCTCACAGTCCAAACCTTCACCCCGGCAACCTTTCGTGCCGGAGGAGGTGGCCTATGTCGGTGATTCCAATGTGGATATGCAGACCGGCCTCAACGCCGGCGTGCAGACCATCGGCGTCACCTGGGGATTCCGTGACCGCGCCGAACTCGAAGCCTTTCACCCCTTTGCCGTCGTCGACACCATCCAGGAACTCCAAGCCTTGCTGATGGGATAAATCACCATACCCACTCGCATCCCCTCCTGTTCTGCTCTCCTCCGTCATTCCCGGCTTGACCGTCATTCCCGGCTTGACCGGGAATCCCGACCTGTTCGGGAATCCCGTCATTCCCGACCTGTTCGGGAATCCCGTCATTCCCGACCTGTTCGGGAATCCCGTCATTCCACCCGTCATTCCCGACCTGTTCGGGAATCCCCCGCACGGCCCTCCAGGGCATATCCTCGTGCCCTGCCATGGTTGTGAAAGAGACTCCCAGCACAATCCTGACATGCCTTTGTCAACCTATTTAAGAACTTTAGATGGTAGCCAGGAACTCTGCTATATCATAATAGGTTAATAATGAATGACTTATTTTCAAGGTCAGTTCCAGACCCCTATGAAAAGGACAGGGTCTGGAACTTGATTGAGCCGCAATGTACTGATATTCAGCACTTTCTAGAAATGGTCGGTTCCAGGTATAACTTTGTGCGATGGCGTGAGACTTGGTGCTGATGGCTGAACGTTATTTGGACTGGTTTAATGTATTTGCTCACTGCTGGCCGGTACTGGGAGCATAGGGCAACAGGCGGTCGGGAGGAAGGCCTTGGCCTGGAGCCTCCCGCACCGTCCGCCTGTAGCCACCGAGCCACGTACTCGCGAGGTGGCGATATTCTCATAGCCTGCCCGGAAGCAAGAAACATTTTGCTGTTTTTTAAGACGATATTTTCGTTTCTTATATTCCGTGACCTGATTCTTTCCCACTTTTGAGACGCGCCGGGCTCTTAAGAAGTCAATCCGGCTGGAGGGAGACCGCCCGGCACCTTCCCTCCGGCCCCAACGACACAAACTATGGGAAACAACATTCAGACTACGGCAGGTCCGGGGCGCTATGCCGACATCCTCCTGGACAACTGGTTCAAACGATCGTTCAAGGAATACGGCAACGCCAGCCGATTGATGCTCCTGTTCCTGCAGGCCCTGATTCCGGAACGGAAGATAGCCAGCCTGACCTACGCACCGGAAGAGGGTACCAACCAGAATCCCGGAGGAAAGAACATCAGGGTGGACGTGGAATGTACCGATGAGAACGGCGAGCGCTTCCTGGTCGAGGTGCAGCGCTCTGAGCAGCACGATTTCTATGACCGGGCGGTATTCAACTCGACATTCTCGATCCAGAAACAGCTGAGGGAGGGTTCAAGGAAATACGGCTTCCCTCCCGTCTACTTCGTAGGGATAATGCGGTTCTCCCTCCATCCGGGATCAGAGAGATGCCTGTTCCGTTATTCGGTGACAGAGGACGAGAGCGGTGAACTGATGACGGACGACCTGCACTACATCTTCCTGGAGGTGGAGAAGTGTCGTCCGGATGCGGAAGCGCCTCTGATCGAGAGGGTTGGATATGCACTTTACCACCTGCCCGAGCTGGAAGACAGGCCGGAAGGCTTCAACGGGGAAATCTTCGACCTGTTGTTTTCTTCGGCGGATTTGCATAATTTTGCTGAAGAGGACAAAATCAAATACCAGAACGATATGACTACTGAAAGAGACAAACGGATAAAGACAAAAGAATTGACAATTTTATACATTCATGAGGCCGGCTGAAAGGAGCGGCCTCTTTTTTTGCTGAAGAAATGATATTGAATGTTTAAAAATTCTGCGTGAAG
>JAGDBQ010000025.1 GCA_017958985.1 Bacteroidales bacterium
GGAAGCCTTCTCGCAGGACCGGATGGTCAGCCAGCTCTTCTTCTCGTTGAGGATATCCCCTCCGATAGGCTTGCCGAACACCTTTTCATCTCCGAAGGCATCGAGGTAGTCGTCAGCCACCTGGAAGGCGAGTCCCAGGTTGTAGCCATAGTCGTACAGGCTCTCGCAGTCCTTTGCAGGGGCCCCGGCTATCAATGCTCCCATCTTCGCGGAGCAGGCTATGAGCACACCGGTCTTCAAGCCGATCATCCTGGTATATTCCTCCATCGAGACGGTCTCCCGGCTCTCGAAATCCATATCGTACTGCTGTCCTTCACATACTTCGGCAGCCGTCTTGGAGAAGAGGGACATAACTTCCGGAAGGCACCCGGGTGGGCATCTGGTAATCCTGGAATAGCTGTCTATGCACATAACGTCCCCTGAGAGTATGGCGGTGTCCGGGTCCCACTTCTTCCAGACCGTGTCCACTCCGCGGCGAAGCGGGGAACGGTCCATTATGTCGTCGTGTATCAGCGTGAAACTGTGGAATACCTCCAGTCCTGCTGCGGGTTCGAGTATCTCGGGACCGAAACCGTCCTTGTAAAGGGAATATGTGGTCAGGCAAAGTCTCGGGCGGAGCCTTTTGCCGCCTATCGCTATCATATATCCCAGGGGGTCGTAGAGGCCTGATGGTTCTTTCGGGAACTTGATGTCTTTGAATAACTTGTCGATCGTGGATCCGAGGGTTTCCTGTCTTACCATTTCAGTAGTGCCGTAAGTTATTGGTCTTGTCTTGTAAATATAGTCATTTTTGGTAAATTTGCCATCGAAATGACCGGTGAAGCAACAGTAGTCAAGAATGCAGGAAGCCATTTCCTGCTGTCGGAACTTCCGCAGTGGAAGCCTTTTCCGGCGGTCCTGAAAGGCAAGGTACGTCTTTCCGGGAGCGAGGCTACCAATCCTGTGGCGGTCGGTGACCGTGTATCCTTCGAGTCCTTGCAGGAGCCTTCGCTCGAGCATCCGGCCTCCATCGTGAAGGTGCTCGACAGGAAGAATTATCTCATCCGCCGTTCCACGAACCTTTCCAGGCAGTCCCACGTGATCGCAGCGAACCTGGATATGGCTTTCCTGGTCGTAACCTTGTATTTCCCCGAGATAAAGCTGCCCTTCCTGGACCGTTTGCTCGTGACCTGCGAGGTATATGGAATCCCTGCCACCATAGTGGTCAACAAGGTGGACATATTCCGGAAAGAGTTCCCGGAGGAGTTGGATTCATTCCGCAGGATATACGAGGGAGCCGGTTACCGTGTCCTGGAAACCTCCGCTCTTACGGGGGAGGGAATAGATGAGCTCCGGGAGGCGACCGGATCGCCCGGAGACGGACGGGTCTGCCTTTTCTCAGGTGAGTCAGGAGTCGGCAAGTCCTCCATTATCAAGGCCCTGGATCCTTCTCTCAATCCGAAGGTAGGCGATATATCCCTCTCCCACCTACAGGGGAAGCATACTACCTCCCTCTACGAGATGTATCCGCTGACCTCGGGAGGGTTCCTGATAGACTCTCCTGGTCTCAGAGGCTTCGGGCTGGTGGACCTGAAGAAGGAGGAAGTCGCCTTGTATTTCCCGGAGATGCTCAAGGCGTCCAGGGAGTGCCGGTTCACCCCGTGTACCCATACCCACGAGCCGGACTGTGCCGTGAAGCGGGCCGTGGAGCAGGGAATCATATCTCCAGAGCGCTATAATTCCTATCTGGGGATGCTTGAAGAGGACAAGAAATTCCGTTGACAATACTTGGTACATTCGCTGAATTGTATTACTTTTGCAAATAGTAAAAGGTATTACAATATAATATGGTACTAGAGAAACAGATCATCTTGTTCCTGAATATAGTCCATAGCAGCGTGAAGCAGTGTATGGCGGATGAATTCAAGGACGGGGGATACAACCTCACTCCGGAACAGTTCCTGGTCATCGACACTCTCTGGATGGAAGGTGTCCTGACGCAGCAGCAGATAGCCGACATAACGTTGCGGGACAAGAATTCGATAGTCAAGCTCATAGACGGTCTCGAGAGCAGGAAGCTGGTAAGGCGGGTGAGCAACCCCAAGGACCGGCGGCAGAACCTCATCAAGGTCACCCCGTATTCACTTTCCATCCGCGACAAGGTCACCAAGCTCGCATACGCGTCCGTAGGCAAGATAATCGGGGATATCCCCCAGGAGGAACTCGAGGCTTTCGTCGCTACCCTGGCGCGTATGGAGAAGAATATCGATCCGGAAAGCGACCTCGTAGCTCTCGCAAGGAAGTACCCTCTTAACAAGAATGGTTATGGGCAGACTGTATGATCTCCTGATGAAGGATTACCGCTTGAGGGAGGGCCTCAATGCGTGCATAAACTGTGGGACCTGCACGGCGGTCTGTCCTGCTGCGGAATTCTACCGCTACGACCCACGCAGGATAGTTGATATCGTCCAGAGCAAGGATGAGGAAGAGATCGAGAAACTCCTCAGGAGCGATACTATCTGGTATTGTGGAGAGTGTATGAGCTGTGTGACCAGGTGCCCGAGAAAGAACGCTGCCGGTCTGATAATCATGGCTTTGCGTAACCTTTCCATAGAACTGGGGTATTTCATCGAATCCGAGAAAGGACGCCAGCAGTTCCTGCTTACGAAGGACCTGTGCTCGAATGTCCTGGACTATGGCTACTGCGTTTATCCGCGCCGTTTCGACTATGCCGGACATCCAGAAGCCGGACGGGTGTGGGAATGGGAAGAGAAGCATCTCGACGACGTGTTCGAACGCCTCGGAGGCAACCTGGACGGCCCCGGGCCGGGAGCGATGCGGCGTATCCCGCAGGAGGACCGCGACCAGCTCAAGGCCATCTTCGACGAAACCGGTGCGACGGAAAGGATGGAAAAGGTCCGCGCAGCCGGCCTGAAGAAGGCTGCGGAACTCGGGATGACTGAAGAGGAGTTCTCCCGGATGGTCTATTTCACCAGTGACCCCAAACATTTGAATCATTAGCAGATGATATACGAAGGAAAACAGAAGATCTGGGCCGATTACCAGAAAGAGATACCGGACGACCATTATTTCTATGTCCGCAGCTGCATCAGGCAGAGTTTTTTTCCTGCGTCAGAAGCCACTTTCCTGGACATAACCAGGAACCGCCTGGGGAAGGATATATTCGAGACCGAACACCATACTACCTGCGGAGGTATCGCCTATCACAGCGATACCATCCCTCAGGAAACGGTGATGACCATCATCGCCCGCCAGTTCGCCCTGATGGCGAAAAACGGTTATGAGAACTATGTCTGTTCCTGCATCACGTCATTCGGTCTCTACTGCGAGACTATGGAGACCTGGCGTGAGTTCCCCGAACTGGAGGCGAAGATAAGGGAAAACCTCTGGAAGACCTGCAAGCTGGATTTCGCGAAACCGAAGTTCCTCATCCACGCGAGCGACCTTGTCTACAAGTACCGCAACCTCATAGCCAAGCAGGCCGTCCACAAACTCGTGAACGTACATACCGGACAGCCACTCAGAGTCGTGGAGCACATCGGATGCCACTATTCCAAGATGTTCCCGTCCAAAGGCGTTGGAGGTGCGGAATATCCCTATGTCCTTGTCGGAATGATCGAGGCCTGGGGAGGGGAGATCGTGGATTATCCCGAGAGGCGTCATTGCTGCGGGTTCGGTTTCCGTCAGTATTTCATCAAGGGGAACAGGGGCTATTCGATTTCCAACACCCATAAGAAATTCGAGAGTATGGAGCCGTTCCATCCGGACTTCATCATCACCAATTGTCCCGGCTGCCCGTATTTCATGGACAGGTGGCAGTACGTGATAGCCGAATCCACGGGGAAGACCTACGGGAAGGACGGCCACGGAATCCCTGTGCTTACCTACGAGGAGGTCGCCGGTCTGGTGATGGGATACGACCCCTGGGACCTCGGGCTTCAGACTCACCAGGTGGGCGTCGAACCGCTCCTGGACAAGATGGGAATAGAATACGATCCTGAAAAGAAGTATCTCGGCAAGGGAGGTAAAGACATCGGTCAGCCGGAGCCTTGCATATGTATGAAGTGATATGAAGAACAATGTACTTATAGTTGGTGGCGGCCCTGCCGGGCTGGAAGCTTCTTCACAGCTGCAGAGGCTTGGTTACAACGTCATCCTCATTGAAAGGTCCGCTGCTCTTGGCGGACACCTGGCAAAATGGGACAGGCTGTTCCCCTCCGGAGTCTCCGCCCAGGATGCCCTGAAAACCCTGCTGGGCCGGATCGAGGGAGTCAAATGCTTCACGGACACGGAAGTACAGTCCATAAACCGCCTCGACAAATCCTACAACGTGATATTGTCCAACGGTATCACAGTCCTTGCCGACGCTGTGCTTATGACTACAGGCTTCGACCTTTTCGAGGCTTCCCGGAAGGAGGAATACGGCTACGGGATATACAACCAGGTTATGACGAACGCCGATCTGGAAGCCTATTTCAGGAACCATTCCGACAAGAGGATCGACAATCCCAGGCGGATCGGTTTCGTGCATTGCGTGGGCTCCCGTGACGAGAAGGCCGGATGCAGGTCCTGCTCGAAGGTGTGCTGCGCGACGGCGGTAAAGCAGGCCATCGAAATGAAGCAGGCATTCCCGGAGGCCGATGTATTCTGCTTCTATATGGACTTGAGGCTTTTCGGACGCCATTACGAAGATATGTATCTCAAGGCTCAGAAGGACTATGGGATCCGCTTTATCAGAGGACGTGTCGCCGAGGTGGCTGAGAATGCCGACGGATCCCTCCAGGTCAAGGCTGAGGACACCGTGGCCAGCAAGCCGCTCAAGGTCTCGCTCGACCTTCTGGTACTGATGGCCGGGATGCGTCCGTCAGTTTCAGGAAGGAGGGTAGGAGAGTTGCTGGAAGTTCCAGTCGAGGAGGATGGCTATTTCTCTGTGCGGGAAGGGATAGTCTCAGGGCAGCGCAGCCCTCTTCCGGGAATATTCCTTGCCGGTGCGGCGACCGGTCCGAAGACTCTTCCGGACACCCTGGCTGATGCACGGGCAGCTGCGGTCCTGGTGGACGATTATCTGTCCGGAATATTCACTGAGGCGAAGCATTACAAGAATCTGGTGAGGGAGTTATGGTAGATTTCGGTTTCGGGCTTGTGCCCAGTTCCAGGATAAACCTCGACCTCTTCGACAAGCAGAAGTACGAGGAACTCGCTTCGGTCGAGCCGGATGTCCGCAAGTGTATGTCCTGCGGGAGCTGTACTGCAGTATGCACTGCGGGGAATTTCGTCACGACCAGTCTTCGTGAAGCGATTGAATCCATCCACAACGGTCAGCCTGGCAAGGCGCTCGAGATGCTCGGTTCCTGCCAGCTCTGCGGGAAGTGCGCCATGGTCTGCCCCAGGGGCATAAACACCAGGCATCTGATCCTTTCCATCAACAAAATATACGGAAAGATATGATCCCGATGTCCTTTATCCTCGCTGCCCAGGCCGCTCCGGAAGTAATCGACAGGATTCCTTCCGGATACAACCATTTCGTCATTCCTTTCTGTGTGGGAATAGTCTTCTTCCTGATCTGGATAACGGTTGGCTGTATCCGTATCCTCCTGAATATCCCACACTCCGACAGGCTGCGGTTCTGGAAGTCCCTCGTCTCTCCGGTGACGATATACAAGAATCTCAGGGACCTGTTCTGCGACTGTCTTTTCCACGTCAAGATATGGAAGAGGAAGCCTCTTCTGGGATATATGCACAGCGCCATAGCCTTCGGATGGTTTATGCTGATCCTGCTCGGACACATCGAGGTGGCGCTTTTCGTCCCGAAGCGGCTCGGCATATCCAGGAGCGCCCTGTTCTATCCTATCTTCTACAGGTTCTTCGTCTGGATGAACCCCGGCCACACTACCCTTAGGGGTTGGGTGTTCTTCTTCCTGATGGACTTCTTCCTGCTTTATGTCCTGAGCGGTATCGCCCTGGCTGTGTTCAAGCGGTTCCGTTCGCTGGCCCTGGGTATGAAGCACACGACCAAGCCTTCATTGGCAGACCGTGTGGCCCTTTACAGCCTCTGGCTGATATTCCCTATGCGCCTTCTTGCTGAGAGTTTCACCGCCGACCTCAGCGGTGGCAGCTTCCTCACCATACCTGTAAATCATCTCTGGCACCTTATCTTCGGTGACAAGCTGTGGATAATGCCCAGCTGGTGGTGCTATTCGATATGCCTGGGCCTGTTCTTCGCGGTGATGCCTTTCAGCCGGTATATGCACATACTTACGGAAGTGCTCTGGATACTCCTCCGCAATGCCGGCATCAAGCCCAACCATCCCAGGAAGGGAGTGGCTGAGGCGGAAATCTATGCGTGCTCAAGCTGCGGACTGTGCCTGGACGCCTGCCCGATGAACGTCCAGAAGAAGAACCTGAAGTATTCCTCGGTCTATTTCATCCGTTTCCTGAGGCGGCATAACGAGCGGAAGATCAATGATATAGCAGATAAATGCCTGATGTGTGACAAGTGCCACGCCCTCTGCCCCGTCGGAGTGGATGCTCCGGCTCTCCGCCGGGCCCAGCGTGCGACTGTCAACGAGTCGATTGCATATGACTATTCGTATCTTGGCTCCGCTGTTCCTGTGCACACCGCCACGGAAGGAAATGCACCTGAGGTGATGTATTTCGCCGGGTGTATGTCTCATCTCACGCCTCGTATCATCAAGTCCGTCGAAAAGGTTTTCAATGCGGCAGGAGTCAGCTATGTATTCGCTGACGAGGGTGGTGGAATATGCTGCGGAAGGCCACTGATGCTGGCGGGAAGAAACGATGCTGCAGCGAAGACCATCGCTGCCAACAAGAAGATGATAGAGGAATCGGGGTGCAGGACCCTGGTGCTGTCCTGCCCGATCTGCTTCAAGATATTCAAGGAAGAATACGGCCTGAAGGGAGTCAACGTGGTCCATTACACCCAGTACTTCAACGAGCTGATCGCTTCTGGCAGGCTCAAGCCGTCTATGGGCCGTGAGAGGCTCGTATATCACGATCCTTGCGAACTGGGCAGGGGATGCAACGTCTATTATGAGCCGAGGGCTGCTCTCAGCCAGCTCGCTACCCTTGTCAAGGCTTCCAAGGAATATGACGAAAGCCTCTGCTGCGGCGGCAGTCTGGGCAGCCTGACCCTGGATACGCGTGACCGCGCGAAGATTTCGGAAACTGCGGTATCCAGCCTGATGGTGAACAACCCGGACAAGATCGTGACCGCTTGCCCTCTGTGTCTCAAGACCTTCTCTGAGTCCGTGGCTAATTCGACCCATCAGGTCTCTCCGGTACGGGTCGTGGATTTCGCGGAAGCTATTTCCGAATCGATCGGTAATTGAAGGTGAGGTACACCGAGCGGAAGATCAGGTGCGAATAGTAAGCGGCGAACAGCAGGTGCACGAGGGCGTTTCCCTGTGGCTTGAAGACCATACCTGCAAACCACACGGCCAGGAATGACACCAGGCATCCGATGGTAGAATTCCTGAGGATCCGGGTTTCGGTTGCTCCGATGAATATCCCGTCCCAGGTGAACGCAGGGCATCCTATGAGCGGCATCAATACCAACCATCCGAGGAAAGCTCCGGCGGAATCGATTACCGATGTGTCGGAAGTCATCATCCGGAACATACCCATCCCGGACACCAGGTAGATAGCTACGAACAGCAGACCTATCCCGAGGCTCCAGGCGAATGTGTGCCTGACGCCTTCACGGAGCAGGTCGGACCGTTGCATTCCGATGAACCTGCCGGTAAGAGCCTCTCCGGCGAATGCGAAACCGTCGGTAAAGAACGAGAAGATCATCATCAGCTTCATCATAATGGAGCACATAGCCAGCAGTACGTCTCCGAACCTGGCTGAGATGGCCGTGAAAGCAAGGTAGACCACCATCAGGCAGAGAGACCTGATGAACAAATCTCCATTTACGCGTCCTGACAGGGCGGACAGCCGCTCAGACGCATTGCCGGCCGGGAGTCTGATTATCTGCCGGTATTTCACTGTGACTATTCCGGTGGCGAAGACCAGGCCCGTGTACTGAGCGATGATGGTGCCCCAAGCTATACCGCTGAATCCGATGCCGTTGAAACCTGTTCCCGGTATCCCGAGGGCGAGCAGTATGCTGGCCAGGATGTTGACACCGTTCACGATGACATCTGTGAGCATAGAACTGAAAGTGTCCTGCATCCCGATGAACCAGCCCCTGAAAGCCATCAGGCTCAAAGTGGCCGGAGCTGCCCATACCCTAATGTAGAAATACTTGAGAGCCAGGGATTTGACTTCTTCGGAGCAGTTGACCAGCAGGAATACGAGCTTCTGGAACGGCCATTGGATCAAGAGGATGGCCAGCGATATCAGCAAAGCCGTACCCACGCCACGTAGAAGCAGGGACCTGCATCCGCTCCAGTCTTCGCGTCCGTATGCCTGGGCTGTCATTCCACCGGTACCGGCCCTCAGGAACCCGAAGTTCCAGTAAAGCATATCGAACATCAGGGACCCGACCGAGATGCCTCCGATCAGCGCGGCGGCAGAGGCGTTCAAGTGTCCTGCAACGGCTATGTCCACCATTCCGACGAGCGGTACGGTGATGTTCGCCAGGATGCTGGGCAGGGCCAGGCGGAGTATTTCCTTGTCGATAGGTTTCACTCCGGGATCATTTCCTGAAATACTTCCCGACAACTGGAAGGGAAGACAGAGGGAGGTCGCGCTTGACTATCAGCGCGCAGAACAGGAGGATGAGCACGGTATTCACTCCCAGTGCAGCCCAGCTGCCGAGATACTTGTTGGCCAGCACCATTCCGGCGTACAGCAAGGCCGCAGCAACGGTGTAGACCGCAATATCCTTGAGCGGATAGTCGATCCTGTACTTCTTCTGTCCTACGAAATATGAGAGCAGCATCGCTGTCCCGTAGCCTCCCACGCCGGCCCAGGCGCAAGCCATATAACCGGCTTCAGGAATGAATATGAAGTTTATGGCGAAGAGCACCAGGCAGCCTATTCCGGAGAACAGGGCTCCCCAGAGTGTCTGGTCTATCAGTTTGTACCAGAAGGATAGGTTGAAGTATATACCCATCATGATCTCTGCGGCCATAACCACCGGGACGACCTTCAGGCCCACCCGGTAGTCGGCCCCGATTATATACTTCAGCACGTCCATATATCCTATCACGCAGAGGAAGGCGAGCAGGGTGAATATGATGAAATACTTCATCGCCTTGGCGTAGGTTTCCTTGCTGTCCCTCTCCGATGAACTGCCGAACACGAAAGGCTCGTAGGCATATCGGAAGGCCTGCGTGATCATCGCCATTATCATAGCGATCTTTATGCAAGCCCCGTAGATACCGAGCTGGGCCGCTCCGTCAGCACCCTTGTAGACGTAAGGGAAGATGATCTGGGAAGCGGTCTGGTTCAGGATGCCGGCGATGCCCAGTACCAGGATAGGCCAACTGTAGGAAAGCATCCTCTTCATCAGGCTCCAGTCGAAGCCGTACTTGAAACCTTTGAGTTCCGGGATGAAGAATACAGTCATAAACGCTGTGCAGAACAGGTTTATGTAGAATACCCATCCTACCTGGATGCCGTTGTCGTAGATGCCCCAAGGATTGAGCCCGAGCTTTGGCAGGAAGACGAAGTAAGTCAGGTTGAGGAGTATGTTGAGGAATATGAACCCAAGTTTCAGCGCGGCGAATTTCAGAGGACGCTTCTTGTACCTGAGATACGAATACGGAATGCACTGGAACGCATCGATCGCGACCGTCATAGCCATAGTCCAGATGTAGTCCGGATGGTCGGAATAGCCCATCGCCCCTGACAGCGGCTTGATGAACAGCAGTACGAGGGCGACAAACAGCACCGAGGTGGTCAGTACCGAGGTCAGGATGGTCGAATATACCTTGTTCGGATCCTCCTCGCTCTTGTTCGCAAACCGGAAGAACGTAGTCTCCATCCCGTATGTCAGGATGACCAGCAGCAGGGCGGTGTATGCGTAAAGGTTGGTGACCACACCGTAACCGCCGCTGGATGCATTGATCACATAGGTATACAGCGGGACCAGGAGATAGTTGAGGAATCTCCCTATGATGCTGCTGAGACCGTAGATCGCTGTGTCCTTCGCAAGAGACTTGAGGTTTGCCATATTCCTTGGGAATCTTTTACTTTATTCCGTACTTTCTGAGTATCCTGCAGACTTTCTTTTCGATGGACTTCGCCCAGAGCTGGTAGCCGTAGTTGGACGGATGGGTTCCGTCGATCTGCGCCTCGTGGTCCTTGGCGGTAGCATCCGGATAGATGTAGTAGACGTCCTTGTATTTCTTGCAGGCTACTGCCATTATGCTGTCTGCCAGTGCTATCCTGGTTGCTTCGTCGTGGGCTACCTTGGTGTTGAAGTTCCGGTTCTCCCTGTAGATGGTACGCTGGAAGATCAGCGGAGCTCCGGGATGGGAAGCCTGCATCTTTTCGATGAACGGGAACAGCCTCTCCCTTATCTCGTCCAGGGAAGGGTTGGAGAAAGTGTCGAATATGAAGGCCTCGACATCTGCATCCATCAGGGCGTCCGCGGCATAAGGCTGCATCTTGCATTGACCGCTCATTCCCAGGCTCAGGAGCTGGATACCTGTATCCCTGGTGAAGATGGCGGGATATGTCATTCCGGCCCTTCCGCAGGAGACTCCGTGGGTGTAGCTGGATCCGTAGATACCGACCCTGTGGCGGAAAGGTTCCGGAGCGGCTTCCAGGACTGAACCCTTGTCAACACCGATCTGCAGACCCTTGATCTCGCTGTAGAGCGGAAGGTACATCAGGCATTCGTGCATCTGGCCGTCCATATTCGCCACGAGCTTGAAAGACTGGTCCTCCTTTCCTTCAGCCGGGCTTGCAGCAGCTGCCCAGAGCCACTTGCCGCCTTCCTTTATGTAGAGGTCGAAACCCCTGTGTGCCAGGACGTTGGTCGTGACTCCGTAATAAAGCTGGCCGTATTCGGGCTTCAGCACGATGGAAGAACTGTTGGTCCTGAACACTATGGCAATGCCGGAAGCGCACCGGACCTGGAAATTCTGGGTCTTGGTCCACCCTTTGTGGCGCACAGTGTCCACACGGGCGTAAGGGACAGGAGTGTCGAACAGTTTACCGATCACCGTAAGTTCGGAAGCCTCACGGAAAGAGTACTTCTGATTGCTCGGGGTTATGTTCTGGGCTGCCGCTGACAGCATCGCGAGCGACAGCATCAATGTGAGTACAAGAGATTTCATACCGCTAATTTAGCAATTAATTCACGTTCTTTCCTATATTTGCACCGCAATATGAGCCTTTATTCGTTTTATAGGATTTCCAAGCCTTCGCAGGAGAAGGTCGCACCGGAGAATATATCCCGGGAATACAAGCACCTCAGGGACCGTACTTTCTGGGGAGTGACGGGAGCGTATGCCCTCTTCTATGTCTGCAGGATGGCGATGAGCGTCGTCAAACAGCCGCTTATCGACGGGGATATCCTGTCCGCCGCCCAGCTCGGTCTTATCGGTTCCGCGTTCTATTTCGTGTATGCCTTCGGGAAATTCGCCAACGGATTCATCGCCGATTATTGCAATATCCGCCGGTTCATGGCCACCGGACTGATGGTATCCACGGTAATCAACCTTCTGATGGGAGCCCTCGGCCTGCTGAGGGGCTGGTGGGGAATGTCTTCCACCATCCTGTTCCTGGTTTTCGCGGTAGTGTGGGGAATCAACGGATACTGCCAGTCGATGGGTGCCCCTCCTGGTGTGATCAGCCTTTCGAGATGGTTCCCGCTGAACAGGCGCGGCACCTTCTACAGCATCCTCAGCGCCACTCCATATCTGGGAAAGTCCCTTTCCGTGTTCTTCCTGGGTCTTGTCGTGGGATGGATCGGCTGGGAATACGGCTTCATATTCTCCGCAATCGCCGGAGTGATCGGTTCCGCAATCATTCTGATCCTGGTTTCGGACACTCCTGAGAGCTGCGGACTCCCTTCGGTCCAGGAACTGTCGGGAGAGGAGCCCAGGAAGACCGACTCGATGCCGACCAGGGAACTCCAGAAAATGGTGGTCAGGCATCCAGGAATATGGATCATCGCCCTCTCGAGTGCATTTGTGTACATCACCCAACACGCGGTGAGCGAGTGGGGAGTCCTATTCCTCCAGAAAGGGAAAGATTATTCCCTTTCTTCAGCCACGCAGATAATAGCATTCTCCGAAGCGTTCGGCATAGCAGGCACCGTACTGGCCGGCTGGCTGTCCGACAGGGTATTCAAAGGCAACCGTTTCGTGCCCGTCCTGATATCCGGCCTGGCTTGCCTTGCCTCACTGGCAGCCTTCCTCCTTACCTCCGGCGGATATGTCTTGAATATAGTATATGTAGCTGTTTTCAGCCTTGCGATCGGGGTCGTCTACTGTACCGTCGCCGGCCTGATGGCACTCGACATCGTCCCGAGGAAAGCCACCGGAGCCGCCCTGGGAATGGTCGGTCTGGCAAGCTATGTCGCAGCAGGTATCCAGAACGCGGTCAGCGGTTTCATGATCGGAGGCAACGACTTCGACTTCATTCCGGTGTCCATTTTCTGGCTGGTCTCCTGCCTGTTGTCGTTCCTCATCCCTGTGCTTTCCTGGAAACTGCTTAAAAGCCATTAATCGATTCTGACGATGCAAGGATTCTGGACTGTTCTGATGCTGGTGTTCTCCAACATCTTCATGACTTTCGCCTGGTACGGCCACCTGAAACTTTCCGAAATGAAGATCTCGACCGGCTGGCCGCTTATCCTGATAATCTTGTTCTCCTGGGGCATAGCGTTCTTCGAATACTGTCTTACCGTCCCGGCCAACAGGATCGGGTTCTCAGGCAACGGGGGGCCTTTCAACCTTCTGCAACTAAAAGTTATCCAGGAAGTTATTTCTCTGACGGTGTTTACGGTCATAGTGTTGTTCGTGTTCAAGGGACAGCATATCCAATGGAACCATTTCGCTGCTTTCGGCTGCCTGGTGCTGGCGGTTTTCTTCGTATTCCTCAAATAAAAGCCTACCTTTGTATATATGTTGAACAAGGAAAAGAAACTGGAAGCATTCGAACGTGCGCTGGATGTGATGGACAGGCTTCGAGCCGAGTGTCCCTGGAACCACGCCCAGACCAACGATACCCTCCGGCCGATGACGCTGGAAGAGGTCTATGAGCTCAGCGATGCGGTCCTCAAGAAAGATGACGCAGCCCTTGAGAAGGAGCTCGGGGACGTCTTCCTCCACGTGATATTCTATGCCAAGATAGCCGAGGAAGAAGGTCGGTATGACATAGCGGACATAATGAACAAGCTGTGCGAGAAGATGATCTACCGTCATCCCCACGTGTTCTCCACCACCAAGGTGGCAGATGCCGAGGAGGTATCCACAAACTGGGAAATGCTAAAGGCCAGGGAGAAAGGTGGCAACAAGCGTATCCTGTCCGGTATTCCTGACTCTATGCCGCCTGTGCTGAAGGCCTTTTCGATGCAGGACAAGGCACGGGGAGTAGGTTTCGACTGGGAAGAGAAGGAGCAGGTCTGGGACAAGGTCAAGGAGGAGCAGGGAGAATGCGAAGCTGAGCTCAAGGCTATGGATTCGGCTACTTCCGCACAGGAAAAGGAGGCTGCCTTCGACAGGGCCGAGGAAGAACTCGGGGACTACCTTTTCGCTGTCGTGAATGCCGCCAGACTGTACGGGATCAACCCGGACACTGCACTCAACCGGGCCTGTGACAAGTTCAGGCGCCGTTTCACCTATCTGGAGGAGCATACTATCCGCGAAGGGAGGGACCTTCACGATATGACTCTTGCAGAAATGGATGCCATCTGGGACGAAGGGAAAGCGAAGGGGCTTTAAACTTTGCCGCAACCTATTGTCAAAAACGCGGTTATTGTCTAAATTCGCAGGATTTCTGATCTAAGACAAAATGTCTGAATATAGAGTAGTTGAGGTTACGGGTAAGAAGGACTTGATGAAATTCATCAAGTTCCCTGACCGACTGTACAAGGATTGCCCACAGTATGTGCCTGCCCTCCACAGCGACCAGGTACGTTCCCTGACCAAAGTGTCGACGTTGTCCTACTGCACCCGCAAGATGTGGATGGTACTGGACGGAAAGGAAGTGGTGGGAAGGATCTGCGGAATGATCAACCCGCGTTACAATGAGCTGTATTCCAAGAAAAGGGCACGTTTCGGTTGGTTCGACACCATCGATGACTTCCGTGTGGCCGAGCTCCTCCTCGGTACTGCCGAGCAGTGGGCGAGGGACAACGGGATGACCGAAATCCACGGCCCTCTCTATTACAATACCCTCGGCAAGCAGGGAATGCTGGTTGAAGGATTCCAGAATATCCCTCCGTTCAACTGCCTGTACAACTTCCCTTATTACAATGACTTCGTTACTTCCCTTGGGTATGCGAAGGAATGCGACTGGGTACAGTACAGGATTCCTGCGGACCAGCCGCTGGAAGACAAGATCGTCAGGATCGCCGGAATGCTCAAACAGCGCTACAACCTGCACGAAGGAAGCCTTGACAAACTCAAGAAAGACAAGGCCATGGTCCGCCACTTCTTCGACATCTACAATGAGAGTTTCGCGGAATCCGTGTACAATTTCATCCCCTTCACCCCGGAGGAAATCGATGAGGAAGCGGCTGACGTCCTGAAATTCGTAACAGACAAGACAAGCAGCATAATATTTGATGAAAACGAAGAACTGGTAGGCTTCGGCATTACCTTCCCGACTATCTCGGAGGCCTTGCAAAAGGCCAAGGGTAAGTTGTTTCCGTTCGGATGGTGGCATTTGCTCAGGGCGATGCACGACTACAGGACGGTGGACCTGATGATCAACGGTGCAGTGCCGAAATGGCAGAACACCGGCGTATCTTCGATCTACCACTGCGCATTGTCGGCCAAATATGCCAAGTGCGGCACCAAATGGTCGATCTCCAATCCGCAGATCGAGTCGAACGGGGCGGTGAATGTGTGGAACAAGTATGAACACGAGTTGTTCATGCGTCGCAGGTGCTACCTGAAGCAGTTGTAAAGAAGGATATTCGATATGGCAGAAAACACATTGGTGGACAAGATCCTGGCTCTCCAGGACAAATACCTTTCCCTGCAGGAGCAGCTATCCGATCCTGCGGTGATAGCTGATATGAAGAAATACGTCCAGCTGAACAAGGATTACAAGGAGCTCGAACCCATCGTGAAGACCGGTCTCGAGTACAAGAAGATGGTGGAGGAACTCGCTGACGCCAAGGACATCGTGATGAACGAGAAGGATGAGGACCTGAGGGAGATGGCGAAGGCAGAGATCTCCGAGATCGAGCCGAAGATACCGGATATGGAGGAACGGATCAAGATCCTGCTCATCCCTGCCGATCCTGACGACAGCAAGAATGCGATCGTGGAGATCCGCGGCGGTACCGGCGGCGACGAAGCTGCCATATTCGCCGGAGACCTCTTCAGGATGTATTCCAAATATGCTGAGAAACGGGGCTGGAAGCTCGAGATCAACGACGAGACTCCAGGTACCTCGGGCGGCTACAAGATGATAGTGTTCAAGCTCTCCTCCAACGACGAGGGTGTATATGGCATTATGAAATATGAGTCAGGTGTGCACCGCGTCCAGCGTGTGCCTCAGACCGAGACCCAGGGCAGGATCCAGACATCCGCCGCTTCCGTGGCCGTTTTCCCCGAAGCCGGCGAATTCGATGTGGACCTCAAGTGGGATGACATCCGCCTGGACCTCTTCTGCTCCTCCGGTCCTGGAGGGCAGGGCGTGAATACGACATATTCCGCCGTCCGGCTTACTCACCTCCCGACCGGTCTCGTGGTCCAGTGCCAGGAGGAGCGTTCGCAGCTCAAGAACAAGGACAGGGCTTTCGAGGAGCTCCGTACCCGTCTGTATAACCTGGAACATCAGAAATACCTGGACGAGATCGGCGCCAAGCGCAAGACTATGGTATCGACGGGCGACCGCTCCGCCAAGATCAGGACCTATAACTATCCCCAGGGCCGTGTTACCGACCACCGTATCAACTGGTCGATGTACAATCTGCCGGTCTTTATGGACGGGGATATCCAGGAATGTATCAACCAGCTCCAGATCGCTGAAAATGCCGAGCGCCTGAAGGAGGCAGGGGAGTAAGGTCTGACAAAATGACATACCAGGGCGAATGGCACAACATTCGTTAAAGGATAAGGCGTCCGGTTCCGAAAAGGTTCCGGGCGCCGATAGTTTACTGATTAAACAAAACAAAAGAAAGATATGGGAAAAATCATTGGAATCGACCTTGGAACCACGAATTCGTGTGTTGCAGTAATGGAAGGCAACCAGCCAACCGTAATCATAAACAACGAAGGCGAAAGGACCACTCCTTCAGTGGTGGCTTTTACCGACGGCGGTGAGAGGAAGATCGGCAACCCGGCAAAACGTCAGGCGATCACCAACCCGCAGAATACCGTATTCTCCATCAAGAGGTTTATGGGAGAGACCTATGACCAGGTCGGCAAGGAAGTATCACGCGTTCCTTACAAGGTGGTCAAGGGTGAGAACAATACCCCTAGGGTAGATATCAACGGGAAACTCTATTCTCCTCAGGAAATATCTGCTATGATCCTGCAGAAGATGAAGAAGACAGCCGAGGATTACCTCCGCCAGGATGTCAAGGAAGCCGTCATCACCGTGCCGGCATATTTCTCCGACTCCCAGCGTCAGGCTACCAAGGAAGCCGGCAAGATCGCCGGTCTTGATGTGAAGAGGATCATCAACGAACCGACCGCTGCGGCTCTCGCATACGGACTGGACAAGAAGAACAAGGACATGAAGGTCGCCGTCTATGACCTTGGCGGTGGTACTTTCGATATCTCCATCCTTGAGTTGGATGGCGGTGTGTTCGAAGTGAAGTCCACCAACGGTGACACCCACCTGGGCGGTGATGACTTCGACCAGGAGATAATCAACTGGCTGGCCGCCGAGTTCGCCGCCGAGAACGGTGGAATCGAC
>JAGDBQ010000167.1 GCA_017958985.1 Bacteroidales bacterium
CAGGACCAGGTTCTCGTGACGGATGCCGTACTTGCCCTCGCGGTATATTCCAGGCTCATTGGAAGTTATCATTCCGGGTCCCAGGGGTTGGCGGTTGAAATTCTGCCTGATATCCTGAGGACCTTCGTGGACATTGAGGTAGAAACCCACCCCGTGGCCGGTCCCATGGCCGAAATTGCGCTTGGATGCCCATAGCGGTTCACGTGCCAGTGCATCGATCTGGCAGCCTGCCGTTCCACTCGGGAATACCGCCTTGGCGAGGTCTATATGGCCTTTCAGGACAAGGGTGTAATCTTCCTTTTCGAGCTGGGAGCACGGCCCGAGAGGCACGGTACGGGTAATGTCCGTAGTACCGAAAAGGTACTGTCCTCCGGAGTCGCAAAGGTACAGGCCCCTGGCGTCAAGTTCGGAGGAACCGCTTTCAGGAGTCACGTAATGCGGCAGGGCGGCGTTCGGACCATATGCAGAAATAGTCTCGAAACTCTCTCCCCTGAAGCCCTCTATCCCGGAACGGAAAGAGTGCAGCTGCAAGGCGGCCTCATATTCGTTCACAGGCTCTCCCGCCTCAACCATCTTCTCCAGCCAGAAGAAGAACCGCTCCATCGCAAGTCCGTCTTCCAGATGTGCTTCCCGCATCCCGGCTATCTCCACATCGTTCTTCACCGCCTTCCTCAGAGCCACCGGAGACTTGCCGGAGGTGAGGTTGGATGAAGGGATATTCTCCTTCAGGATGTTGTAGAGGTTGTAATTGAGGGTCGAGTTGTCCACGAACAGCCTGCTTATGAACTCTCCGTCCACGATGCTGGAAAGCGTCACACCTATATCGGAATAATCCTGGATACTGACTCCGTCCGAGGTAAGTTCATAGAAACTGTCCTCCGTCTCGTGGTCGTCAGGGTCCACCGGCCCCTTGCGGACGAACCAGAAAGCATCGTCCCTGGTGACGAGAAGATAAGACATCACGACCGGATTGTACTCCACATCCTGTCCTCGCACATTCAGCAGCCAAGCGATTTCGTCCAGGGCGGTGATCAGGATGGCATCGCTGCCGTTGTCCTGCAGCCACTTCCGTATCCACGTGAGTTTCTGGGTCCTGGACCAACCCACAGTCTCCGCGCCAAGGGTGATAATCGGTGTCTGAGGTACCGGCGGCCGGCCTTCCCAGATCGGGTCCAGCATATTCGGAGCATCTACGATTATGGCTTTCTCGCCTATCGCCTTCTTGATGTCCAGCACGGTCGCAGCATTCATCCCAAGGCCGTCTACGGCAACAATAACGCTGTCATAATCAGCGAAATGAGCCGCCAGCCATTCAGGAATAAGCACCTGGCCGGGAACCCTGGTCTTATGCAGTTCGACTCCGGTGCCCGGAAGCTGCCGGGAGGCCTGGATGAAATACCTGGTATCGGTCCAGATGCCGGCGTGGTCGTCCGTGACCACAAGGTCACCTTCGCCGGAAAAGCCGGACACCCATCCGGCCTGCAGCCATCTCGGGGCTGAATATTCGCTGTTGTGGGGATCGTTGCCCGTAAGGACCACCGCATCCCAGCCCTTCGAGCGCATCATTGCCCGGACGGCCTCAACTCTTTCTCTGGACATATTCATCGGAAAGGTTATTTTGACAAACTCCGCTTGAGGAAGGACACTACCGAGAGCAGCATCCTGTCGAACGGGACGACCGTCGAGACTGACTTGAGTCCGGTCGCCACGAGGTTTACGGGAGTGAAGGAATCCTTCACTTCGAACAGGGAATCCCGTACGGCTTCTCCTTTTCTGCCGATTCGCTTGCGGATGCTTTCCTGAGCCTTCTCCAGCTCCTCCATCGTCTTTATCTCACTGTACTTCATAGCTTTGATTATTTATCATCATCAAAGAACATATTTATGAACAGCGGGACGAAAGAGTCCCTGAACAGCCTCTTCCTGAGCAACAGAAGCACTACGAGCACAAGCAGGAATGCTCCTGCGACGATCGCGGCTCCGCCGGCATAGCTTCCGATCGCCTCTCCTATCCACATCACACCCCCAATGGCTATGGCGATGAGTATTATGGATACCACGAAGAGGACCAGGAGGACATATACCAGCTTGCTCAAGGTCATCGACAACCCCTTTGCCGTCCTGAGCTTGAGGTCGTCTATGCGAAGGTCGATATAGTCGGAGGCTTCCTTCCCAAGATCCTGGACCGGTCTTGTAAAACTGACCATAACTAAGCCTCTTCCTGTACCTGTTCCTCCGGAGTTCCGGCCTCGGCAACATCGTTCCGGAGAGCCTTTTCCAGTTGGTCCAACTTCTCGATGATCCTGACCCTGGCCTCTTCCGTGAAATTGGCGGTCTGTTCCTGGAGGGTGCTCTTCAGGTCCTTCAGGTCCCTTCTGGCAAGACGGGCGCGGGCCCTGAGCCTGGAGGTGGCATCCTCAGCGGATTCCTTCAAGTCGTCGAACGTTTCCTTGGCGTTGTCCCAGCCTTCACTTGCAGCCTCGGAGAACTCGTCCCAGCCGTGCTGGGCAGCGCTCTTCACCTTGCGGCGTGTATCTTCGCCCTTTTCAGGCGCAAACAGCAAACCCAGAGTCAAGCCTGCGGCCGCCCCGGCGATCAATGCGAATAATGAATCTCCTTTCATGATTTAAAATTTATCGGGTTTATATTATAAATAATTCCAATCCAAATAGCTGGCCAACCGCTCCATTCTGACTAATTGTCATATTCCGGCCTTCTGAATCCAGTTGCGGTAGGTAGGATAGTCGAACGGTGGTTCGCCGTAGAGGTAGTGGTTGCGGTAGGCGCCGTCGGCGGTCTCATATTCGATCAGAAGGAGGCCCTGTCCGGCAGGGACAGGAAGTTCG
>JAGDBQ010000026.1 GCA_017958985.1 Bacteroidales bacterium
ATTCCTACTTCGGAAGTACCGTGCACCGCAGCCTCCTTGGGCTTCTCTCCTCTTTCCAGGTGGGTGGATATGTTCTCCAGTACCACGATGGCATCGTCCACCACCATTCCTATCGCAATGGACAAGGCGGACATAGAGATTATGTTCAAGGTGTTTCCGGTAGCGAAAAGGTACACCAGGGAACCCAGCAGGGCGATCGGGATCGAAAGCACGATGATGAAGGTAGCCCTCCACCTGCCCAGGAACAGGTAAACCACCAGCATAACCACCAGCAAGGTGATCAGGATGGTTTCCTTGAGGGAATTGATGGTATTCAGGATGTTGTCCGAACTGTCCACGACAGTGGTGATCCTGATGTCCGAAGGAAGGGTAGGTTCTATCTCCTTGAGTTTCTTCTTGGCGGACCGGATGACGTTCACGGTATTGGCGCCGGACTGCTTCTGGATCGCGATCATAGCCGACCGCTCTCCGTTGGTGTAGGACTCCTGGGACTTCTCTTCCAGGCCGTCCTCGACCCTGGCTACATCCTTGAGATAGACCGTCTGGCCATTCCTGCTGCTCACCACTACGTCAAGCAGTTCGGAAGGATCCTTGAACTCCTTCTGGACACGCAGGGAGAATGTCTCCGTGCCGATGTCGATGCTTCCTGAAGGCACATTCCGGTTCTCGGCGGCTATCGTCTGGGATATTCCCGCAACAGTCAGCCCGTAGGCGGCGAGCTTGTTGGGGTCGCAGTAGACGTGGATCTCCCTGGCAGGAGCACCGGCCACCGAAACCGTACCGACACCTTTGACCCTTCCCAGAGGGGTCACCACCTTGTCGTCCAGGATCCTGTCGAGTCCGTCCAGGCTCTGGTCGGCCATCGCAGACAGGATGAGGACCGGCATATCGTCCATTCCGAACTTGAACAGCACCGGAACGGTAGCACCCGCCGGCAGCGACGAATTGATCAGGTCCAGCTTGTCCCTGATATCGTTGCAGGCATCGTCTATGTCGGTTCCGTATTCGAACTCGAGCACCACCACGGACGTATTCTCCCTGGACCTGGAAGTCATATCCTTCAGGTTAGCGACACTGTTCAAGGTGTTCTCCAGGAGCTTCGTCAGGTTGTTCTCCACATCCGATGCGCTCGCACCCGGATAGGAAGACATCACCATCACGACGTTTGCATCGAAGTCCGGGAACTGCGCCACCGATGTGTTGATCAGGGAATACACACCGAATATGGCGAATGCCAGGAATACGAGGGCAGTCGTTACCGGTTTGTTGACGGCAGATCTGATAACGCTCATCTCGGGCCTCCTTTAATTGTTCTTCGCAATCTGGATCCTGGAACCGTCCTTCAGGCTGTTGCTGCCCTTGGTCGCTACCACGTCTCCTTCCCCGAGACCTTCGAGGATCTCGTAACTCTGGTCGAAATGACGTCCCACCGTCACGAGGGTGCTGGTTACGGTGCTATCCTGTCCGACCACGTAAACGCATCTCTGACCTGAACCCTGCATCTTGTTGACGGCGGCGTCAGGTACCACGATGCTGTTGTTGACACCGAACTCGACCTTCACCCTGGCGAACATCCCCGGGCGAAGTGCACGGTCGGAGTTCTGCACCAGGATCTCTGTCGAGAACGTGTGCGTGGCTGCATCCATCGTAGGGTAGATCTTGTTGATCTTCCCTGTGAATACCCTTCCGGGCATCGCTTCGGTGGTGATTTCCACCTGGTTGCCGACCTTGACCTTGGTGTAGTCGGTTTCGGACACTCCCACCAGCAGCTTCACGGGAGTGATCTGCTGGACGACGAATATAGGCTGGCCGGAATAAAGGTCCCCGCGGTCATAGTTCCTTGCCGTCACCACTCCGCTGATAGGCGACCTGAGATAAGTGTTCTCAGCCAGGTTGTTGTAAGAGCGCCGGCTGACGTTGTAGGCCATCTCGGCGGCATCATAGTCGGACTTGGACACTCCACCCTCTTCGTAAAGGCTCTTGAGCCTGGCAAGTTCGGTGGAATCGTTCACGAGCTTGAGCCTGGTCTGGTCCAGCTGGGCAGCATCCATCACTGCAAGCACCTGACCCCTGCCTACGAAAGAGCCCACATCGGCCCTTATAGACTGGATCCTTCCCCCCGTCTGCGGTGCGATGTTGTTGATGGCATACGCCTCGACGGTCGAAGGGTAAATCTCCGTCTGAGGGACATCCATCCTGACCGCTTCCGCCGTGGCGATGAGGGTGGCCCTTTCTTCCATAGCCGGTCCGGCTCCTTCCTTGTCTTTCTTGCCGGCCCCGCAGGAAACCATCAGGAGGGATCCCGCGGCAATAGCCATAATCTTGATAATCTTGTCCATATATTCTGTTCTTTGTTTTATTCAACCCGATTCATCCTGTCCAGGTCCACGTTGCCGTTCTCGTCCACGAAGTCATATCCGATGGTCTTTTCGAGATTGGATTTGGCCACCACGAAATTGTATATCGCCTGGGATTCCTGAAGGCTGGCCTGCGTGAGCTGGAGCTGGGAATCGTTCATATCGGTGATGGTACTCTTTCCGACCTTGTAGGACTTTGCCGCGATGTCGTACGCCTTCTGGGCGAGGCTGACGGCTTCCACGGCGGCGGCATAGCTGTTCATACTGGTCTCCATCGTATTCAGGTACTGACGTATGGCTATCCTCAGCTGCCTTTCCGTATCGATCCGCTGGAGCGAAAGCTCTTCGGCCTGCACCTGCGCCTGTTTCACGTCGTGATGCCTCTTTCCTCCCGAGAAGATCGGGATGTTGAGGCTGATGCCGACGTAGGAATATGGTGACCATTTGTATTCGCTGAACTTGAAATCATTGGTCATCGCGATCATATTGTAGGCATAATTCGCAGCGAGGGTAGGCAGGTAGGCGGCCTTGTACATCCTGACAGTCGAAGCAAGCTGGTCAGCCTGGATCTCGAGCTGGCGCAGCGTGGTGTTGTGCTCCAGCGAAGGGTCTCCGTTCTCCTGGATATCCCTGAGCATCTGATGCGAATAATCATTCAAGGACCCGGCGACGTCGAGGTTCCTGTCGAGGTCCACACCCATCACCGCCTTGAGCTGCCAGAGGGCCAGGATCACCGAACTCTCCGCGTTGTAGACGTTAGGTATTGCATTGGCCACGACTGACTTGGCCCTCGTGTATTCAAGTTCGGAGGCCTTTTCAGCCTTGTATCTCTTCTGGATCTGCTCGAAATTCTCGCAGGCGTTCTCATATACGTCCTTGTAGACGTTGAACGCTTCCTTGGCGAGCAGGACAGCGTAATAGGCCTGCTTGACCTGGGTTACCATATCCAGCCTCGACGAACGGGCTTTCTCCACCGCGAGGTCGACGCTCTGTCCGGAGATCTTCAGACTCTCCCACAGCTGGGCGTTAACGAGCTGCCAGCTTGCGGTGACTCCTCCGGAATACGTATTCCAGCGTCCCACAGAGAAGCCGCTGTTGGAACTGCTCTGGTCGGATTCTATCTTCACGGGTTCCATACCGCCGGCCACCGAAAGCTCGTTGACCCGGATCAGGTACGGGAGGAGCGAACCGAGCATTCCCATCGAACCGCCTCCTTCCTCATCGTCTTCGGAGGAATCCATATACATCACCTGCTTCTTGATCGTCCTCTGGTAGGATCCCGATCCGTTGACCTGCGGGAACAGCGCGGAATATGTGCCCTTGCGGGCATATTCGCTGCGCTCGATCTCCTTGTCGGCGACCTTGACCGCCACATTCTCGCTCAACGCTATCCTGAGGGCGTCTTCGAGGGTAATCACTACCGCAGAAGAGTCCTCCTGCGAAGGTTCCGGGACGTCGGTCCTGTACTGTGCCCCCGCAGGGAAAAACGCAGTCAGGGCGAGCATCGTCACGGAAATCTTTCTTGCTCTGTACAGATGTCTTTTCAATTCTTTGCCTTGTTCAACTTTTCTTCCCGTAGCCTGGAATATTCTTCCATCCCTTTCCGGGAAAGTATGGAATTCACCACGATATCCTCGAATGAGGATGTGATCGACTTGACCGGCAGTTTCTTCCCAACCACGGGAACATCTCCTTCGAAATAATCGACCATCCCCTTGTGCATCAGCCTGATAAGGAGCAAGGTTGCGTCCACGTCCACGTCCTCGCGGACAAATCCGTCCTCTATTCCCTTCCGCAGGCATTCCACCAGGAATTCGTGGATGGTCCTGTTCCTCTCGGCCGTATGCTGCAGGAAAGTTTCCGGGTAATACTTACGTATCTCCTGGGCCAGCCGCTTGCTGGATCCGGGACCTTTCTCCTTCTTCCTGCATATGCTGTCGAAAACAGCCATCAGCACTTCCGTGGAACCCTTCCCTTCGCTCATCTTTTCGAACTGGCGGCGGTGCAGTTCCACGTGCTTGGTCACGACATCTCCCACCAGGTCCTCCTTCTGGGAATAGAACTGGTAGAAAGTTTTCTTGGAGATGCACAACTTGCGGCAGATGTCATCGATCGAGACCTCCCTCACCCCATCCTTGGAGAAGAGTTCATCGGCCACATCTATGATTTTATCCTTTGTTATAGCTGCCATAGCTTAATATTATGGAATCATTCACTGCAAATGTTGTGCTCCACTATGCGCAAAAACAAGAAAATCGTCAAATTCTTTTTGACGATTTTCTTTACGTTATTTATAATAAGCTGATATCCAATTATTTAAAACGATACACCCGAAAACTGGGAAATTTTAATAGTTTCCTGGTTACTCCCTCGGGGAGCTCTTTGCATAGTGCGTCGGCTCAGCTTTCCTGGGTTTGTCTGACGGAATGACAGCCCTTGCCGGAATCTTCTTCCTGTAGGCGTATACAACCAGGGCGATACCTGCCAGTATGAACGGAATGCTCAGTACCTGACCCATATCGAGGACCATCGAATTCTCGAACTCCACCTGTGGTTCCTTGATGAATTCGATCAGGAAACGCATCCCGAAACAGACGATGAAGAATATCCCGATGAAGCTCCCCCTGTACATCTTGTCCAGTTTCTTGACATACAGCCAGACCAGGACGAGACCGAGGATGAAATAGCTCAGGGCTTCGTATATCTGAGTAGGGTGCTTGGGCTCTGTCTCTCCGCGGCGTTCGAATATGAATCCCCAGGGAAGATTGGTGACATTACCATAAATCTCTGAATTGCAGAGGTTTCCCAACCTGATAAATGCTCCTGCGAAAGCGACTGCTATCGCCAGGTGATCCAGGATCCAGAGGAAATCGATGTGGTTTTTCTTTCCGTACTTCCTGGCGAACCACCACATACACAGAACCAGCATCAGGGCACCGCCGTGGCTGGCGAGGCCGCCGTTCCACACCGCGAAAATCTCGAGGAATCCTTTCCAGGACCCGAAATAGTAATCCGGCTGGTAAAACAGGCAGTGACCGAGACGGGAACCGACCAGCGTACCGATCAGCAGGGTGAAGAGGAGCGGATCCAGGATTTCCTTGTCAAGTTTCTCGTTGTCGAAG
>JAGDBQ010000027.1 GCA_017958985.1 Bacteroidales bacterium
GCGTTCTGGCCCGGCTTGACCCTAAGTGCCAGATTCTTTTCGAGTTCCTTGTCAAGCCTGTCCTTGATGTGGCGTGATGTGACGTACTTGCCATCCCTTCCGAAAAAAGGAGAGTTGTTGATAGTGAATAGCATACTCATGGTAGGCTCGTCTATGCAGATAGGCGGGAGAGCCTCCGGATTCTCCAGGTCGGCGATAGTGTCTCCGATCTCGAAACCGTCGATACCCACCACAGCGCATATATCTCCGCAAATGACTTTCTCTACATTGGCCTTACCGAGGCCGTCGAATACCATCAGCTGCTTGACCTTGTGCTTCTCGAACTGGTCGTATCGCTTGCAGAGAGTAACCATCTGGCCGGTGCAGAGTTCTCCCCTGGTGACCTTGCCTACGGCGATACGTCCGACATACGGGGAATATTCGAGGGAAGTCACCTGCATCTGCACGGTACCTTCGACAACCTTAGGAGCCGGTACGACCTCCAGGATGGCATCCAGCAGAGGGGTGATGTCGGAAGTCGGCTGCTTCCAGTCCTCGGACATCCAGCCCTGTTTCGCACTTCCGAATATGGTCTTGAAATCCAATTGGTCATCGGTAGCGTTCAGGGCGCACATCAGGTCGAAAACCTCTTCCTGAACCTCGTCAGGACGGCAGTTCGGCTTGTCCACCTTGTTGATCACAACGACCGGTTTCTTGCCTAGTTCAAGGGCCTTCTGGAGCACGAAGCGGGTCTGAGGCATGCAGCCTTCGAAGGCATCCACGAGACGTAGTACTCCGTCCGCCATATTCAGCACCCTTTCAACCTCACCTCCGAAGTCGCTGTGGCCCGGAGTGTCTATGATATTGATCTTGACTCCCTTGTAAGTCACCGACACGTTCTTGGCGAGGATGGTTATACCCCTCTCCCTTTCAATGTCGTTGTTGTCCAGGATCAACTGCCCGAGATTCTCCGGCTGACGTACCAGATTGGCCTGGTAGATCATCCTGTCCACGAGGGTAGTCTTTCCGTGGTCAACGTGCGCGATGAGCGCTATATTCCTTATTTCCTGCATATTCCGAATAATACCTTTTCAATTGAATCTGACAAATTTACGGAATTCCCACGGAATCTGAAAAAATGATTAAATTTGTATGTTTGAAACGAACTCCTCTATGGCTGAAAAGATCATCATCCTCGATTTCGGATCCCAGGTCACACAGTTGATCGGACGCAGGCTCCGCGAGCTGAATGTATATTGCGAAATCTATCCTTTCAACAAGGTTCCTTCCATGGACGGAGACGTAAAAGGTGTCATCCTCTCCGGCAGCCCTTGCTCCGTAAGGGACGCCAACGCTCCCCAGATCGACCTTTCCGGAATCAAAGGTAAATATCCCCTCCTCGGAATATGCTATGGGGCCCAATACCTGGCACACAAGTTCGGCGGCGAAGTGGAGGGATCACTGGCTCGGGAATACGGCCGGGCAATGCTGAATGTCAAGGACACGGAATCTCCTCTGTTCAAGGGAGTTGAAAAGAATTCCCAAGTCTGGATGTCGCACGGTGACACGATTGCCAGGCTCCCCGAAGGAGGCCAGGTAATCGCTTCGACTGAAAGCGTCCTCAACGCCGCGTTCCGCATCGAAGGGGAACCGACCTATGCGGTTCAGTTCCATCCGGAAGTCTTCCACACGACCGAAGGCTCCAGGATCCTGGGCAACTTCGCCCTGGGGATCTGCGGATGCAAGGGTGACTGGACACCGGACTCTTTCATCGAGACAACGGTCGCTACCCTTAAGGAACAGCTTGGTAACGATAAGGTGATCCTGGGCCTCAGCGGTGGTGTCGATTCAACCGTAGCAGGAGTCCTCCTCAACAAGGCCATAGGGCACAACCTCACCTGCATATTCGTAAACAACGGCTTGCTCAGGAAGAATGAATATGAGGATGTCCTCGCGACTTACAAGGATATGGACCTCAACGTGATAGGCGCCGATGCATCGTCCGAGTTCATCTCCGGTCTCGCCGGAGTGACGGAACCTGAAGCTAAAAGGAAGATAATCGGAAGGCTGTTCATAGAGACTTTCGACAAATACGCCAAGCAGA
>JAGDBQ010000168.1 GCA_017958985.1 Bacteroidales bacterium
GACGCTCCGAACCCTCCTGCAAAAGCCCGTTTGGACGCCGTAAAGGCGTCTAGTGATGAACTGAAGGATTGGGCCCGGCGATACGCCCAAATGCTCCAGAACGAAGCAAAGAACCCCGATCTGATGAGCCAGCTTCTTAGTCTTGCAGAAATGTGCGAGGCGCTCGACTCTGTCCTGGAAACCACTCCGGAGGAATTCCCTTACGAGCAACTGGAGCACTATGTGGACGGCATCTATTCCGCGTGCAGCTTCCCGGACGAGAAGGCCCAGGTCGGTTCCTTTGACATCATCGGAGACGTCCGCGCGATAGTGGAAGGCCCCAAGAAACTAATCTGGCTTGACTGCAACGCGGATACTACCGGCAAGTATCCGCTCTTCTTCCTCAGCCGTGCAGAGATGGATTACCTTCAGGGTCAAGGTGTGACCCTCGTCGATGACGAGACTTTCGTAAGGACTTCCAGCCTGGCCGTGAAGCGGGCGCTGGAGTCCGTCCAGGAAGAAATCGTATTCGCCATCTGCAGGAAGGTCCAGGGCGAACGCTCTGACGAGCACCCCATCTGGACGGAAATCAAGGCAAAGGAAATCCCCTATACGCTCGACGAGAATCCGGAGATGCCAAAGGGTAACGTCCTACCTGTTCAAAAGCTCCAGGCGCCGCCGTTTGAGTTTAAGTTGGAGGAAGGCATCGTGATTCCTGAAAGGCCGCACGGCGAGAGCTATTCCAGCATCGAGACGCTCATCCAGCGTCCGATCGATTACGTGCTGGACTATGTGCTCAAACTCCGCGAGAACGATATCCTTCAGCTCGCAGATATGAGGACCGTCAAAGGTAATGTGGCCCATGCCGTGATTGAGAAGGTGATGATCGATCTCCGAGACAAGAGAATCAGAGAGTACACGGATGAAAAGCTTTCTGCCATCATAGACGAGAAGGCTATCTCCAGCGGTGTACTGCTTTATGGCAGTAAAGTGGAGTACGACAGCTTCAAGCTCAAGCTCATCCAGAGCGTCAATACGCTGTTGGATATAGTCATTGACAACGATTTGGAAGTATTCGACTGCGAGCACTACATCGAAGTGACCCTACCTGAGGTCGTCGAAGAGGACGGTACCGTCCGCTCCATCGGCAAGTTCAACGCACGTATCGACCTGCTGCTGCAGGATGCCAATAAGGACTTCGTCGTCCTGGATCTTAAGTGGAGCGAGTCTTCCCGCTACCGCATAAAGGTGAAGAACCAGGAAGATCTCCAACTCCAGCTCTATGCTGCAGCCCTCGAAGCGGCTTATCCCGAGCATAAGGTGCTGGGATGTGGCTACTACGTCATACCGCAGTGCGTGATTGAAACCCACGAAGGGTATTTCTGCGACATGGAGCACGCCAATTATTATGAATTGCCTCCGGAGTCCTATGTGCCCATTTATGAGGAGGCCGTCCGCTCGTACGCCTACCGGAAGCTCCAACTTGAGGAAGGCATTCTGGAGGGTGGCGAAGGTCAGTTGTTGGACCATAATACGGTCGATTATCTTGGAGCCATTTTCATCAGCCGTATCGACCTTTACCCGTTGGAACCGGATTGGCAGGATGAAACCGTCAAGGCATCGGCCTATGGCAACAAGAACTACATTCTGAAGGAGAGAGCGTTATGAGAAACATCCATTATATCAATGCCGGTGCGGGTTCCGGTAAGACTTTCACGCTGACCCGGACGCTGGTAGACCTTATCTTGAAGGGTAAATGCAGGCCTTCCGAGGTTATCCTTACCACCTTCACCGAACTGGCTGCTTCCGAGTTCCGTCAGAAGGCCTATGACGCCTTGGTTAAGGCTGGCCGTTACGATGCCGTGGCCGAACTCGAGTCTGCCACTATCGGCACGGTCCACTCCGTTGCCCTGAAATATGTTCAGAAGTACTGGTATCTCCTGGGCCTGGGAAGTAGGATGAATGTCCTGTCCGAGGAAGACAAGCGCATATTCATCTCTTCGACGGTCGGAACGGCCATCGGTGCCGAAGAACGCCTGGTTCTCAAGACTTTCGACGACACCTTCATGAAACGGGGCTACAAGGATGACAGCAAATGGATTGATGTCCTCACCCGGATCCTGGACCGCAGCCAGACATTCCGTGTCGACTCGCTGGAAGAGAGCAAGAGACATACCCTAGAGTTTATCGGCAACTTCTTCACAGCCGAGCCGGTCGAAATCCCGGAAAAGATGCTGATGCAGGTAGTGAATGATTACCTCAAGGTATGCAAGTCCGAGCCGGAGAAATCAACCTACGTGAAGGCCATGGACGAATTGGAGGATTGCATCCCCACATTGCCGTCGTATGCCGGCCTGGTCAAGCTGGGCTCGCTCCTGAAGCGGAATGTCGGCGGTAAAGCTGTCCGAAACGCAATACCCAATTTCGAGGAAGTGTCGGATCTGGTGCAGCGGGCACTCTGTTCCAGCGCCCTTAAGGAGCCTTTGGTGAACTGCTGCGAGACGATGTTCAACCTCGCCATCAAGGTGGACAAGGCATTCACCGAGTTCAAGGCCTCCCGCGGCCTCATCGAGTTCAACGACATGGAGAAATACTTCCTCCAACTGCTCGATATGGAAGTCGTCAGGGAAGATATCCGCAGCAGCGTGAAGTTCGTCTTCGTGGATGAGTTCCAGGACTCAAACCACACCCAGATCGACATCTTCGACCGTCTCTCCGAACTGGTGCAGCAGTCCTACTGGGTGGGCGACCCGAAACAGAGCATCTATGGCTTCCGCGGCAGCGCTCCGGAAGTGGTGCTTGACGTCACTTCAAAGATATATGCGGGTGGTAACGGTTTCACCCACGATGACCTCCCTTACTCCTGGCGCTCCGGCGAGAACCTGGTGGCATTTGACAGCTGCATTGCACGTAAGCTGTTCCCTGATGCCGGCAAGTATCCTCAGCCAGCCCTCGAGCACGCGCCCAAGGGGAATCCTTTTAACCTGGCCAGACCAGTAACCCTTTGGTGCGGCGCCGACATTTCGGATGGCCTGTCGTTGGGACAGAAGATCATCGAGACTCTCCGTACGACGGATCTGCAACCCCGTGATATCGCCGTTCTGATTCGGAGCAATGAGGATGTCATTAAGGTGGCTGCGGAGTTGAAAGCCCTCGGTCTCCCGGTCTCTTCTCCGGAAGTATTCCTTCCTCAGAAGGCCGAAACACAGCTGCTGTTTGCACTCCTGCGTTTCATCATCCTTCGTGATGACCACACGAAGGCTGAGCTCGCGAAACTTATCCTCAACAAGAGTCTCCCGGAACTCATTGCTCACAAGGACCAAATACTGGAAACCTTCGACAACCTTCGTTTTGTGGATATTCTGGAGCGTGTTAAATACCAGAGTGTCCCGGATATCGTGGACACGCTCATCGACGAGCTGGACCTCCGCGGGCTTTGTGCCAAATGGGGCGACAGTTCCAACCGCCAGTCCAACCTGGACACGCTTCAGGCTCAGGCACGGGAATATGACAACCACTGTATCCAGCTGGGACTCGGTTCCTCCATCGGCGGGTACATCGATTACGTAACCGGCCTCCAGATTCCTCCCAGGGCGGATAATGCTTCCGATGGCGTCAAGGTGATGACCTATCACGGTGCCAAGGGCCTGGAGTGGAGAATGGTGATTATGTACAGCACCTGGACCGACCCGATCTTCCCCAACGTGATGGCTCCACGTTTCCTTTTCGGCATGCCAACGCTGAAGGTGGACGGCAAGACTATTCTGCGCTACGTTCCTGATTTCCGACCGTCCGAAAAGAATGGTATCCCTTCTTTTATCACTGATCGGCCTGAGATTGCCCAGGGCATCGATGACTACAAGGAGCAGCAGCGCGAGGAATGTAAGCGACTCCTTTATGTGGGTATGACCCGCGCCAAGGACTACCTGGTCACCATCACCTATCCCAACAAGCAGTTCAAGTGGCTTAAAGCGGCCGGACTTGA
>JAGDBQ010000169.1 GCA_017958985.1 Bacteroidales bacterium
CATGTCACGATACTGGATATACGGACTCATTGCAGGGCCGGCAAGATACAGGTTCTCCTGTCCAGGACGGTCATGCGTCAGCCGCCAGTGGTCCCGGACGGAAGTGGCAATGATGATCACGAACGCCAGGCTTACGATGAGTCCCACCGCCTCGATGGCGGTGTATAGTTTGTTGCAGGAGAGAAACTTCAAATAACTTTTCATGCGTTATTCGTTTTTCAGTGAATCGACAGGATTGGCACTGGCTGTAAGCCAGCCCTGGGTGATGACGACTAATAGGGTAATGACTGTCACGATAGCCAGCGCTAGAACGAACATCCATCCAGGCATTTTGGTGCGGAATGCAAAATGCTGCAGCCAGCGTTGGCAGATGGCAACGGCAATGGGGGTAGCGATAACAAATCCCATGGCGACAATGAGCAGATACTTCCTGCCCAGTCGGAACAGGATTTCTTTTCTTGTGGCCCCATTAACTTTACGGAGCGCTATCTCCTTCCGCATGAAACGAGTGTCGAACCAGACCAAACCGAGTACACCTATCAGGGTGATGATTAGTGAAAGCAGTGACGACAGACGAATGAGCCGGGTCTGGCGGATCTCCTGCTCATACAGTTTCTCGATATCTTTGTTCAGGAAGCCGACTTCGATACTTGCCTCTTCCATCCCGGTCATCTCACTGTAGGTCTTCCTGGCTTTCTGCATGATATCCGGAACATCGGCATTCGGCTCCACACGGATCATGAAGGATGCGAAGTTCCAGTTATCATTGATAAAAAAGGCCAACGGAGAAAACGCATGTTCAAGCGTCCGAGCATGGAAATCCTTCAAAATGCCGATGACAAGATAATCCCCTTCCTGAGCATGAATTATCTCGCCGGTGCCGATAGTAGGAAACGTTTCATTGAACGATTCGTTGACCAGAGCAACGCCTGATTCGTCAGGGAGAGGCAGACGTCCTTCTTTGAGTTGGAAACCGAAGAAACCCGCATATTCGGGAGAAGCGGAACGGAAGCTGTATTGGATTAAATCCTCTCCTTGCTGTATGGCGGAAGTGGAAGATGTACCTTCTTGTATAGGAACATCCCCTCTTGCCACGTCAATGACACCGGGGATATTTCGGAGTTGTTCCGCTACGTCCTTGACCTTCCTGTAGCCATGGCTTTCCATCTTCAGGACCCGGTCATAGTTGAAGCCGAGCTGGTTGTTGTGGACCATATAGGAAGTCTGCCTCTGCAGCATCATGACGCAGAGGATGAAGAGGAAGGACAGGACATACTGGAGAATAAGGGTAACAGTCCTGAGACCCCCGCCTTTTGCCGACAAAGCGAAGGAGCCTTTCAATACCAAGGCTGGCTGGAAGGAGGTGCCGTACAGGGCGGGAATCAGACCGGATACCAGGGCGAGCAGGAGGGCGGCTGCTCCGCCCAGGCACAGGACGGCCACATTGCTGCGCGGAGCCATATCACCGGTAAGGAAGTTGGCCCATTGCGTCCCGCTAAGCGTCTTCATGGTAAGAACACCCAGCAGGAAGGAGAAGCCAACAATCGCTATTGCGCGAAGTAATTGTCTGGTTATTAAGGAGCTGCGCGAAGCACCGAATACTTTTCGGGTATTAATCTCCCTGATCCGGAATGGCGTAGAGGCCATGGAGAAATTGACATAGTTGAATCCAGCGATACCCAGGAATAGGAGCGCGATGGTGAAGAGGATGATGCAAAGTAGCTTGTTGCCGTCCCGTTCATTCGTCATCCTTTCCCTGTCCTTTTCGAACCAGACGTCGTGAATTTGCGTTAAGCGGAGGTCCTTCTCCCCGGCCAATTCCACTTTCCCCACTGCCTCGCGGATTTTTTCCAAATCGGCCCCAGGCTTCAGTTTGACATAGCAGCTGTGCGGGTTGTAATTGGGCAAGGACATGTCCCTCTCTCCCTCGTGGACAAGGAGACCGTTGATTATGCTCTCATTCTCCTTCCTGTCTTTGTAGATTCCGGTAATCCGACATTCATTCCGGAATTCGACGATAAGCGTCTCTCCGATGGGATTCCTGTCGGGGAACCAGCGCCTTGCGGCCGATTCCGATATCAAGACATCGCCTTCATGAGAAAAATCATCCCGCCGTCCTTCCACCAGAGTGATGTTGAACACGTCCAGCGCGGAAGTCTCCGTCCAGGCATAACTGATTCCATAAGCGGTGATATCTTCCCCGTTCCCATCCTTCAACTGCACCAGGCCTACCTGGTCATTTTTCATCATGACAAAGTAGTCGCAGGTCTCAGCTATGTCCGGTGAAATGTCCGCAACCATTTGAATCATGGGCCGGAGTATTTGCGGGCTATATAAACCTTCCTGGTATGAGGGAATTTCAACGACGTAAATATCCTTCCCGCCTTCAAAGCGGTCGTAGCGGTAGTCATACCAGACCTGGCTCATCAGAATCAGGAAAACGGAGAAGGCGATCCCGAGTCCGATGATATTCAGCAGCATCGGCACCCAACGAGTCTTGATTCTCAAGAGATTCATATGGGCCGATTACAGTTCGTTCTTGACATCACTTACAATCTGACCGTCGAAAAGGTCGATGGTGCGCTGGGCGCAGGCGGCATCCTTCTGGGAGTGAGTCACCATCACGATGGAGGTTCCCTCGGCATTCAGTTCCTTCAGCAGGTCCATCACCTCCTTGCCGTTTTTGGAGTCGAGGTTACCGGTGGGTTCATCGGCGAGGATCAGCTTCGGGCCAGCGACGACGGCGCGGGCAATGGCCACGCGCTGCTGCTGACCGCCGGAGAGTTGCTGCGGGAAATGCTGGGCCCGGTGGCTGATGGCCATGCGCTTCATAATCTCCGTGACCTTGGCCTTGCGCGCGCTCGCGCTGATGTTGAGGTAA
>JAGDBQ010000028.1 GCA_017958985.1 Bacteroidales bacterium
ACCCTGGTTACTTCTCTGAATATGCCTAAAGACAACCGGGTCGGAGATCCTGGAATCATCTGGGACGAAAGCTACGGGTCAAAGGGAGGTTATCTTGTATATTTCCCTATGCTCAAATCTGCCAAGAGTTCTCACCTGAGCCTGTTCGGAGTTCACTCCAACTTGAATATGAAGCGCTGGTCAAGGCCCAGGCCGCTCGCAGACTGGGGATTCGGCATAAAGGATGCCGGCATATATCCCGATTCCGAAGGAGGATTCAGCATCCTGTTCCAGGAAGAAGGAAGGCATCAGATACTCGTGTCAAGGTCGAAATCACTGGCCGGTCCGTGGTCTGTTCCTGCTGAATTTGCACCTGACGGTGACAAGGCCATCGAAGGCCCTGCAGCATTCCGTCTGGCCGGAGCTCAGGGCTGGCAGGTCGGATACGTCGATCCTGATGGAGGCGCCACGGGCAGATACCGCATCTGCACTGCTGACGAGGAGTTCACGCAGATGAGGCGGCCTCAATACCTTGAAGGAGTTTACGGGCCTGACAAGGGGACATTCCTGCGCATAAGCGAAGCCGAATACAAGCGGCTGCAGGAATGGAGCGACGCTGCGGAACCTGCACATCTGGCTCCTTCTGTCCACAATCCTGTCTTCCCGGGATTGCACGCAGACCCCGAAGTGCTCTACAGCGAGCAGACTGGAAAGTATTATATCTATCCCACCACCGACGGTGCGTTCGGCTGGCACAACCACGATTTCAAATGCTTCAGTTCTTCCGACCTGGTGAACTGGAAAGACGAAGGCGTCATCCTCGACCTTCAGGACCTGGACTGGGGCAAGGAATACGCCTGGGCCCCCTGCATCATAGAGAAGAAGGTCGGCGACAGCTATAAGTACTATTATTATTTCGTGGCCAACAAGAGCGTGGGAGTGGCGGTCGCTGACCGGCCGGAAGGCCCCTTCAAGGATGCTCTTGGGCACGCTCTCCTTACCCAGGAGGCGATAGGGGCCCCCAACCAGGTCATCGACCCTGATGTCTTCCGCGACCCTGCGACAGGCAAGCATTACTTGTATTGGGGCAATTCCTACCTCTGGATGGCGGAACTCGCCGACGATATGGTGTCGCTGGTTCCCGGCACGATGCACGAGCTTATCCCGCGCTCAAGGATAGGGGAGTATCACTATCTGGAAGGTACCTATGTCTTCGAACGCAACGGACTGTACTATTTTATGTGGTCGGAGAACATCACCCGCTCGGCCCGTTACTGCATCCGCTATCTGATTTCCGACTCGCCCACCGAATTCGTCCGCAACGGTCGGCCGGCCAGGGTGGAGGAGCAGATAATCCTGCAGCAGGACCCGTCCCTCCAGATTTTCGGCACCGGCCACAACTCTGTGCTGAACATCCCGGGCACCGACAAGTGGTATATGGTCTACCACCGCTTCACCCGTCCCGAAGGCATCAAGATGGGGCTCTCCGGCGGCTACAACCGCGAAATCTGCATCGACCCGATGTTCTTCAATCCGGACGGCACGATAGTCCCCGTCCACCCGACGCTTTAACAGCCTTGTTTTAAATGGTTTTTTGTGGAAGCGCAGCTAGAATCGCTGGTAGGTGATGTCGCCGATTTTAACCTGGCCGTCAGGCAGGAATGAGATGGGACTCCCTTCGTCGAACTGGCCGGAGCCTTCGTTCAGGACATCGGGATCACAGTTGATAAGTGCACCCATTGGCCATTCTCTGTAAAGTTTGCCGTTCTCAATTCTGTACAGGAGAGGCTTACCGATATCTTCCTTCGGAGAATCCAGGAAGAAGGTTGTGAAAACATCTTCTCCGTTTTTCTTGAAAAAGCGGATGCCGGTAATCAGTATGGGTTCTTCATATTTCACATCCGGGTGCTCGATACCCACTCGCAACATCAGGATGTTTCCGTGCTCATCGATTCTGCCGTCGCAGGAATATCTGGATACGGCATCTTCGTAACTGATACTGGCGTATACTGGTTTCCATCTGCCCTGCAGCCCGTCTTGCGACATTTTTTCGC
>JAGDBQ010000170.1 GCA_017958985.1 Bacteroidales bacterium
GAGGAATATACGGTGGTGCGAGGACAGCAGCAACACCGATCCAGCCTACAAGCGGAACAGGATCCGCAATGAGGTTTTCCCAGTGCTGCGTGAGATGAATCCCGCTTTCATCCAGACCCTGAATGCAGACATAGCTCGTTTCGCGCAGGTCCAGGAAGTGGCGGATGAGTACTATTCCATGAACGTCGCTTCGGTATCCGTGAAAGAAGGGGAGGGGCTCCGCATATCCTTCCCGGCCCTTCGGGGAGTTCCCCACCGGGAGTATATGCTGTACCGCTTGCTGGAACCGTACGGTTTCCCGACTTCCGTCCTTGGGGATATCTCCAGGCTTGTTTCCGGTGGTGATACCATCAGCGGCAAGCGCTTCTTCTCAGGCAGTTATGAGGCATATACTACCAGCGACTCGCTGGTGGTAGTCCCCCTCGGTTCCGTTTCCCGGGGTGGGGCTGAAGAATTGGTCGTGGAAGCTGAGGGCGAGTATTCCCTCTGCGGTGTGGATTTCCTCGTGGACCGGGTGATCCCGGAAGACCTCTGCCAGCCCGAAGGGACATTGGTGATGGATATCTCTTTCCCTTTCACCGTTCGCAGATGGCGCGAGGGTGACTGGATGCGTCCTCTGGGAATGTCGGGGAAGAAAAAGCTGAGCGACATATTCGTGGATCTGAAGATGTCCATTGCCGACAAGGAAAGAGCCCTCGTCATCGCTGGCGAAGGCTCCCATATCCTGGCTCTCCTTTGCAGGAGGATAGACGGCTCCGTGAAGATCGGAGGCGGTTCCTCCCGGACAGGAGGTTTCATCCGTATCCGTATTATCTGACTTCCATTTCGAACGGCAGCCTTGCGAAGACCAGGTTCCCGTTACCTTTTGTCCAGGTACTCTGCCACTCGAGCAGGGTCCTTGCCACGTACTCGAAAGGTGTTCCGGCGAAGGCGTTCGCCATAACTTCCTTGTTGTCCTTCCCCCTTCCGAGTTGCTGCATCAACTGTTCCATGAAGCTGGCTGGCTTGGGGTAAGCGACCACGTTCCAGTTGCCCAGGTCGCTGTCTCCGGCAACCGAAGCAGTGTAGCGGAGGGCATCTTCCAAGGTGCCGATTTCATCCACGAGACCTATCTTGATGGCATCCTTTCCTGTCCAGACACGTCCCTGGGCTATTTCGTCGACCTCTTCGTAAGTCATATTCCTGCCTTCGGCCACGAGATTGACGAAATTGGTGTAAATGTCGTCTACATATTTCTGCATCCAGGCAGTCTCTTCGGCGTCGAACGGCCTCGTAAGAGAAAGCATATCGGAATGCTTGTGGGATTTTACCGGGGCCAGGTTGACGTGGACGACGTCCTTGAGCGTCTTCCCGAACTCAGGTATCGCCGAGAAGCATCCGATGGAGCCGGTGAGGGTCGTGGCGTCGGAGAATATGTGGTCGCAGTTGTTGGATATCCAGTAGCCGCCGGAAGCTGCGTAGTTGCCATAGGAAGCGATTACAGGCTTGACGGCTTTCGTGAGGTCGATCTCTTCCTTGATCTTGCTGGCTGCGAGTACTGTTCCTCCAGGGGAGTTGACCCTGAATACAACGGCCTTGACTGAGGAATCTGCGCGGACCTTGGCTATTATTCCGGCAAACCTGGCTCCGCTTATGTTGTTCGGGTCATCCTGCTCCACGATGTTGCCGTCGGCGTAGATTATGGCTATCTTCTTCTTCGCGCTGACGTTGGATTTGGCCTTGGCGGCGACATAATCCTTGAACGGGATGAACTTGACGTCTTCGTATTTATCCTTGGAGGCGAGCGAAGCAAGCTTGTCCTTGAGCCCTTCGACTGAGAGGACTCCGTCAGCAAGATTGTGCTTCACCATATCTTCAGGGTAGGAAACGGCAAGGTTGTCTATGAAGAAGTTCAGGGAATCCACGCTGATGTCCCTGCTGGCGGCGGTCTCTTCGGCCACGGTTTCCCACATCGAATCGATCATCGCCTGGTTCTGCTCCATATTCTCCGGACTCGGGGCGTTCTTCACGTACATCTCACCGGCACTCTTGTATTTGCCGTGGCGTATCAGCTGGTAATTGACTCCGAGCTTGTCGAGAAGGTCCTTCAGGAATATCATCCTGCCGCTGATGCCGAGGAAGAAGTCGTTGCCGCCGTGATGGCTGGTGGTGTAGATCTTGTCGGCGACGGAAGCAATGTAGTAGCTCCCTGAAGTGAAGGCTTCTCCGTAGACCACGACAGGCTTGCCGCTCTTCCGGAATTCTGCCAGAGGCTTGCGGAGCTCTTCCATATACGTCAGGCTGCTGGCGGCATTGTCAGTCTTCAGGTAGATGTATTTGACGCCCGGGTCTTCGGCAGCTTTGTGGATGGCGTTGACTGCATCCAGCAGACCTATGCCGGACACTGGAGTCCCGCCCTGGAGGGATGTCACCGAACCGAAAGGGCCGTCCTCCTTGCTCTGTTCCACGAGGGCGAATGTGGACATATCCATAACCAGGACTCCTTCCTTCGGCAATACCGGGGCGGAGGAGCCTTTCATAGAAGATGCGCTGGCTGCGGCTGACCCTATCATCATGATGAACATAATGAACTTGACCAGGCCCCAGATGAGCAGTCCGCAGAGGACTGCAAGCACCCATTTGAAAAATTCTTTTGTATCCATATCGATCGTTTTATAGTTTCATTGCACGCAAACGGACAAATTTAATCATTTTCCGTAAAATCACTATCTTTGCGGATATGAGCATCCAGAAACCTTCCATCCCTAAGGGAACGCGCGATTTCGGCCAGCAGGATATGGCTGAACGCAACTATATTTTCGAGACTGTCAAGGGCGTCTTCAGGACGTTCGGATATTCACAGATAGAGACTCCTGCGATGGAGAACCTGTCCACCTTGCTCGGAAAATATGGAGAGGAAGGAGACAAGCTCCTGTTCCGGGTCCTGAATTCGGGTGATGCTTTCGGCAAGGTCGATATTGACGGTTTCAGGGACGCAGAAGGCAGGATCAACTCGGCGGCATTATCGAAGGAGGTGTGCGAGAAGGGCCTCAGATATGACCTGACCGTGCCTTTCGCTCGTTTCGTGGTGCAGCATCAGAATGATATTTCGTTCCCTTTCAAGAGGTTCCAGATACAGCCGGTCTGGCGTGCCGACCGTCCCCAGAAGGGCCGGTACCGCGAATTCTACCAGTGCGACGTGGACGTGATCGGAAGCAGGTCGCAGGTCAACGAGCTTGAGCTTGTCCAGATCGTGGACAAGGTTTTCTCCCTCCTGGGCGTGAACGTGCTGGTAAAGGTCAACAACCGTAAGGTCCTGACCGGTTTCGCAGAGATATCCGGCTTCCCGGACAAGGTCGTGGACATCACGGTAGCGATCGACAAGCTGGACAAGATAGGTCTCGACAACGTGGAAGCCGAGATGCGCGAAAAGGGTCTCGACGACAGGGCGGTGGCCGTCATTAGGCAGATACTCGCCTTATCCGGCTCGACGGAGGAGAAGATAGCCGCCATGAGGGCTATGATGAACGGCGGTTCTGCGTCCGGACTCGTTTCTGAAACCGGCCTGAAGGGGCTGGACGAACTCGAGGAACTCTTCGGACTGATCGAGGCTGCCGGGGTTTCCTGCCCGGTGGAGACAGACCTCTCGCTTGCCCGCGGCCTGAATTACTACACTGGCGCGATCTTCGAGGTTAAGGCTATGGATTACCCTATCGGAAGTATCTGTGGCGGAGGACGTTACGATAATCTTACGGGAATATTCGGACTCCCTGACATGTCCGGAGTCGGGATCAGTTTCGGCGCCGACAGGATCTATGATGTACTGAAGGGCCTGGACAAGTTCCCGAAGGACCTGAAGACTTCCACGACCGTCCTTTTCGCCAATATGGGTACGCCCGAGATGAAGTACATACTCCCGGTTGCCAAGGCTCTCCGAGACAGGGGAATCGCCGTGGAGGTATATCCGGACGCTGCCAAACTGAAGAAGCAGTTCGACTATGCCGACCGCAAGGCTATCCCGTTCCTGTCCATAACAGGAGCGAACGAGATGGAGGCCCTCCAGGTCAATCTGAAGAACCTGGTTACAGGTGCTCAGGAGTCATTTGCCAAGGATGACCTGGACGGTATGGCAGGATTCCTCAGTCTTTAGGATCCATTACCTTTCCGAACAGATAGAATTTGTGGTCTCCGTACCAGAGGATACCCTCTCCGTCGAGTGAGGTATAGCTGGTATAGAATGAATTGCCAGTGTCCCTCGGAGCGAAGACTTCCGGATCTCCGAACCATACTGGCTGGTGTGCTCCGGGCACGAATTCTCCGTCCCTTTTGTAAAGAGGTCCCCGGTTCTGGTAGGAGATGACCCCATCGAAGTCGAAGGTGTCGTGTACCATCAGGAAATACTTTCCGCTCCTCGCCTCCGGGCCGGCATAGTCATATATCGGGCAAGGGGAGCGCGGCTGCAGGATAGGTGTGCCGCCATCCTTCGTCCTGAGGATTTCGGGACGGCTCCAGTGCTTCCCGTCATCGGAACTGACGGACCAGATGGGGTGTCCGATGGACGTGCGCATCACTGAGAACAGCCTCCCGTCCGGCAGGCCGACGATGCAGGCCTCTTCCACGCTTAAACCGTCCTTGGGGATATATTCGTGGTCATTCTTTACGTACTTCGCATCGAAGGCTTCCTTCCCTGTGTTGAAGAATGAAATCTTGATATCCTTCACTTCAGGATCCTCATCGATGTTTTCATATTGCCAGAACTCCACCCGGGGAATGTCCTGACGGTCGTAGCGGGAGCAACCGGCGAGGAATCTCCCTTCGCTGCCGAAGCGGAGCGGCCTCTGCCACAGGCACCAGAGCGGGGGTTCGGACGGATCGGCAGGGTCTTCCTCGAAACGTATCGGGAACGGTACGGTCTCGGGTTCGGACCAGGTCTTGCCTGCATCATCCGAATACATTCCCTTCATCACTCCGGAGAGGTTCTTCTTGACGGTGGTCTCCTGGACCCACAGGCAGTACAGGCGCCCGCTCTTGCTGAGCATCGGTTGCTGGTAGGACGCGAGCGGCTTCGGATCCGCCATAGAAGGGGATCCGGCCAGCATCACCGGTTCCGCCCAGGTACGTCCCGCATCGGAACTCGTCGTGAATACGATATGGACGTCGTTTCCCGCCTCGTACGAGCCCTGTGTCCAGAATGCGTACAACAGGCCTCTTGCAGGGTCTTCCAACACGTGGAAATGGTCATTATAGGTATCGCCTCGGGCCGTGAGATCCCTCTTCGATTCGACAAGCGGCTGTTTCGGTACGTACACCGTGAAATCGTGCGGGACGACGTCTATGTCCATCTCGGGGTACAGATAATGCCAGTAGAAATGGTCCGGCCATTTCTCCCTGAAGTTGTCCGTGTCGGTGAAATGCTTCTCTATGGCTTCGTCGGCCGTCGCATAGCGGTGGCAGCAGTCTGGCGACTTCGTGCCTATGGTCCACTGGCTCTGGCTGGCTGCGTCCTGTCCCGGTAATCCGACCCAAATAGTAGTACCGTTCTTCGATTCAAAGTTCGGATTCATGGTGAATACGTTGGTGAGGACGGTCGTTTTCTGCCGGATCGGTTCTTCGGTCAGGAGCTGGGACAAGGTTTTGCGGTGGAACTTCCTCATAGGTTTCCTGGAGAACGGGGTCTCGTCCCCGAGGATGGCATCTCCGAAGAAAGTCTTCTGGGCGAGTTCGTGCCTGTCGCGGTTGTTCTTGCTGTTCAAGGTGGCAGGATCGGAATATGCCAGGCGGAAGTTGAATTCTCCGTCACGTCTCGGCTTGTACCACCCGCGTTTCCTTGCATAACGGACTATATCCTTGCTGCCCAGGAAGTTGACAGTGTCGGCCAGGTCTATCTTCCCGATTGTGTAATAGTTGGGAATAGTGGCGATCTCATCGTCCGGAACCCTTTGGGCCACCCAGTGCTTTCCTTTCACCACCGCGCATACCCAGGCCTCGTGCCTGTCGGCGACCAGGTATGACCTGCCGGAATCGCCGTAGCCGTATTTCTCCACGAGAGCGCCGATGATGTGGACGGCTTCCCTGGAAGTGCGGGCTCTCTGTGCCACCGTGGTGCGGACTTCGTATATGATCGTACCGGTGGCCTTGTCTTCCCTGGACTTGCACTTGTCGGAAGTGATGGCGACTCCATATTCGTTCACGAAACTGTCTCCTGCCTTCTGGCCGGGGAACTCGAACCAGAGGTAGGAGCATCGGTAGTCATTAGCCGGAACGTTGTATATGTTGAGCATCGCCGGAGAACCCTGGTCCTCATTGTGGCCGAGATATACATATCCGTCAGTTGTGGCATTCCTTCCGGCAAGGATGCCGAAGCAGAGCGAGAATAGCAGTAATGTCTTCATATTTGTAAAGATAATGAATTTCGGGCAGTTTGTTTATCTTTGCGGTAAGAATATGGATACTTCTCTTTTACAGTACATCGAGCAGGAAATCATCCCCCGCTACTCTTCCTTCGACAAAGCCCACAGGGAGGACCACGTGCGTACCGTCATCGCACGTGCGCTGGAGATGGGGCGAGGCTACGACATTGATGAGGATATGCTGCTGGCCGCGGCCGCCTTCCACGACCTTGGCCTGGCCGTGGACAGGAAGACGCATCATCTGGAAAGCGGACGCATAATCAGGGAGGACGGCAGGCTCAGGGAATGGTTCTCAGAGGAGCAGATAGAGACCATAGCCCAGGCGGCCGAAGACCACAGGGCTTCCGCGAAGACGGCCCCGAGGAGCATCTACGGCAGGCTTGTCGCCGAGGCCGACCGCCTCATAGTGCCGGAAACCATTATCCGCCGGACCATCCAGTACGGAATGTCCCATTATCCTGGACTGGACCGGGAGGGACACTGGCAGAGGACGCTTGAGCATCTGAACGAGAAATATGCCAGGGGAGGTTACCTGCATCTGCTCATTCCGGGTTCGCCGAATGAGGAACCGCTCGAACGCCTCCGGACTATAATAGAAGACAGGACCAGGCTCAGGGAGATATTCGACAGGATGTTCGAAGAAGAAAGGGGGGAAGCCCCGGCCGTGATACGCCTTGCCGGACCTGGAGACTTGGAAGCTGTCGGCAGGTTGCTCGAACAGGTGCTGAAGGTCCATCACGAGGGCCGTCCCGACCTCTTCCGGGCGGAAGGGAGGAAATACTCCGACGAGGAACTCCTCGGTATATTCGCCGATCCGGAAACTCCGGTATTCGTCTATGACAGGGGAGGTTCCGTACTGGGATATGCCTTCTGCGCCCTGCAGCACGTCTCCTCGGGGAGCCAGAATCCGGTAACCACCCTCTATGTCGATGACATCTGCGTGGACGAGGCTGCCCGCAGGGAACATATCGGGAAGGCGCTCTTCGGAAAGGTAAAGGAATATGCCGTCTCCCAGGGGTGCCACAACATCACCCTGCACGTATGGGAATGCAACCCCGAAGCTCTGGCTTTCTACAAGGCTATGGGCATGTCGGTCCAGTTCACATCGATGGAAATTCTCTGTCAGTAAACTCTACAAAAACTCTACATAGACCACTATACAGATGCCTGCAGCGATGCTGTGGGCATTTGTATATCTCTACATTGCTTTGAAATCAACTCTATTTGTACTATCTTTACGATTGATAACACGAGACTGTGCCGATTATGGGATTCATAGATATTTTTTCCCGGAAGAAAGCGAACATCCTGATCCAGAGTATCGATACCCTGCTGTCTGCCGTCGACGAATCGCTGACTGTGTTCAAGGGCGGAGTGAAGGATTATCTGTATGGAGACGAAGCGGGATTCGCAGAGAACCTTTCCAAGATGGCTGCGCTGGAGACGGAGGCTCTCGCGCGCATAAGGGAGATTGAAGGTACCCTGTATTCCAGGGGTTACCTTATGCGTTCGAGGGGCGACATAATGCGTCTGCTCGAGAGGTTCGACCATATCATCACCATCATCAGCGTGGACCTGGTCCAGTTCGAGATAGAATCCCCGAACGTTCCCAAGGAACTGAAGCGGGAATTCGTGAAACTCAGCGAACTGGCCTCCCTTGCCGTAGAGAGCTCCATTCCCGGGACGAAGGCTTATTTCACCGAGCCTCAGGCAGTCGCGGAGACTGCTTCCCAGGTGTATTTCTATGAAAAGGAAGCCGTGAAGCTCAGCCAGTCGATAAAGAGGACCGTATTCCATCAGATGGAAGGTCTCAAGCTGAGTGAAAAATTCCATCTGCGTTATTTCTCACTCCATATCGAAGACCTGGCAAAGGCTGCCGTAAAGGTTGCCGAACAGCTGTCGGTAATGGCCATAAAGCGTTCGTTGTAATGGAAATCACCTACATCATACTTTCCCTTCTGCTTTCAGGTTCGCTCCTGATGCTGTACGACCTGCCGGTCATAGGGGGAAGTATCCTCGCATCCGGGGCAGGAGAGAGGGTAGGTGTTAGGATCCTGACCCCGGTATTGTTGCTTTCGGGTCTTCTCGTTCCGTGCATCCTGCCGGAAGCTGGTGGACCTCTGGCCCAGGGACCGGTCCTGCCTACGGGTGGTTCAGGTGCCCTGTCTGTCGGCATAGCCACAGCGGTCTCGGCTGTCATCGTAGGAAGGTTCAGCCGTTTCCCGGCGGTCCCGTATGCATTCATTGCATCCCTGGCCGGCCTTGCTGTCGCATCGGGCGCAGGTTTCCCTCTCGGGGGAGGCTTGAAGTATATCCTTTCCTGGATCGTGGCACCCGTCACCTGCGCACTCCTCGCTGCCGGAATATATACTCTCATCTCGGTGTCCTTGCGTCGGGGAAAGACCCATATGGCGATACTCGAAGGGAAGGTCCTTTGTGCAAGCAGCCTGTCTTCGCTGCTCCTTCTGTTCGCCGTTGCATTCAACAATTCGCTCCTGTTCACTTTCCTTCCTTCCGGAAGGGGGTGGCTGACCGTGGCACTGGCCGCAGGCTGCCCTCTGCTGGTCTGGGCCGCCATCCGCTCAAATACCACCGCCCATAAGTATTCAGTAGCAGATAACGATTTGGATATCAATTCCTTGTCCATCCTGTCCCTGATCCTTGCCATGGCACTTGTATTCGGATTCTTTTCCTCCGCACTGCCTGGAAAGGTAGGCCTCTCGGCAACACCGCTGCCTGCGGGGACCTTGTACCTGGCAGCCCTGTTCGGCATAAGCGTGGTCCGTAAGAGGGCGCTCGCAGACGGAGAAGAACTTCTCAAAGGCAGCATTGCGGCCGTCGTCTCGCCGGTCCTGGCCTTGATGGTCGCCTATTGCCTCGGACGCATCCTGGACGGAAACATATTCGGCACCCTCATAGTCCTGGGTATAGTGCTGTTGCTGGGAGTCATGACATACTACCGCAGGTTCCAGGAGCGTCTCGCATTGCAGAGACAGTCGGTCCTTGCCAGGGAACAGCAGGTCTACAGCACGCACAAGTCCCTTTCCGCCCTTGAGGTCAGGGCGGAGATGACCGAAAGGGACCTCCGCAACAAACTGGACGAGAAGCGCAAGGAGCTGGTGGACTTCGCAGTGGGCGTGAGCGACCAGAAAGAGTTTATGGAAAAGATATACGAGGACCTCTCCAGCGTGAGGGATATGGAAGAGGCCGAAGGGAAGGACGAGGCTATGGATACGCTGCTGGGGGCGTTGAGGGAGAGGATGTACTTCACCCGTGAGATGAACGATTTCTATGCGCGCAGCGAGGTCCTGAACGAGGACTTCAATATGCGGCTCAAGAGTGCCTTCCCGAAGCTTACCGAAGGGGAGCGCAAGCTTGCGAACCTGCTGCGCCAAGGCTTCTCCAGCAAATACATCGCATCTTTGATGAATATCACTCCCAAGAGTGTAGAGATAAACCGCTCCCGCCTGCGGGCAAAGCTTGGCCTGCAACGGAGCGATAACCTGATAAGATTCATAAAATCCATTTAATCAACACTTTAATTATTTATTATGCGTAAAATCCTCTTAATTTTGGCTATGTCGCTGCTTACGGTATGTGCAGCGAATGCCCAGAAGAAGACGGTCAAGTACAATCAGTACGGTGTGGCCGTCGAATCCGATGTCCTGGACGTCGAAGCGCAGGACGGTATCCTCGTCCTGGAGTCTCCCAAGAGCGGTTACAAGTTCTGGTTCGATGTCCGTGCACAGGCCGACGGAGCAGTGTTCTTCGGAGCTCCCGACTATGCTGACCCTATCGGTAACGGTACCAGCATCAGGCGTGCCCGTTTTGCTGTCAAGGGACAGATCAACGACGACTGGTACGGCGAATTCGATATGGACCTGGCCAACGGTCTTGCCGAACTCAAGGATGCTATCGTGCGTTACACCGGAATCGCCAACACCGAACTCCAGGTCGGTAACTTCAAGCAGAATTTCTCCATCCAGCGCAACACGACGTCCCGTTACCTCCAGTTTATGGAGCGTCCGATGGTCTGCTCGGCCTTGACTCCTTCCCGTCATCTTGGTATCAATGCCAAGTATGCCAAGGATTGGCTGTGGGTATCCGCAGGTGCATTCAGCCAGGTCGTGGCAGGCAACGAAGAGTGGACGAACGTGGCTGACAACAACAAGGACTTCGGCCGCAATTCAGGTTATTCACTGACCGCCAAGGTCGTCTTCCGCCCTCTGTACAAGCTTGACAACGCCAGCCTCCATCTGGGTGCTGCATATTCCTACAGGACCACCACCACCGACCTCGCTACGGGTGAATGGGGAACTTACCGTGCCAGCTGCCGCAACTCCACCAGCATCAACCGCAAGAAGTATCTGGACACCAACAACCTGCCAGGCTTCGACCACAACAACCTGTGGACCGTGGAGCTTGCCGGACACTGGAACGGACTCCGTTACGAAGCAGCCTACATCGGTGACAACGTACACTTCAAGAGTGACGCCGCCGACCCTACCACAAAGAATTTCGGGGGCTGGTATGCACAGGCCGGATTCCTTCTTCTCGGAGGACGCCAGCAGTATGACTCACGAGGCGGCAAGTACACCAAGGTCGAACACGGTAGCAGCAAGTTCGGAGACGTGGAGCTTTGCGCCCGCTATGAGAACTGCAACCTCAACTTCGGCAACGTTTACGGTGGCGCAGCAGAGGCCTATGCTCTCGGTGTCAACTGGTATGTCAACAACAACGTGAAGCTGGTGGTCAACTACCAGTACAACAATAATGACCGTTATGCAAACGGAAAGGGTAAGCTGAACGTAGGCAAGGATGCTTCCGGTGCCGCGGTCAAAGATTACACAAAGGTGGTGAATCCTGACGGCAAGGCCGGTGTGGATTACCATATGCTTGCCGTTCGTTTCGAGATTGACTTCTAAAACAGGATGATTATGAAAAAGATATTATTAGTTTCACTGGCCGCCGTCCTCGCTTTCGCAGGATGCGTAAAGGACGAAGTCTACAAAGGCCCTTCAACCATCGACAAAGTGGTATTCTCTCCGGAAGCTCCTACTTCCATCTCTCCCGTAACGGTTACCGCTACGGTGTCCGGACTCCAGAAAGTGACGAAGGCGACTCTCAACTACAACGGCACTTCCGCCGATATGACCGGAAGCGGGGACACGTTCAGCGCTACGATCCCTGCTATGCCTGACGGTACTGAAGTATCCTTTACCGTTTCGGTTGAGAACGAGGCTGGTTTCACGACCACTTCCGACAAATTCTCTTTCAAGGTAGGTGATCCTGCCACAGACTGGAGCAAGCTCAAGCTCAACGAGGTATATGGCGCGGGCGCAGACGAGGAGAAATTCTTCGAGCTCTACAATGCCGGCGATTATCCTATCAAGCTGACAGGTGTTACCATCAGCAAGGACGAGGCCAACTGCTGGACCGGAATCGACGGGGAAGTCGTTCCTGCAAAGGGCTTCTTCGCTATCATCGGTGGCAAGGGAACCACTCCAAGGGGATTCTCCAGCGGTTTCTCTGCAAAGAAGAGTGTATATATCCAGCTGTTCGATACCAAGGGCAATCAGATCGATGCGTTCCAGCGCGGAGACAAGGACGATGCAGGGAACTGGGGTGTTTCCATCACCAACTATTCAGGTTCCTGGAGCCGTGTCCCTGACGGAACCGGAAAATGGATGCGTACCGATACCTTCACCCCTGGTGCAGCCAACTCCACCGCAGCAGTTGACGATGATTATGTAAAAAACTGATCCTTAATATATCTCAATAATGGCAGATCTTAAAATCGGCGAGCAGAGCAAGCCTCGCTTCGAATTCCGCAGCTTCGGCCAGAACTTCTGCGAAGCTCATAAGAGAATGGCACGCCTTTCCGTCCCCGTGCCTGAGAAAGTATGGGAAAGGGAGAGCGACGAGATATACATAATATCCGCGAAGAACGA
>JAGDBQ010000171.1 GCA_017958985.1 Bacteroidales bacterium
ATCCTGAGCCAGGATCAAACTCTTCTTTGTATATACACTATATAAATCTTAGTCGATCCCGACAGCTTTTCCTAAAGAAATCAACGCTCTCGTTTTCGTTCTCGGTACTTTTGCTTGTACTTCCTTCAGTCTTTTCAATGAACTTTTCAGTGCCCCTTTTTCAGAAGCGGCTGCAAAGGTAGCCACTTTTCCGAAACTACCAAATTTTTTTTGAAAAAAGTTTTCAACAATTCCAGAGGCCGAAAGTTGATAACATAAAAGAGCGCCCCGGGTCACGGAGCGCTCCTGGATAATCTTCCGATAAAACCCCTACATTCCCGCAAGCACTATCAGCGACAGACCCACGATGAAGAAGAGGAACATCAGGCCGAGAAGCGTATACACGTTCTTGCCGGAACCCTTGAATTCCTTCCATACGAATACGCCCCAGATAGCGGCGATCATAGGAGCGCCCTGTCCGAGAGCATAGGAAACTGCAGGACCGGCAGCCTTGGAAGTAATGTAGCTCAATGCAGTACCGAGGCACCATATGGCACCGCCGAGCATACCCACGAGATGGGTCTTGGCATTCCCGGCGAAATACTGCTTGTAAGTCACAGGCTCGCCCACGAAAGGCTTCTTCATCACTATGGTGTTGAACAGGAAGTTGCTCAGGAGGACACCGAGGGTGAATATGAAGGAAGCAGTGTAAGGAGTAGCATAAGGAGCGGCGAACTTCGCTGAATCGGCAACTGCGTCGACATTACCCATTCCCCTCATCACGAAAGAAGAGAGGAACGACATGAGGAGACCTGCGCAGACAGCGAGGATGATACCTTTCTTCTGGTCGGCCTTGCTGACGCCTGGCTCACCCTTCTTGCCGGAAGCCACGCCGTTGCAGATGATAGCTATCACGACCAGTGCGACTCCGATTGCCAGGAGGACAGGATTGCCTGTATGGTTGACGATGTAGTTGTTGATCACACCGAGTACCAGGGCGATACCGACACCCAGAGGGAAGGCTACCGACAGACCGGCGATAGAGGTGGAAGCAGACAGCAGGATGTTGGATGCGTTGAAGATGATACCACCTATGATGATCCATCCCCAGTTGGCAAGCGATACGTTGGCGATGTTCTTGAGGAAAGGCTCGCCATCGTTTCCGAAGCTACCCAGTGTCAGTGCAAGCAGAAGGGCGAAAAGAACCATTCCGATCACATAGTCCCAATAAAACAATTCATACCTCCAGCTCTTCGCAGCGAGTTTCTGGGTATTTCCCCAGGAGCCCCAGCAGAGCATAATGATGAAGCAGGGAAAAACTGCCAGACCATAACTGTTTACAATAACCATAGTATTGAAATATTAAATGAATGATCGATATTTCAAATATAGTCAAAATTGGAGAGAATCAGTTAAAAAAAGAAAAAAACAATGGCTGACCCCAACGAACACTGGAGTCAGCCACCGGATATAATATATGTCAGGGACCCTGTCCCGGAAGTATTACATCATTCCGCCGGCAGGCATAGCAGGAGCAGCAGGCTCCTTCTCAGGAATGTCTACGATACCGCATTCGGTGGTCAGGAACATTCCGGCTACGGATGCTGCATTCTCGAGAGCAACACGGGCCACCTTGGTAGGATCGATGACTCCGGCTTCGAACATATTCGCGAATTCGCCGGTGCGGGCATTGTATCCGAAGTCTCCCTTGTTCTCGCGGATCTTCTGGATGATGACGCTTCCCTCTACTCCGGCATTGGCAGCGATCTGGCGGAGAGGCTCCTCGATCGCACGGGCTACGATATGGATACCTGTCGTCTCGTCGTCGTTCTCACCCTTGAGGTTCTTGAGGGCGTCGATGGCACGGATGTAGGCGACACCGCCACCAGGCAGATAACCTTCCTCGACGGCAGCGCGGGTAGCATTCAAAGCATCCTCCACCCTGTCCTTCTTCTCCTTCATCTCGATCTCCGAACCGGCACCAACATAGAGGACGGCGACACCGCCGGCGAGCTTGCCGAGCCTTTCCTGGAGCTTCTCCTTGTCATAGTCGGAAGTGGTTGTCTCGATCTGCTTGCGGATCTGGGCGACCCTGTCGGCTATGTCTTCCTTGACACCTGCTCCACCTACGATCGTAGTATTGTCCTTGGTGATGGTAACCTTCTCAGCCCTTCCGAGCATATCAGGAGTGGTATTCTCGAGAGTGAATCCCCTCTCTTCCGAAACCACGATGGCACCGGTGAGAGTAGCGATATCCTGAAGCATCTCCTTGCGGCGGTCGCCGAAACCAGGAGCCTTGACGGCTGCGATCTTCAGGGTTCCGCGGAGCTTGTTCACCACAAGGGTGGTAAGAGCTTCACCGTCGACATCCTCAGCGATGATAAGCAATGCCCTTCCCTCCCGTGCGATAGGCTCGAGGATAGGAAGCAGGTCCTTCATCGTAGAGATCTTCTTGTCGCAGATAAGCAGGGAGCAATCGTCCAGGACAGTCTCCATCTTGTCAGGATTGGTCATAAAATAAGGTGAGATGTATCCCCTGTCGAACTGCATACCCTCGACGACCTTGACCTCGGTTTCAGTACCCTTCGCCTCTTCCACGGTGATGACTCCGTCACCCTTTACCTTGGACATCGCGTCGGCGATGAGCTTGCCGATGGTGCTGTCGTTGTTGGCGGATACGGTTCCGACCTGCTCGATCTTGGAATAGTCGCTGCCGACTTTCTTCGTCTGCTTCTTGAGGCTGGCCACAACGGTAGCGACAGCCTTGTCGATACCCCTCTTGAGGTCCATCGGATTGGCACCTGCGGTTACGTTCTTCAGACCGACATTGATGATAGCCTGGGCAAGGACAGTTGCGGTGGTGGTACCGTCACCGGCCTGCTCGTTGGTCTTGGAAGCGACCTCCTTGACCATCTGTGCGCCCATATTGGCATACCTGTCCTCAAGTTCGACTTCCTTGGCGACAGTTACACCGTCCTTGGTCACCTGGGGTGCACCGAATTTCTTGTCTATAACTACATTGCGACCTTTAGGGCCGAGAGTGACCTTCACTGCGTCCGCAAGAGCGTCGGCTCCTTCCTTCATCTTTGAGCGGACATCGACATCAAACTTTATTTCCTTTGCCATAATTGTTTCCTCCGTTGATTACAGGATAGCCAGGATATCTGACTGCTTGACTATAAGATATTTCTTGTCTTCGACAGTTACTTCCGTGCCGGCATATTTGCCATAGAGCACTTCATCACCCACTTTCACCTCCATAGGTTCATCCTTCTTGCCGGGGCCTGCGGCTATAACCTTGCCCTGCTGCGGTTTTTCCTTTGCTGTGTCAGGGATGTAGATTCCTGAAGCTGTCTTTGTCTCGGCCTCCTTAGGCTCGATCAAGACTCTGTCTGCCAATGGTTTGATCATAATATTAATAGTTTTGAAAATGAATCTTGTGGTTTCCGGACTATTCCGGAGGCACAGGAAGGAAATCAAAGGATGTGCCAGCAGGCCGGGACTGACAATTTGTCACAGATGCAAAATCGACCCCCGCGGATGCGGAATATCCGGAAAGTATGACTATCTTTGATGATACCAACTTAAATGATAATAAGTATGAAAAGGATAGCCTGCCTGATGCTGTCGGCGACCGCCGCTGCAATCCTTATTTCGGGAATATCTTCCTGCAGCCGTTTCGGGAAGAACCAAGGTCAGAGTACGGAATTCGCCACCTTCGTAAAAGCATATACCGGTGGTATCATATCCGACAAATCCACCATCCGCGTGGAACTGGCGACGGACATAGCCGAAGCAGTTCCGGGAGCGGATATCAAGGAGGGGATCCTGTCTTTCACCCCTCCAGTCAAGGGAACTGCCAGGTGGCTCTCCCAGAACACCATAGAATTCATCCCCGAGGCAGGAGCCCTGAAACCCGGGCAGTCCTACACTGGCCGGCTGCGCCTGGACAAGATCCAGAAAGTCAGCGCGCGCAAGTTCAAGAAATTCACCTTCAAGTTCCTGGTAGCCATCAAGGAAGCCATCCTGTCCATGGACGGAATGACCATAACCGCCACCTCGCCGGAACTTGCCAGCATATCCGGAACGATCTCGCTGACCGAGGAGCTCCCGCTGGACAAGGTCCAGAAGATGATACAGTATGACTATCCCGACAAGTCGGCCGAGGCCAGCGTTACCGCAGGCACCGACCCTCTGAACTACCATTTCGACATAGTCAGTCTGCCCAGGGAAACGAAGGACAGGACCCTGAAGGTCAGCCTCAAGTCGGGAGACACGGGCTTCGTGACGGATTCCAAGCTTGAGATCAAGATCCCCGCGATGGGAGATTTCAAGGTACTCAGCGCAGAGCGTGTGGAGGCGGACGATCCGTTCATCGACATATACTTCACCGAGCCTCTGGCAGACCTGGACGATGATTCCGGCCTGTTCACCCTCGAGGGAGTCGGACGCAGTTATTGCCAGGTCGAGAATTCCCACGTCAAGGTATTCTACGAAAGTCCACAGGACGGACCTGTCACCCTGCACGTCTCCGAAGTAGTGAAGAGTTACGACGGGACCCCTCTGGGCAAGGATTATTCAAAGCAGTTCACGGCCACGGAAGAGAAACCGGCAGTGGAAATCCCGATCACGGGGAACATCCTTCCCAACTCCAGGGAACTGATACTCCCGTTCAAGGCCGTCAACCTCAACGCCGTCGACATAAGGATTATCCAGATATACGAAGACAACGTGCTTATGTTCCTCCAGGAGAACGGTTTCTCCGGCGAACAATCCCTCCGGCGCTGCGGAAGGCTGGTCTACAAGCGTTGCCTGCGTCTGGACTCCGACCCTTCCAAGAACCTCCACAAATGGCAGGATTTCTCGGTCGATCTCTCCGGACTGTTCAAGCAGGAAGCAGGAGCGATATACAGGATCAGGATATCCTTCAAGCCGGAATATTCGATCTACGGAAAGAAAGCGTCCTTCAAGAGCGGGACTCCTACCAACGAACTTGTGAACATCTCATCCGAGAACGTGACAGAAGAGGATGACAGCCAGTGGGACAGACCTTATCCGCATTTCTGGGAGAGTTCCTTCGACTGGGACGAATACGTCTGGGAGGACCGCGACAATCCTCTGAAACCGACTTACTATATGCAGGACAGCCGTTTCCCACAGGTCAACCTGCTTGCCTCGAACCTCGGAGTCATCGCGAAGTATTCCGGCGGCGACAAGATCTGGGTAAGCGTAAGCGACATCCTCTCCACGGATCCTGTATTCAATGCCGAGCTATATGTCTACAGCTACCAGCTCAAGGAAATCGGATATGCCAAGACAGGCACTGACGGAATGGCAGAAGTAAGCCTCTCGGGCAAGCCGTTCGTCGTGGTGGCCAAGCGTGGAGGAGCGACCAGCTACCTCAAGGTCACCGAAGGGGACGAGAAATCCCTGAGCCGGTTCGATGTCGGCGGAAAGGAACTGGAGAAAGGCCTCAAGGCGTTCATCTACGGTGAGAGGGGTGTATGGAGACCAGGGGACACCCTCCACGTGGCCCTTATGCTCGACGACAGGGACGACAGGGTCCCCGACAACCATCCTGCCATAATGGAAGTCTACACACCTGAAGGTCAGTTCTATACCAAGCAGATCAACAGCAATGCCAGGAACGGCCTCTATGTATTCAACCTTCCGACGAAGAGCGACGACCCTACCGGCACCTGGAACGCGTGGTTCAAGATCGGAGGAGCCTCCTTCCGCAAGGCTCTCAGGATCGAAAGCATAAAGCCGAACAGGCTCAAGATCGACACAGGGCTCGGGGAAGGACCTATCAGCGGCGGAGAGAGGGTTCCGGTGAACATCTCCGCAAACTGGCTGACTGGTCCGGCGGCATCCGGCCTGCCGGTCAAAGTCAATATGACCCTGAGACGTTCTGCCACTACCTTCAAGGGATTCGAAGGATATGATTTCACGGCGCCTCTGTCAGAATTCGTGACCAGTGAACACAACCTCGTGGACACCAGGCTCAATGAATATGGAAAGACCAGCGTAAGCGTCGAGATGCCTGCCGCAGAAGGAGCCCCGGGAATGCTCACTGCCGACATCGTCACCACCGTGGAAGAACAGGGTGGAGATTTCAGCTTCAGCACAATGTCCGTTCCTTATTCTCCTTATATCTCATATGTCGGAATCAAGGTCCCGAAGGAGAACGACAGCCAGTTCCTCGAGACGGACAAGGAATACAAGTTCGCAGTGGCAGTGGTGGACAAGGATGGGAAGAGAGTCGCCGGCGATAAACTGGAATATTCCATATACAAGCTCAAATGGAGCTGGTGGTGGGAAAGCCGCAGCGAGAGCCTCGACTCGTACGTGAACGGATCGGCTCCGGAAGCCCTTGCCAGCGGAACGCTGACATCTTCCAACGGAGACAGTACGATACCTTTCAAGATCGACTATCCCGAATGGGGACGCTACCTGCTGATCGTACGCAATACCGTCAGCGGACACACTGCAGGCCAGATATTCTATGTGGACTGGCCTGAATACAGGGGCAGGTCCGCCAAGACCGACCCTGACGGCCTGACCATGCTTTCATTCTCGACGGACAAGGACTCCTACAAGGTCGGCGAAAAAGTTACGGTCTATATTCCGGCAGCTGCAAAGGGCAACGCCCTGATATCACTCGAGAATGCCAGGGAAGTCATTTCCAGGGAGTGGGTCAAGACTACTGCCGAAGCCGACGTGACGTACACCTTCAAGGTTACCCCGGAGATGGCCCCGAACTTCTATATCCACGTCACCCTCGTACAACCTCACGAAAGGGTCGACAACGACCTTCCTATACGCCTGTACGGTGTCAGGCCGATCACTGTCAGCAACGAGGAATCACACCTCGAACCTGTCATCACGATGCCTGAAGTACTGCGTCCTGCGGAGGAATTCTCCGTCAAGATCAAGGAGAAGAGCGGCAAGCCTATGACATATACCCTGGCCATAGTGGACGAGGGTCTCCTGGACATCACCGGTTTCAAGACTCCGGACCCCTGGAGCGCGATGTACGCCAGGGAAGCCCTGGGAGTCAGGACCTGGGACCTCTACGATGACATCATCGGAGCATACAGCGGACGTTTCTCTCCTATGTTCAGCATCGGAGGTGACGAGAGCACGGTCATCGGAGCGAAGAAAGACAACCGTTTCAACGCCGTGGTCAAGTTCCTGGGACCTTTCTCTCTCCAAAACGGTTCCGCCACCCACAAGGTCACGCTGCCTATGTACATCGGAAGCGTCAGGGTGATGGTCGTGGCAGCCAGGGACGGGGCGTACGGCAATGCCGAGAAGACGGTCCCGGTAAGGTCACCGCTGATGGTGCTTCCTACCCTCCCGAGGGTTCTCGGGACAGGAGAGAAAGTGACCCTTCCGGTAAATGTCTTCGCTCTCGAGGACGGAGTGAGGAATGTGGAAGTCGATGTCAAGGTCGAAGGACCTGCCAAGCTCACAGGAAGCAGCAAGTCCTCCGTAACTTTCAGCAGTCCCGGCGACCAGATGACCTATTTCGGTCTTGAAGCCACAGGCACGGGCACAGCCAAGGTGACCGTCACAGCCTCCGGCAACGGATACAAGGCATCCGAAACCATCAGCTTGGGAATACGGAATCCTGAGCCTCCTGTAGTCACGGTAACGAAGGCTACGGTCGGCAAGGGAGAGACCCGCCACTTCGGGTACTCCCCGTTCGAGGCCGTAGACGGCCAGTGGGCTTCCCTCTGCCTGGCTACGTTCCCAGCCGTAGACTATTCGGGAATATTCTCATTCATAAAGGATTACCCGTACTATTGCTCCGAGCAGATCGCATCCAAGGGCCTCAGCCTCCTGTCCATCAGGAATATGCTCACTGAAGACAAGCAGAAGGAAGCTGACAAGATGATACCTGAGCTCCTCCAGCAGCTTTACCAGAGGCAGCTGGGCAACGGCGGGTTCTCATACTGGCCGGGAGCTTCCGAAGCCAACAACTGGGTCAGTTCGATGGCCGGAGAGTTTATGATCATTGCCGCAAAGAACGGCTTCAGCGTGAGCAAGGGCGTACTGGCCAGCTGGTCAAGGTTCCAGAAGAAGGGGGTACAGGAATACCGCAACACTGACAACCGGTATCTCTGGGATCTGGAACAGGCATACCGGCTCTTCACCCTGGCTCTCAACGGAGAGGCCGAAAGCGGAGCGATGAACAGGCTCAAAGAGAGCGAGAACCTCTCCTCGCAGGCTGGATGGATGCTGGCTTCGGCATATGCCGTTTCCGGAAAGAAGAGCGTCGCCAAGGAGATTTCAGCCAACCTGAAGACCGGTTTCACCGATTACCAGGACGCGAACAGTACTTTCGGTTCTCCGGTCAGGGACAAGGCCATAGCACTCGAGACTATGGTCCTGACCGACGACATCGTACCGGCGATGGAACTCGCGGAAGAAGTGTCCAACTCACTCAGTGGAGAATGGTACGTCACCCAGGAGACAGCCTTCGCTACCAAAGCCCTTTCCCGCCTGGCGGCCAAGGTCGGCACCGGCTACCTGAATGCGCAGGTAAGCCAGGGCGGAGCCGCGGAGCAGGTCAAATCAGCCAAGAGCGCAGTCACCCTGGCACTGGATCCGAATACCGGAGGAGTTGATGCCACCAATCAGGGAGACGGAATCATCTACGCGACCCTGGTCACATCCGCCATTCCTAAGTACGGAGAAAAGGTTCCTGCAAGGTCCAATGGCATAAGCCTGACTGTCAACTACATATCCAATGGAGGACAGGCTCTCTCGCCTTACGTCATCCCTCAGGGAACCGATTTCACCTCCATATTGACCGTTTCGAATGTCAGCGGAGTCAAGGATTATACGAACCTTGCCCTGACTGAAGCGATTCCTTCCGGATGGGAGATATTCAACGACCGTCTCGCAGGAGGCGAAGCCGGAAGGATCGACTACAGCTACCGCGACATCCGTGACGACAGGGTCATCTGGTTCTTCGACCTTCCTAAAGGCACTGCCAAGACGTTCAGGGTCAAGCTGCACGCCGCCTACGAAGGAGAATTCGTACTCCCTGCGGTCAAGTGCGAGGCGATGTACGACTCGAAGGTCAGCGCCAACACTGCATCCGGCACCGCAAAGGTGAGCAAGTAGTGTGATATGGGCGGAAAGGTTCAGAATAGGATCGCCTGCGGCCTGATCGCCGCCATCCTGCTCGCATACCTTTTCTGCCTTCCGAGGAACATATTCAAGGGCACCGGCTATTCCACCGTGGTAACGGACAGGAACGGTGAGTTGCTGGGGGCCAGGACAGCCCCTGACGGACAGTGGCGTTTCCCGCCGTCCGATTCGGTACCGGTCAAGTTCCAGACCGCTCTGATCAACTTCGAAGACAGGTATTTCGTCTTCCACCGGGGCGTCAACCCTGTCTCTGTAGTCAGGGCTGCCATCGGCAACATCAAGGCAGGCCGGGTCACCAGCGGAGGCAGCACCATCACGATGCAGGTGATAAGGATGTCCAGGAGGAAACCGAGGAATATGTTCCAGAAAGTCATCGAAGCCATCCTTGCTACGAGGCTGGAGCTACGGTGCAACAAGATGGAAATCCTGTGCCTGTATGCCGCACACGCCCCTTTCGGGGGCAATGTGGTCGGCCTTGAAGCTGCCTCCTGGAGATATTTCGGACGCCCTCCGGAAGAGTTGTCCTGGGCTGAAGCAGCGACACTCGCCGTCCTGCCCAACTCTCCTTCAGACATCCACCCCGGCAAGAACAGGAACCGGCTGCTGGAGAAGCGCAACCAGCTTCTGAATACCTTGTCCAGCAGAGGATACCTGGACGATCTCGACTTGGAACTGGCTCTGGAAGAGCCGCTTCCGGACGAGCCTATGCCGCTGCCCCAGGTAGCCAGGCATCTTACCGGATTCCACTGCAAGAGGACACCGGGACAAAGGATCAGGACGACGGTGGACATCAACCTGCAGAGACAGGTCGAAGCCGTGGCGGACCAGTGGAACCTGGAATTCGCGAAAACCGGAATCCACGACCTGGCCGCGATAGTCCTGGACGTGCGTACAGGCGATGTCCTGGCCTACGTGGGCAACTCCAATCCCGACATCAAACGCCCCGGAAGCGACGTGGACATCATACGATCCCCAAGGAGCACCGGCAGCATACTCAAACCCGTCCTCTACTGTTCGCTTCTGCAGGAAGGAGAAATCCTGCCGAACACCCTCCTCCCGGATATTCCCGTCAACATCAACGGTTTCAGCCCGCAGAATTTCAACAGGCAGTTCGCCGGAGCAGTTCCGGCCTCTGAAGCCCTGGTACGCTCCCTGAACGTGCCTGCCGTCCATATGCTGAGGAAATACGGCGTATCGAAATTCCTGGACATCCTCAGGAAATGCGGTATATCCACACTCCCCAAGAGTGCCTCCCATTATGGTTTGTCCCTGATTCTCGGTGGCGGCGAAGCCACCTTGATGGACATAGCCCGGATGTATGCCGGGATGTCTGCTTCCTATCAGGGTTGCGCTCCGGACGGATTCCCACTCACGGACAAATGCGCCCTGTGGTGGACCATAGATGCCTTGAAAGAGGTCAACCGCCCCGACGAAATCGACTGGCACCTGATCGGTTCCGTCAAGAAAGTAGCCTGGAAGACCGGCACCAGTTTCGGTTTCCGGGACGCCTGGGCGGTCGGATTCACTGCCGACTATGCGGTAGGGGTCTGGGCCGGGAACGCCCAGGGTCAGGGAATGCCGGGACTGACCGGTGCACGTACCGCCGGCCCGGTTTTGTTCGACATATTCAACCTTCTGCGCCCTAAAGAAGACAACGGGGAATATTATGCCGACGGTTGGTTCAAGGAGCCGGTGTACGGAGACTACATCACTGCGGAAGTCTGCAGCGAATCAGGCCATCTCAAAGGAGTCGACTGCCCGCACGCGGACACCTTGATG
>JAGDBQ010000172.1 GCA_017958985.1 Bacteroidales bacterium
ACTGAGCTACTTCCGCAATGTTTGTGGGAGGAGGTGGACTCGAACCACCGAACCCGAAGGAGCGGATTTACAGTCCGCCGCAATTGCCGCTATGCGATCCTCCCAATTCTGCTCTCCGAAATACCAGAGGCTGTGTGTGAGCCGAAAGAGGGATTCGAACCCACGACCCCGAGATTACAAATCACGTGCTCTGGCCAACTGAGCTATTTCGGCGTTATTTCAAAGACCCTTTTGCAAAAGGGACTGCAAAGATAGGGATAAAATCGGATTCGCCAAAACTTTTTCAATTATTTTTGAATATCCCAGCCAGCGTCCTGAATATGCTCTCCGCACTCAGTCCGCATTCTTCTCTCTGGCCGTCCACGGGGCCGTGGGAGATGAACCTGTCGGGTATTCCGAAGCCTTTCACGGTCGCGTCCAGACCGCACCCTGCGACATATTCACAAACTTCGCCGTACAGCCCTCCGCGAAGGCTGCCGTCTTCGAGTGTGACCACATACTTGAATCGGGAAAGTTCCGACAGCAGCTGCCGGTCGAACGGCTTGAGGAACCTGACGTTGTACAGGGCGGGAGTCTTCCCGGTCTCTGCCTTGAGCTTGCCTACCGCCTCGGCGGCCCTGTTCGCCACCGGACCCAGGGCGAGCACGGCGACTTCCTCTCCTTCCTGCAGGACCTCGCTCTTTCCGATCTCGATAGGGACCACGGGCGCCGTCTTCCACGACGTACCTTCGCCCATCCCTCTCGGATACCTTATAATATATGGCCCTTCTGTGACCTCGAGTCCTTTCCAGAGCATCTGCTTGAATTCCGTTTCGTCTTTCGGTGCAGCTATCACGGTACCTGGGATACTCCGCATCGCCGCAAGGTCGAAGGCTCCGTGATGGGTGGCTCCGTCCTCTCCTACGAGTCCTGCCCTGTCGAAGCAGAACACCACCGGAAGGTGCTGCAGGGCCACATCGTGGACTATTTCGTCATATGCCCTTTGGGCGAAGGAAGAATATATCACGCAATACGGCTTCATTCCTCCCGCAGCCAGCCCGGCTGCGAAAGTGGCGGCGTGTTCTTCGGCGATTCCCACATCGAAGAAGCGGTCGGGATACAGCGCCTTGAACCTGGACATCCCGCTGCCTGTGGCCATCGCGGGGGTTATTCCGACCACCTTCGGATCGGCGGCGGCAAGGTCGCAGAGCACGTCTCCGAATACATCCTGGTATCTCGAGGCCTTGTATTCCTTGGCCGGCCTTTTCCCGGTTGCAGCGTCGAATACTCCGGGGGCGTGCCAGGTCGTAGGATCGGCCTCAGCCGGTGCATAGCCTTTGCCTTTGACAGTATAGGCGTGGAGCAGCTTCGGTCCCGGGATGCCCTTCAGCCTCTGCAGGGTATTGACCACCTGGTGGATGTCGTTCCCGTCGATGGGGCCGAAATACCTGAATCCGAAAGCTTCGAAGAGGTCTCCTCCGGACCGGTTGACAAGTCCGGACTTGGCCTGCCTGACCGTCCTCTGGATCCAGTTCCTGAGCTTTCCTGCACCCAACTTGTCCCAGACGTGCGTCTTCAGTTTGTTGTATGCCGGATCGGTGGTCATCTTGAGGAGGTATGAGTGAAGTGCCCCCTTGTTTCCGTCGATGGCCATCTCATTGTCGTTCAATACTATAAGCAGGTCGTCGCCGCTTTCTCCGGCGTTGTTCAGCCCCTCCAGCGCGAGCCCGCCCGTCATCGCTCCGTCACCGATCACGGCCACCACTTTACCGCCCTTGCCCGAAAGTTTTGCAGCCTCTGCCAGGCCAAGTGCGGCGGAGATGGACGTGGATGCGTGTCCCGTGCCGAAAGCATCGTAAGGACTTTCGTCCCTCTTGGGGAATCCGCTGGGGCCGCCGGGCTTCCTGTTGTTGCGGAAAGCTTCTTTCCTGCCGGTCAGGATCTTGTGGGCATAGGCCTGGTGCCCGACGTCGAAGACAAGCTTGTCCTCCGGGGTGTCGAACACGTAGTGAAGGCCGGTGATGAGCTCCACCGAACCAAGGCTGGATGCCAGGTGTCCCGGGTTGTGCGAGCAGCATTCGACGATATATTCCCGGATCTCCTTGCAAAGGTCCGGCAGCTGTTCCTCGCTGAGTCGCCTCAGGTCGGCAGGGGAATTGACGTTGTCCAAAATCATCGCTGCGAAGGTACGGCTTTTTTCTGAATTGATACAATTTTATTAAATTAGCAGGTTGATTCGGATATAATTGGATAAACTATAGACAGCAATGGCAGAAAAAGTACAGAAACTTATGAACGATTCACCTCTGGCCAGGTGGACCGTCCTTATCCTCGTGGCGCTGATGATGTTCTTCGCCTATATGTTCGTGGATGTGATGTCGCCGCTGAAATCACTCGTCGAGAGCAACCTCGGCTGGAACAGCAGCGTATTCGGAACATATGCGGCCTCGGAATACATCCTCAACGTATGCGGCTTCCTCATCATAGCCGGCGTGATACTCGACAAGCTCGGAGTGAGGTTCTCCGGCGTCCTCTCAGCGGCCATTATGGTGCTGGGTGCGGCTATCAAGTTCATCGGAGTCAGCGATTGGTTCACGACTACATCCCTCTACCAGTGGCTCGGTACCTGGTGGGTCGAGATGCCGGCCAGCGCAAAGATGGCTTCCCTCGGATTCATGATATTCGGCTGCGGATGCGAAATGGAGGGTACCAATGTCTCCAAGATCCTCGCCAAGTGGTTCAAGGGTAAGGAGATGGCTCTTGCGATGGGACTTGAGATGGCTATCGCCAGGCTCGGAGTGTTCGCGGTGATGTGGATTTCCCCGATCATAGCTGAGAAGTTCGGAGGTTCAGTCGTAGCCCCGCTCGGATTCTGCGGAGCCCTCCTCGTGATCGGCCTCATCAACTTCATCATCTTCGGAGTGATGGATACCAAGTTCGACAAGGGTCTCGTGGCCGCCGGACTCGCCACCGAGGAGAAGTCTCCGGAAGACGAGTTCCACGTAAGCGACCTCGGTGCCATATTCAGGAGCAAGATGTTCTGGATCGTCGCGATGCTCTGCGTCCTGTATTACAGCGCGATCTTCCCGTTCCAGAGGTATGCGACCAACTTCCTTGAGGAAACCCTTCTGATAGACGCCGCTTCTGCTGCGCGTATGTTCAGCTGCTTCCCGATCCTGGCAATGTGCCTCACTCCTTTCCTCGGAATATTCCTTGACAGGAAAGGCAAGGGAGCGACTATGCTCATGATCGGATCGGTGATTATGATAGTGTGCCACCTTTGCTTCGCCTTCGTGCTTCCGTCCTTCCCTTCCAAGGGATTGGCCCTGCTGCTAATCGTGGTGCTCGGAGTCAGCTTCTCGCTCGTCCCGGCGGCCCTGTGGCCTTCGGTCCCGAAGATCATCGACGAAAAGATCCTCGGATCGGCTTACTGCCTGATATTCTGGGTACAGAACATCGGACTCTGCTTCGTCCCGAAGATCATCGGCTCCCTCAGGCAGTCCACGGGAGGCTATCTCGTACCTATGATCGTGTTCTCCAGTTTCGGTATCCTGGCATTCTTCTTCAGCCTTCTCCTGAAGGCCGAGGACAAGAAGAAGGGTTACGGACTCGAACTTCCTAACATACGCAAATAGCATTGGAAAAGGCTCTCAAGAAATATTCCTGCTGGATAGTCCTGGCTTGCCTGGTGGTACCGATGTTCGCATCGTACTTCTTCGACGATATGTTCAGCACCCTGTCCCATCTCTTCGAGCATCCGGAGATGCTCCAGCTCGGATGGAACTCGGCTGATTACGGCTTCTATACCAGCGGATATTCCACCCTCTGCATATTCGGAGGACTGATCGTCTGCGGAATGCTCCTGGACAAGTGGGGCGTCCGCATAACGGGGTCGATCTTCGTCGGAATGATGGCCGGAGGCGCTGCCCTGGTGGCCTGGGCCATCACGTCCGGTATGGCTCCGAAGGCTTCCCTCACGGTGGCCTATGTCGGTTGTATGTTGTTCGGCCTCGGTAGCGAAATCGCCGGAGTCGCAGTTACCCGATCCATAGCCAAGTGGTTCAAAGGCAGGAATATAGCGCTTGCGATGGGGCTTCAGCTGGCAATCGCCAGGCTGGGCACCCTCTTCGCTTTCGTGATGTCTCCCCGACTTGTCGCCGCCAAGGCTTCCGGAGAGATGTACACCCTCGCCGAAACAGCCCGTCCGGCATTCCTGGGATTGTTCCTGATGATGGTCGGAATAATACTCTGGGCCTTGTTCGTGGCGCTGGACGCCCGTTTCGACAAGCAGAGAGGGCTGAAGGATTCGGTAGAAACGGCCGAGAATGAGAAATTCCGTTTCTCGGACGTTTTGGGCCTCCTGAAGAACAAGCAGTTCATCTTCATAGCCCTGCTCTGCGTATTCTTCTACAGCAGCATCATCGCCTTCAAGAAATTCGCCACGGCCATACTCATCCCGCGTTTCGACGTACCTGTCGATGCCGCCAAATGGATGGTGTCCGTGCTTCCTTTCTCGACCGTCGTTTTCGCTCCGCTGTTCGGAATGCTGGTCGACAAGGCAGGGAAGGGGACCAGGTGGATGATCATCGGTGCGATACTCGCGTTCATCGCCCATCTCCTGCTGGCCTTCGCTCCCAAGGGAGTGCCGTTCTACGGCTACCTGAGTATGATTTTCCTCGGTTTCGGATATTCCCTGGTCCCTGCCGCGATGTGGCCTTCCGTGCCTAAGATAGTCCCTGACAAGGTGCTGGGTACGGCATATTCGCTGGTTTACTGGGTTCAGAACCTGGGGTTGATGTCCTTCAAGATGTTCGCCGGCAACATCCTCTCCTCCGAGGCGGGTTCAGAGGCTGCCGGAGCAGTGAAGGTGGAGGTGATGTTCATCTGCGTGTGCATAGCCTCGCTGACCCTTGCCTATGCCTTGAAGGTGTCTTCCAGGCGGCATCCGGAACTGAAACTTGACGCTCCGTCGTCTGAATGATATCGATTATGAAACGATTGCTCTATATGGTCCTCGTTCTCGCGGTTTTCGGCGGGTGCGGCAGGAAGGCGGAGGAAGTCCGCCCGGCAGACGTGATATTCGACACCGATGCCAACAATGAACTGGACGACCAGCACGCCATCGCGTATCTCCTCCTTAACGGAGATGCGTTCAACGTGCTCGGAATAACCACCAATGCCACGAGGGTCGGCGGACCGGCCTCGGAGCACAGCCGGGAGGCCTGCAGGGTGGTCAGCCTCATCGGAAAGGCGGGCGAAGGGATTCCGGTCATCGATGGTGCCACTGCGAATTTCCTCGAGATCAGGGACAGTGTAGGGAATGACACTTTCGACGGCTGCGAAGCAGTGGATTTCATCATCGGTAAGGCCGGAGCCTATACACCTGATAACCCGCTTACCCTCATCGCCGTAGGAAAGCTTACGAATGTCGCCCTGGCGCTTGTGAAAGATCCTGGAATCGCCCGTAACATCCGCCTGGTATGGTTAGGCTCGAATTATCCCCAGCCCGGGGAGTACAATATGGAAAATGATGTCCCGGCGATGAACTACGTCCTTGATACTGACGTTCCTTTCGAGATGGTCACCGTTCTCGGCAAGGATGGCCACGGCACCGACTATGTGAGAGTGCCGCTGGACTTTGTCCGAAAGACTTTCGCCGGTCTCGGACCTCACGTGGATACCCCGGTCGAAGGGCGCCACGGCGGAGAGTTCAGTTGTTTCGGGGACTATGCGGTCGACCTGTTCGAGCATATCGACCTCAAGGGCCCGGAGAAGACCAGGGCTTTGTACGATATGGCTGCGGTAGCGATCGTCAAGAACCCTGAGTGGGCCGTACCTTACGAGATCCCGGCTCCTGAATACGTCGACGGCAAATGGGTTGCCCGGGACGGTAATCCCAGGAAGATCGTCGTCTGGGACGACTTCTCCAAGGACGAGATTGTAAAAGACTTCATTGAAACCCTCAAAGCTGCAGAATAGCATATGGACCTTGAATTCGTTCTGGAGATACTTGGTACCTGCTCCACGTCGGGGGAGGAAAGGCGTCTGGCGGAGTTCCTGGAGGAGCACCTGCCGGTCCCTGGATGCACCCTCATAGAGCACGAAGTAGGGGACGGCACCATCAACCTGATGCTGGACTGGTCCGGCACGGGGAAGCCTTCGTTCGTGTTCTGTACTCATATGGACACCGTTCCTCCGTTCATCAAGCCTTCGGTGGTCTGTGTCCGGAAAGGTGAGATCCTGCCGGACGGCAGGGTCGCGATGCAGGACGACACGATGATTACGGGAAGGGGCAGCTGCGATGCGAAGGGCCAGCTCTTCACGATGTACAATGCTTGCCTGAGGCTCCAGAAAGAGGGATATCACGACTTCGGGCTGCTCCTGCTGGCCGGTGAAGAGACCGGATCCCACGGAGCGATCGCCTGGACCAGGGACTGCGAAGGCGGAGATTTCGTCCTGGTAGGCGAGCCGACCGACAATTGCCTGGTCAGCGCCAGCAAGGGTACCAAGGCTTTCGAGATAACCCTCAAGGGAAGACCTTGCCATTCAGGCTATCCTGAATACGGGTCCAGCGCGGTGGACAAGTTCGTGGACTTCATCAATGCCCTGCGTCGCCTGGAACTGCCCGATGATCCGGTCCTCGGGCCGACCACCTGGAACGTCGGCGACCTTCTGAGCGGCAACCCCCAGAACGTCCTCAGCCCCGAGACCAGGTTCAGGATATATTTCCGGACGACATTCGCGACGGACAGTCTCATCCAGGACAAGCTTGTGGGAATATGCCCTCCAGGCACCGTGGTGCAGGCTTTCGGCGGAGACGTCCCGCTCCATTATTACTGCAGCGTCGAAGGAATCAGCTCGAAGACTGCCTCCTTCGGCAGCGACGCCCCGAGGCTGGAGTATTTCGCAACCAAGGCGATTTGCGGTCCCGGCTCGATTCTGACCGCCCACACGGATGAAGAGTACATCCTGGTCTCCGATATGAGGGAGGCCGTGGAGAATGACATAAGGATATTCAAGACATTCAATAAAACGAACGCAAGATGATAATAATGAAATTCGGCGGCACCTCCGTCCAGGACGAGGAAGCTATAGGAAGGGTTATCTCCATCGTGAGGAGCCGGCTTTCTGAAAAGCCTCTTGTGGTGGTCTCTGCTCTCGCAAGGGTTACCAGGCTGCTTTGTGCGATCGCCGATGAAGCCGGACATCAGAACGAAGACAAGGTCAGGGAGCTCCTTTCCGAGCTCAGGGAGCGGCATTTCTCGCTGGCTTCCAATCTCCTGTCCGCGACTCCGAAACTGCTCGAGGAATGCAACCGCGACATCGAAGATCTGATCAGCGGAGTCGAGAATTTCGTAGGAGGTGTGTGCCTGATCGGCGAGCTGTCTCCCCGCAGCGAAGCCAGGATCATCTCTACCGGCGAACTCCTTTCTTCCACGATAATAAGCTACGCATTCAATGCAAGCGGCATCACCTGCCATTGGATAGATGCCAGGAAGATGGTGACTACCGACGACAACTATCTCAATGCCAGGCCGGACCTCCAGGTCACCGAGGCGAATGTCAAGAGGGTGGTGGGACTGGAATCGAGAGGTACGGACCTCATACTTACCCAAGGCTTCGTGGCCTCCACCCAGAAAGGGGCTACATCTGTACTGGGATTCGAAGGATCGGACTATTCGGCCGCCATATTCGGTATGGCTCTCAATGCGGAGCGTGTCGAGATATGGACGGATGTGGACGGCATCAGGACGGCTGATCCGAGAGTGGTCCCGGACACCGGCAAGATCGATGTGATTTCCTACGAGGAGGCCGCGGAAATGGCGGCGATGGGTGCCAGGGTGCTCCATCCCCTTACCATCGAACCGGCCCGGAAGAGGAATATCCCTATCAAGGTGCTCAATTCCCGCAATCCTTCCTGTGATGGTTCCCTTGTGGTGAGCGGCGACGAGGCTCCGGACGGTCCGAAGTCCGTGGCATTCAGGGACGGAATCCTTTTCATAAGGCTGTCTTCCGACAAGCTTGAAGGTGTCTGCAGGATGCTGGGAAAGGTATTCTCAACCCTTTCATCCAGGAGGATCCCTGTCACCCTGGCCAAGTCCACCGAATCGGAAGTTTACCTGGTTGTCCCGGAAGGATGGGACGGGCTGGCAGATGCTTTGGAAGAGATCGGTTCCTGGGCGACTGTGACCGTTTACCGCGACAAGGCATTCATTTCTGTGGTCGGCCGCAACATCACATCCTTCGCCGGCCTCGGAGACAAGGTGATCGAGGTCGCTGGAAAGGTGTATCTGGCTGACGTGAGCGCCAATCTTATGAGCGAGAGCTTCGTGATCGACAGGGACAGGCTCCAGGTCACCCTTGATGCTCTCCACGGTTTCATTTTCAAAGACGCTAAATGATGGAAGTCGTTATTTCAGGTTACGGCCGGATGGGCCATATGGTGGAAGCGGCGCTGAAGGAGAAAGGTATCGTGTGCGCCGGTACGAGCGAAGATATCGCTTCATTCGACAAGGAACTGGCGAAGGAATGCGTCTGCATCGACTTCACCTGCCCGGATGCGTTCAAGGCCAATTACAAGGTCCTGGCAGAGAACTTCAAGGCTGTGGTCGTTGGCACGACCGGCTGGAACGACATCAAGGACGAGGTGGTGGCATATTTCGAAAAATGCGGGACTCCGATGATATTCTCATCCAACTTCTCGGTGGGAGTCAACGTGTTTACCGCGGCTGTCGAGGTAGTCGCAAGGTCGCTTGCGAAGGCAGGGGGATATGCCCCGTATATAGTTGAGAAACATCATATCCACAAACTGGATGCTCCCAGCGGTACTGCCAAGTCCCTGGCAGGAGTGGTTGAGGAACAGATGGGCCTGGAACCGGACGTGGCTTCCATACGTGTAGCCGAACTTGCCGGTACACATACGGTCGGATTCGAAGGGACTTGCGACCGTATCACGCTTGAGCACGAAGCTTTCTCACGCAAAGGATTTGCGGAAGGTGCCGTGGTCGCGGCGCTGATGACCGAGGGCTTGACTGGGGTGCACGAATTCAAGGAACTATTTTTCAAGGAGGAAAAACAATGATACTCAGAGGATGCGGTACTGCCCTGGTGACGCCTTTCAGGGACGGTAAGGTTGATTTCGAGGCGTATGAGAAACTGGTGCGCAGGCAGGTGGAGGCCGGGATCGATTTCCTTGTCCCTCTCGGATCTACCGCAGAGACACCCTGTCTCGAAGACGATGAGAAAGTGGAGCTCCTTCGCATCGCCCGTGAACTATGCCCTGACAGGCCGGTAGTAGTGGGCGTGGGCACGAATTCTCCGGCTGCCACGGTCCGGAACATCAAACTGCTCGAGCCACTCGGGCCTGATGCCTACCTGGTGGTCGTTCCGTATTACAACAAGCCGACCCAGGAAGGTATTTACCGCTATTTCGCCCACGTGGCCCAGGCGACATCGAAAGGTATCGTGGCATACAATGTTCCCGGAAGGACGGGTACCAATATGAAGGCGGCGACCACCCTCCGTGTGGCCGGGATCCCGAACGTGATAGCTGTAAAGGAGGCGTCGGGCGACCTCGCCCAGGTAAAGGAAGTGATTGACGGAAGGCCTGAAGGATTCTCGGTCCTGAGCGGCAATGACGACCAGACCCTCCGGATCGTTTCCGACGGAGGTGACGGAGTCATAAGCGTCGCTTCCAACATAGCTCCGGCCTTGATGGAGGAATTCGTAACTGCCGCACTGCGTGGAGATTCCAAGGCGGAAAGCCTTGACAGCAAGCTGGTTCCTCTGTACGACGGATGCTTCGTGGAGAGCAACCCTATCCCGGCCAAGGCAGGCTTGTCCCTGCTCGGCCTGTGTACTCCCGAGATGCGCCTGCCTTTGACGGAGGCGGTTCCTTCAACTTTCGATGCAATGAAACGTATCCTTGGAGATTTGGGTTTATGATGGAGTTCAATGAAGTAGTACGCCGGCTGGAGTCCGGTGAGATAAGGGTCGCGGAGAAGACCGTGAACGGATGGAAAGTCAATGCCTGGATCAAGGAGACTATTCTCGAAGGTTTCCGCCAGGGCAAGCTGACCGATATGTCCAAGGAGGAATATTCCTTCTTCGACAAGGATACCTTGCCCCTCAGGAAATTCACTCTCGGGGACAAGGTGCGGATAGTCCCGGGCGGCAGCAGCGTGCGCTGCGGGGCCTATCTGGCTCCATCCGTGATAATGATGCCTCCTTCCTACGTGAATATAGGCGCGTATGTGGACGAAGGCACGATGGTCGATTCACACGTAACCATCGGCTCCTGTGCCCAGGTTGGCAAGCACGTCCACGTCTCGGCCGCCACCCAGATCGGAGGTGTGCTTGAGCCTGCCGGCGCCCTGCCTGTGATCATCGAGGACAACGCCTTCATCGGCGGCAACTGCGGCATATACGAAGGCACCATAGTCGAGGAAGGCGCCGTCATCGGGTCTGGAGTGATAATCACTGCCGGAACCCCGTTATTCGATGCCACAACCGGCGGTTTCGTGCCGAAATCCCCTGAAGGGAAGACTGTGGTCCCTGCCGGGGCCGTGGTAGTTGCCGGCAGCAGGCCGATGACGAAGGGGCCGGGCAAGGACGCGGGAGTGCACCTGTACTGCCCCGTGATCGTGAAGTACCGCGACGGCAAGACCGACGCTTCAGTCGAACTGGAAACATTGCTCAGATAGTATGCTCCAGAAATTCTACAAATACCACGGGGCCGGGAACGACTTCCTCCTTGCAGACAACCGTGACGGAGCCTTGTCCATCAGTCCCGGGCAGGTCAGGCGCCTGTGCGACCGCCATACCGGTTTCGGTGCTGACGGATTGATGCTACTCGAGAAGAGTGAATCCAAGGATTTCAGGATGACATTCTTCAATCCGGACGGCAGTTGCGGTATGATGTGCGGCAACGGAGGCCGGTGCATAGTGTCATTCGCAGCCGACCTGGGAATGGTTTCAGGCAATTATCCGGTCGAATTCGAGGCTCCTGACGGCCTGCATACCGCTATCGTCGAGAGGAAGGCTTCCCAGGAACTGAGCGATACCAGGATAATCCGCCTGAAGATGCGCGATGTCGAAGGGATACTTGCGATTCCCGAGGAAGACGCGTATTTCCTGGATACGGGCACAAGGCATCTGGTAAAGTTCGTAGAGGGCGTTGACGGCTATCCGGTCAAGGAAGAAGGCCGTGTCCTCAGGTCGGATCCGAGATTCGCTCCTGAAGGGACCAATGTCAATTTCGTGGAACCGGAGGACACTCCTGACGGGGTCGTGCTGCACGGCAGGACATTCGAGAAGGGAGTCGAGGACGAGACCCTTGCCTGCGGTACCGGTATCGTGGCATCTGCGATCGCTGCATATTCAAAGGGTATCCTCGGGAAGGAGGGACCTTCCGGCAGCTTCTCCTATGGGATCAAGGCTGCGATTGCCGACCTGTCGGTAGATTTCGTGCCTGAAGGATCAGGGGAGACCTTCCGGGCATCGGATGTCTGGCTTACCGGGCCTGCGACTTTCGTGGGAACATTGGAAATATTGTTGTAAATAAATACAATCATCGTTATGAAAAACTCAGTCATTTCTGTCATTATCGCTGTCCTGTGTATGGCGGGCCTGGAGTCCTGCCAAAGCTTCGACACCCCAAATTCGGTCAGCTATACCCTCATCGCCAATCTGGACGGATTGGTTGACGGCGGTTCACTGCTTTATTTCGAGGACAGCCTTCTCTTTGCCCAGATATTCGCCCTGGACCAGGTAGTCTATCTCAGCACTAAGTGCGGGGAGACTTACAATACCGATTTCTCCGGAGGCTGGAAGATTTCCTTGAAGAAAGGCAGTCCGGATGATGGCCCTGAACTGTCCGCTTTCACCTCGGCCGGTAAGGATGCGGGCTTGAACGGCAGCAGGGTATATACTGCTTTCCAATACAACCCGGACAGTTCCAAGATGCCTGAATATGACATCAGGTACAGTTTCACCGGCTATTCCAAATCTTCGGCTTCGGTCAGCGGGCTGTATATCAATAATACCGAGGCAGTGGAAAGGCTCTGCCTGAACGGAGAGGTCGTGCCCGGGGACTTCCTTAAAGTCATCCTCCACGAATATCTGAATGGAGTGGAAGTAGGCACAGAAGAGAAGATGCTGGTAGACTACAAAGGAAGCGAGTTGAAGTACATCGATACCTGGGAAGCCTGGGAAGTCGAGAATAAAGTCAATGTGGACAACCTGAAGTTCGAGGTTGCCGCTTCTTCAAACAAGTTCCCTCTCGGCTTCTGCATGGACTACTTCGTGACATCGATAGCAATTGAATACTAAAAATGAAACAGAATCAAGACTACAAGAATGAAGCGCTGGCTGCCCTCAGAGGCAACTGGGCACCTGCCGTGCTCGCTACGCTTGTCTTCTATCTCCTGACTTACCTGGTGATGGCCCCTTATTTTGTCTCAGTTTTCACTTTGGATCCTGCAGACGTAATGGGGGCTCTGGCCGCGACAAAATGGGTAGGGGTGTTCTATCTGGGCTTCTGGCTGGTTATAGGTCCTTTCCTGGTGGGGTATGTGTTCAGTTTCAAGAAACTGCTGGTGGAAGGAGACAACCGGATTACCGGGAATTCTTTCAGAGAAGGATTCAAGCCTTACTGGCGCAATGTATGGGCATCTTTATTCAGAGCGATACTGATTTGGCTCTGGTCGCTGCTGCTGATAATTCCGGGCATCATCAAGAGCCTGTCCTATGCTATGACTTTCTACGTTCTTAAGGACAATCCGGACCTGAGCGTCAACCAGGCGATCGACTTGAGCAAGGATATGATGTACGGTCACAAGTATGACCTGTTCTATCTGTACCTGAGCTTTGCGGGATGGTTCATCCTTTGCCTGTTAACCTTAGGCATCGGTTTCTTCTGGCTCATTCCGTATATGCAGACTGCGCAGGCTTCGTTCTATGAGGACGTCAAGGCCGAGTGGGAGATGGTATCAGTCGGATAGCCTCCGGAATTCTTTCTTGGCTTTCTTCATCTGGGCACGGAATGCCGGGCTGGTCTGCAGCTTGGCGTAGCAGATGCTGGCCGCAGGACGGCTGGCATCTACGTCGCTCTGCCAGTGTGCACCTGCTATGACGCGGCTTTCCCCATATTCCCAGGCCCTCTCGAACAGGGCATCGGCCGCGGCTGGATTGATCTCGGAAAGGATCATCGCGGCGCTCCAGCCTCTCATCGTGTGGCCCGAAGGGTATGAGCCCTCTCCGGCTATTCCTTCTTCCTCCCAGGTGGTAAGCATATGCTCGTGGAAGCGTACGAACGGGCGCTCGCGGTGGTAATACGCCTTCGGTTGGATCCTGATCAGCTCTATGGTCGCTATTCCATTGAGCAGGGCAGTATATATCTGCGGAGTCTTTTTCGCGGTTATCTCCATCCCGAAAGGTTCGCTGAATATCGCGATTACGGAATCAAGCTGCCAGAGGGCATCCCTGAAGACGGTTTCCACCTTGGCTGGATCGAGTCTCTGTTCCTTCCCCCATTCGTAACGGAGGCTGTCGTAAACGAAGCCGTCGCTGCCGGGCACCGGTGGGGCAGGGAGGCATTTCAACAAGTCCGGCATCTCCTCCATAGCGAAATATACGGGGGCGTTTGCTCCAGGTTTCATAGTAGCCTGTCCGGCTACGCTGCAGGATGCTGCCAT
>JAGDBQ010000173.1 GCA_017958985.1 Bacteroidales bacterium
AAGCGCATCCACGATCTCCCTGGGCGGATGCCTGAACACCTCAGCCGCCCCACCGAAACACTCCACCAAAGCCGCCCCCACCCTCGGCTCGAACCCGAATATCCTGTTCAAAGCACACAGCCCTATCCGCTCCTCAACACCCTCAACGCCCTCAACGCCCCCATCGCCTCCATCGCCTCCATAGACCCTTCCTTGATCCTTCTCGTGATTCTTATCTTGATCCTTCTCGTGATTGTCTTGCGTCCTTTCCCTTTCTTTTAGATCCATTTGATTCTTCTCTTGATTTCTCTCATTTCTCTCATTTCTCTCATTTCTCTCATTTCTAGCACCCCTCTCATCGATTCCTTCATCGATTCTCTCATTAATGATTCTGTCCATAATTCAATAGTTTGTCCTTAGTTTGTCCTTACACAATAAAACAATAAACCTGCAGTTCGGACGTGAATCCGCTGCAGGTTTATGTGATTCTTTTGTTTTTTGCTTTTCCCGAAGTTTGAAAGTCCGGCAGAATTCCTGCCCCCCCACCTGAACGTGCCCGAAGGCCCATCTGGACGCACCCTTAAGCGCGATTCCCCCGCATTCACACCTCCTCCCACGCGCGAGGGTTTATTATCTCGCTCAAGGGTCCATTGGGACGCACCCTTAAGCACGGTCACGGCCTTTTTCCCCGTACGGGGGCTTATAATCTCACGCAAGGGTCCAGTTGGATGCACCCTTAAGCGCACTTTGTCTTAAGGTACGTGCCAGTGGTCCATTGGTGGGGGCAAGTGCCGGATCGAGTGGAGCTGATGACGAGCATTGCTCCTCGTGAAAGATTATCTCTTTTGGGGATTATCCTGCGTGGAATGCATAGTTGAAGGGTCTCAGGTCACAGCGTGGTCCGAGTTCCGAACCGTGTGGAATCCTGTCGAGCCGAAGGAACTGCTTCGAACCGAGTGAAACTGTTCCGAACCGGGTGAATCAGAGTACGAGCATCGCGTCGCCGTAGGGGCCGAAGCGGTAGTCTCCTTCGAGGGCGACTTTGTAGGCGTTCATGATGTGGTCGAAGCCACCGAAGGCGGCGACGGCCATCAGCATCGTTGACTCAGGGAGGTGCAGTCCTGAGACGACAGCGTCAGGTACCGAGAACTCGTAAGGAGGGAAGATGAATTTGTTGGTCCATCCGTCGTAAGGCTTGACTTCGTGGGTCGTCGTTACGTAGGTCTCGAGTCCCCGGAGTACGGTGGTCCCGATGGCCACGACCTTGTGGCCGGAGTTCTTGGACTTGTTGATGATCTGGCAGGCCTCGTCGGTTATGATGAGCCTCTCGGAGTCCATCCTGTGCTTGGAAAGGTCCTCGACGTCCACCCTGCGGAACTGTCCTATGCCCATATGCTCCGTGATGAAAGCCTTGTTGATATCCTTGAGTATCATCCTGTTGAACAGTTCGCGGCTGAAGTGGGTGCCGGCAGCCGGGACAGCCACCGCGCCTTCGTTCCTGGCGAAGATGGTCTGGTAGTTCTCGTTGTCCTCCGGAGTCACCTTGTTCTTGACCCATTTCGGGACGGGCAGTTCGCCGAGAGCGAAGAGGGAGTTCTTGAAATCCTCGTATGGACCGTCATAGAGGAAACGGAGGGTGCGCCCGCGGGAGGTAGTGTTGTCTATCACTTCCGCCACGAGGCTCTGGTCATCTCCGAAATATAGCTTGTTGCCGATCCTGATCTTCCTTGCCGGATCCACGATTACGTCCCAGAGGTGCTGCTCCCGGTTGAGCTCCCTCAGGAGGAATACCATAATGTCCGCTCCGGTCTTTTCCTTCTTGCCATAGAGCCTTGCAGGGAATACCTTGGTGTCGTTGAATACGAAGGTGTCTCCCTTGCCGAAATAATCGATGATATCCTTGAATAGCTTGTGCTCGATCTCTCCGGTGTCCTTGTGGACAACCATAAGCTTGCATTCGTCGCGCCATCTGGCAGGTTCCTGTGCCACCCGGTCCTTGGGGAGGAGGAATTGGAATTGCGATAATTTCATAAATATTGTTAAGATCGGAATGATTGATACTTAATATATACGGAATGTTCCGCCATATTGTTTCAGCCCCGAAGCGGCATCATATCCTTGCTTCCCGGAATACTTCCACGATGGAAGGGTAGGTGTTCTTCAGGTACGGAGAAAGGGCGGATCTGGGCACCCACGCGGCCTTGGTTATGTCTTCCTCCCGCTGCGGGGTCAGGTCCCAGGGGTCGGTGTAAAGCATATCGTACCACCAGGAATGTTTCAGGTGCCATATTCCGTCACGTCGGTAGCAGTGGTCGGTGACGCATATCAGGTCCCTGAGTTCCAGCTGGTCCACTCCGGTTTCTTCCTTCACCTCGCGCAGGGCGGTGACACGGATGTCCTCTCCTTCCTCCTGATGCCCCTTCGGAAGATCCCATAGCCCGTTCCTTTTTATGAGCAATACGTCGCCCCTGCGGTTGGAAACAAGCCCTCCGGCGGCGTTGACTTCCTTGAACTGCGACAGGAAGTCCCTGTAAGTCACCTCGATGTCATCGGACGGGATGTAGATCCTGGCCAGCGAGCCGGAGGTCTCGAACATATCCACCAGCTCAGCTATGCCCTCCCGGCCTTCCGGATGGAACTCTACGGAGTTCGGGTCCGTCAAGGCCTGCTCGTCGGGGGAGCAGATGACCATACATCTGTTTTCAAGGTATATCTTGTGCATCCGGGGCATAAAAAATTACTATATTTGCCGTGAGGCAGCAAAGATATAAATCATTTCCAAGAATATGGACTCCATTGACAGAAAACTTGCCGGAGAACTTCTCAGGATCAAGGCAGTCCTGCTCAGGCCGGACGAACCTTTCACTTGGGCATCCGGGTGGCATTCTCCTATCTATTGCGACAACCGCAGGATACTTTCCGACCCTGGACTCCGCTCCAAGGTGGCAGGATGGCTGGCGGAAACCGCACTCAGGGAGTTCCCCGGTGCTGGAACGGTCGCTGGTGTAGCCACCGGTGCCATAGCGCACGGAGTGCTGGCCGCGGAAAAGATGGGCAAACCGTTCGCTTATGTCCGTCCAGCCCGGAAAGACCACGGCACCGGATCCCAGATCGAGGGAGTGCTCCTGCCGGGTTCGAAGGTGGTGGTGATAGAGGATCTCGTTTCCACCGGGATGAGCAGCCTGGCCGCTGTAGCCGCCCTGAGGGAGGCCGGAGCGGATGTCCTTGGGATGGTGGCGATATTCACATACGGGTTCGGAATAGCCGCGAAGCGTTTCGAAGAGGCAGGAGTGAGGCTAGTTACGCTTTCGGATTATGGTGCGCTTATTGAAGAGGCGACTGCTACCGGGTACGTAGGGGCTTCGGATGCGGAAGTGCTCCGCCGGTGGCGCCTCGACCCCGCAGGATGGAATCCTAAGGCAGATTAAAACAGATAAAGGATATGACGACACAGATAACAAGCAAGCACGGACAGGTTTCAAAGCAGCCTGCCGAACTTTATATGGCCTTCGTTGATATGCGCAACTTCCTCCAGTTCCTCCCCGAGGACAAGAGGGAAGGGGTGGTCGCCGAATATGATACCATCAGCGCAACGGTCCAGGGGTTCAAGATCGGGATCATGGTCAAGGAACGTACTCCTTATTCCAGGATCGAGTTCATCGACTGCGGCGCTCCGTTCAGTTTCGGAGGGTCTCTGCATTTCGACTCGGTCCCTTCCGATCCTTCCAAGACTGATTTCCACATAGAGTTCCACGCCGACCTGAACCTTATGATGAAGGTTATGCTCGGAGGAAAGATCAAGGAAGGCCTGGACAAGGTCGTGGACGGCCTCGTGGCGATGTCGGAAGGCAGGATACCAGAAGGCGTGGACGAGGAGACCCTCCGCAGGATGCAGGAGGAGATGGGCAGGCAGCAGGGTCAGCAGTAATGCAGGGATTGGACGAGAGACAGCTTGAGGATATCCTGGTACGTGCGGTCGGTGCCGGAAGGGCGGCGGTCGCCCTGGAGGCATTCCGGAAACCGGCCTCGGTGTCCGTGAGGATCAATCCTTCCAAGCCCGTTACTTTCGCCGGGAGCCGGGAAGTCCCGTGGTGCGGATGGGGGCGTATGCTTCCTGAAAGGCCCGTATTCACACTCGACCCTTTGTTCCACGCCGGTTGCTACTATGTACAGGACTCCTCCGCGATGGCGGTAGGTCGTGTATTCCGCGACCTGCTCGGGGAATATGATGTTTCCGGCAGGCCTCTCAAGGTGCTGGACCTGTGCGCGGCTCCGGGAGGAAAGACCACCGATCTGGCGGCTTCCCTGAGGCTTGCTCTCGGGAACGGCTTCGAACTCGTCGCCAATGAAGTGATACGTTCCAGGGCTGCGGTCCTGGCTGACAATGTGGCAGTCTGGGGAGACCCGAACGTTATCGTCACCAGCGTGGATCCCCGGGAAGCAGGCAGGCTGGAGGGATATTTCGATATCATCCTCGCGGATGTTCCCTGCTCGGGAGAGGGTATGTTCCGGAAGGACGCGAAAGCGGTGGAAGACTGGTCTGAGGAGACCGTCAAACTGTGCGCCGCCCGCCAGAGACGCATCCTGGCAGACGTCTGGCCGGCACTCAGGCAGGGTGGCCTGTTGTTGTATTCCACCTGCACTTTCGAAGAGGCGGAGAACGATTCGGCTGTCGAGTGGGCGGCTTCGGAGCTGGGAGGGGAAACAGTCGATTATGGATATGGTGCCCTCCCCGGCGTGATTCCTTCACGTACCGGTGGCCTGCTGGTTCCCGGATTCGTGGAGGGGGAGGGACAGTTCGTGGCTGCGTTGAGGAAAACGGCTCCCTCAGGGAAGACCCGTCTTCTTCCGGAAGTCCTCCGTCCCCTGCGCAGCGGCCTTGTCAAAGGCGTCCGCAAGGGTTCGGATTTCATACCTTCGGCCGACTGGGCGCTGAGCATCGAGCCTCCTGTGGAAGAATATCCTATGGTGGAAGTCGACCGTGAAACCGCTTTGAAGTATCTTCACCGCGATGGCATATTCATTGAAGGTCAACCGGAGGGATTCCTGATGGTGCTCTATGAAGGCCATCCGCTGGGATTCGTCAAGAACCTCGGAAGGAGGTGGAACAACCTCCATCCGCAGAACAGAAGGATAAGAATGGATATATGAAAAAGTATTTGTTGCCGGCACTGCTGGCCATCATCTTTGCAGCACAGTTCCCTGCACAGGCACAGAAGCCTTCACAGGCCGATTACCTTGACCGTTACACTCTGCTGGTCAACAAGCTGGGAGTAGAAGGCGTGGGCGTGGAGACTTTGCTCCAACGCTGGGGCAAGGACTATCCGGAGGATCTGGATATGCTGCTCGGGAAATTCACGTACTACCTCTCCAAGAGCCAGTCGAACAGGATGGAGAAGATGGATGTTCAGAAATACCTCGGCGAGGCTCCGACCCTGGTCCTGAAGGATTCCCTGGGCAATGACGTGAACTATTTCCAGGTCACCGATTACGACGACGAGTTGTTCGGCCAGGCCACCCAGGCCATCGACAAGGCTATCGGGCTCAACCAGGACCGTCTCGACCTCCGCCTGTACAAGATAGCTGCCCTGATCGGATACGAGAAAGGAAGCCCTGATATGGCCGTGTCCGGCTTGAAGGAGCTCATCGACTATGACGGTCACAGCCATCCGGCGTGGGAATATCCCGGACTCGAGTCCGATCCCGAACTTTTCCCGTCCCTGGTGCAGGAATATTGCTTTACATTCTTCAGGCAGGCCACTCCGGCTTCGTACGAGGCATTCAAGGAGGTTTCCGAGAAGATGCTGGGATACTATCCCAAGAATACCTCATTCCTGACCAACATAGGGTCCTATTACCTGGTGTACAAGCGCGACAGCAAGAACGCCCTCAAGATGTACAACAAGGTGCTGAAGAAGGACCCGGCCGACTATACCGCCATCAAGAACTGCGTGCTGCTGGCGCGCAGCGACAAGAACAAGAAGCTGGAGAAGAAATATCTGGCGATGCTGGTGAAGGTCACACCTGACGAAACCGAGAAAATCCAGGCTCAGACCCGTCTCAACTCATTGTAGTGACTCTTGTTGCATTAGTTTCCGGACTTGTTTGGGAACTCCCGCAGAACATCCTCGGCGGGATTCTCTCGCTTTTCAGGAAACGCGGTTCCGAGGTCTCTTCATACCGTGAGGCTACCGTGGTGCGCAG
>JAGDBQ010000174.1 GCA_017958985.1 Bacteroidales bacterium
ATATTCAAGTTTCGAACGGAGCCTAGAAATAGTCACCTTCCTATCCTCCATCGGCCCCCGGAGTGCCTCCAGGACCGATTTAGGCATCTGACCGAATTCATCCAGAAACAGGATCCCGTTCTGGGCGAGGGTCACCTCTCCGGGCCTTATATCCTGACCCGCCCCTCCTCCAATGACAGCCGGAAGCGATGCGCTGTAATGCGGAGCCCTGAACGGTCTTGTCCGTATCAAGCCTATCCGCGACGCCTTCATCCCCGCCACCGAATAGATCTTGCTGGTAACGATCGACTCTTCCGTGGTCATCGGCGGCAGTATTCCCGGCATCGCCTTAGCCAGGGAGCTCTTCCCGCTTCCGGGAGGGCCTACCATAATTACGTTGTGTCCGCCGGCGGCGGCTATCTCGAGTCCCCTCTTCGCCCCTTCCTGACCGATGATGTCGCAGAAATCCGACACTTCGGGGACTGCCCCGCCATCCTTTCCGGAAGCATTGCCTACGAGTCTGTGGTAGAGGCCGGTATTCCATACCAGGAGGTCGCTGCAGTCTTCCTGCTCTTCGAGGATACGGAGGACGTCGGTGAATGTCTCCACCCCGAATATCGAAAGCCCTCCGCACTCCGTCGCCTCCAGGGCGGATCTGACCGGAAGGATGCAACCGGCCTGTCCCCTGCTGGCAGCCAGATCTGCAAACGGAAGGGCACCTGGCACTTCCCGGATCGATCCGTCCAGTCCCAACTCCCCCATTATCAAGTATTTCCCTATTCCGGGCAAATCCTTCTGGCCTGAAGCAGCGACAATCCCCAGCGCAATCGGCAGGTCATACCCGCTGCCGTTCTTGTGCATATCGGCAGGCGCCAGGTTTATGACGATTTTCCTTCCAGGGATATGGAAACCGAGGGACTGGAGAGCAGTTATCGTCCGGAGCAGGCTCTCCCTGACAGCCGCATCCGCAAGCCCTACGAGATGGATACCTATTCCTGAGGTAATGTCCACTTCTACGGTCACGGGGACCGCTTCTATTCCGATGCATTTGGCACCAAGGATATTGATAAGCATAGTTCACAGTTTATGGTCGTGTCGAGCAAAGATGACGGAAAGAATCGTCAATTTTCAAAAGAAAGACAAATAATATGAGTATATTTGTAAGAATCACCACAGACTAGTTATATGGACAAGAAAGAAATAACCATTTTCTGCAAGAACGACGGAAAGAACCACAAGATCGAACTGGGCGGATCCCTGGAAGACCTTTCCAGGAAATGGTGCAGGACGGTCGTTGACGAAAAGACCGGACAGAAGCTGGATGTCATCGCAGCTCTTGTAGACTACAAGCTCAAGGAACTGGAATATAGGCCTATGCTCTTCCACCAGGTGGAATTCATAGGATTCAACCACCCGGACGGCAGGCGCTGCTATCTCCGCTCCCTCTGCTTCGTCCTGCAGAACGCGGTACGCGAACTGTACCCGGACAAGGTACTGGTTGTCGACCATTCCCTTCCGAGCGGATTGTACTGCGAGATACACGAGAAAACCAAGATGGAGGACGGACGCCAGAAGTCATACTTCGTGACCGATGACGAACTCGACAAGATCAAGGAAAAGATGAAGGAGATCATCGCCAAGGACCTCCCTTTCAAGAGGGTGAAGACCAATGCCGAAGAAGCGATGGAAATCTTCCGGAACAACAATCAGCCGCTCAAGGCCGAGCTCCAGAAGAGCATCGGTACCTTCATCTGCAGCGTCTACTATCTCGACGGGAAAGCAGACTCGTTCCACGGTCCGCTGATTCCATCCACCGGCTTCCTGAAGACTTTCGACATCACCGGAATCGGAGACGGTTTCTGCCTCCAGGGTCCTCAGATGACCGATTTCAACAAGGTTATGCCGATGAAGCGCCAGGCCAAGATCGGGTACACCCTCAAGGAGCATTCCGACTGGTGTTCGATTATCGGTATCGAGAGCCTGGGCAATCTCAACTCCGCCATCAAGGATGGGAAAGCCATAGAGATCATAAACCTGGCAGAGGCCCTTCACGAACGCAACTATGCCAAGATCGCTGACAAGATCAAGGAAAGCCACAAGCGGATAGTGATGATAGCAGGTCCTTCTTCCAGCGGCAAGACTTCTTCCTCCCTGAGGATAGCCCTCCAGTGCAAGGTCCTGGGACTCAGGCCCAAGGTCATCGAGCTCGACAATTATTTCGTAGACAGGGACAGAACTCCGAAGGATGAAGACGGCAAGTACGATTTCGAGTCACTGTACGCGATGGACCTCGACTACCTCAACAGGCAGCTGAACGAATTGCTGGAAGGGAAGGAAGTGGAGATCCCGAAATACGACTTCAAGTCCGGAAGCAGGACTTTCACCGGCAACAGGCTGCACCTGGAGGACAAGGACATCCTCATAATGGAGGGCATCCACGCCCTTAACCCGGAACTGACTTCCACTGTCGACCAGTCCAAGATTTTCAGGGTATTCGCATCCGCGCTGACATCCCTGAACATCGACGAGAACAACAATCTCTCGACTTCGGACAACCGCCTCCTGCGAAGGATGGTACGCGACAACCGTGTCAGGGGCATCAGTCCGGAAGACACCCTGCTCCGCTGGAACAGCGTCAGGCGCGGAGAGATCAGGAACATATTCCCTTACCAGGAGAATGCAGACGCTCTGTTCAACTCTGCGCTGATCTTCGAGCTTCCAATGCTGAAATACTACGCTGAACCCCTTCTGAGAAGGATTTCTCCTAGTTCACCTGCATATACGGAAACTGTCAGGCTGCTGAAGTTCCTGGACTACATCGTAGCTCTGCAGCCTTCGGAGATCGAAGCCATTCCTCCGACCTCGATAATGAGGGAATTCATTGGGGGCCAGACTCTCTGATCCTGCGTCAGATAACTTCTATGTCCTTGGACATCATCCATCCTTGGCGGCCATCCGCCAAGGATATGTTTTTCCAGTCCCCGACCTGATCCAGGACCTTGACCTTCGTACCCTCGTGGATGACGAAGAGATCCTTAGCCGAACCGTCTCCCGGAGAACTCTTGACGGCAGACACGGGAGCGGTCACGATTGCATCGCCGGCATTCCTGTAATCGGATTTCTGCCAGATCGAGAAGCCCAGGGAGGCAAGGGAAAGAAGCAAGAATACGATTCCGGTATAGAATCCGGCACGGCGCCTTCCCGTCGTGGAAGCAAGCAGGAACAGTACCGCCATCGCCAATGCCGCCGCCAGGAAAAGCAGGAACAGCACGGCCCAGGCATCGGAGCCCAGGACATAGCAGAGCTTGCGGGCAAGGCTCTTGAGGATGAATTCAGGCACCGGCTCGATCTTGTCCTGTACGAAACCGTTGGCATACTCCAGATTGAACCTTGCATCGGAATATGACGGGTCCAGTTTGAGTGCGCGCTCGTAGTAGAGGATAGCCTGCGGATAGTTGCTTTGCTTGAAGAAAGCGTTTCCGATATTGTAATAAAGGACAGGAGATTCTTCCCCCGACAGGGTGACGGCCTGCCAGAGGACGGCGGCCTCGTAGTAACGTCCGTCGGAATATGCGGCTACACCGGCTTCCCACAGGGAGTCGGCAGGAGCTCCTGCAAAATCCTCTACGGATATATCCGGAACTGCTTCCTCCTTGGGAGCGATGACTGGAGCATAGGACGACTGAGAAGACGAAGAGTCGGATACGTTCAGCACCAGGCCGCCTTCGTTCTGCTGTGCTAATGCATTGAGGGAAAGGCTTGTACCCAGGAGCAAGGCGATCAAGGCCGCTCCCGCGCCCTTCGTCCGGCTATGCGTCCTGTAGCTCGAATCTATGTCCGAGATTACCTTGACGGCGCTGTCGTAATGTGTCTGCATAGCTTCGTGCCCGGCATCCGGGGAATAGCGTGCGAATTCGCAGCTGTCCAGCAAGTCGGTGAAAGCCTTGGCGCTCTCTTCGCTCACTCCGCCGTCCGTAAGCGCGGCTGAAATGTTGTCTTTGTTCAGTTCCGACATATCCATATTCAGTTTGTCCGAAGTGAACCCAAGCAGGGCCTTGTGGAGCTCTTCGTAGAATGCTGTATAGAGGTTCTTGTCAAGATACTCACCCGCCTGCTTGAGACGCTTGCGGGCCATCTTGGTAGCCTTGCGGTTCTTCGTCAGCGCGACATCCGCCTTCATTGCGGCAGCCTTCCTCAGGACGAGGGCGGCGACAAGTGCCGAAAGCAGCAACAGAGCGGTCAGCAGCCAGAACAGAGGAGAGAGGACGAAAAACGATCCCTCTTTCCTGAAGGCAGGTTTCTTGGTGGAGATGAAACGGATATCGCCGGCAAGGCTCTTGACATCCCGGCGCTCCACTCCCGGGGATATGATCGCAGAAGAGGCATCGGATCCTTTCCCCTTGGTCACCTTCAAGGACATAGGTTCGGTCCTCAGGGTAACGTATTTCCCGGCATTGACATCGTAGTATGAATATTCCACCGGCTCGATTGTGAATTCACCGGCGCTGCGGGGAATGAACGGGAACTCGAAGGTCTTGCTGCCGGAAGTCCCTCCGGTGCTCTTGTCGGTATTCTCGGATACCTTCGTATCATATACTTCGAAATCCGGAGGGAAGTTCACCTTAGGATCCTCGAGAAGGGCCACGTTGCCCCTTCCGGAGACGGTCAGGATCAGGGATGCGGCATCGTGTGTCTTGAGTTCGTCGGAAGTGAGGCGTGCAGATATCCCGAAATTACCGACTCCTCCGCCGAACGACGCCGGCTGTCCCGCAGGAAGGGCATTCACCCTGACCTTCTGGGCAGGTGTGGTGATCCTCTTGCGGATCGTCCTGTATTCATCCTGGAAGAAACTGTCAAATACGCTGTTCGAAGAACCCGATCCCACCCTGATGTTGACCAGGCAGACAAGTTCCGCAGGGTCGATGGTAATCGTCCCGGCCTGCTGAGGGATAAGGACATAAGTCCTCAATACAGCGGAACTGTAGATCTTGTCGTCGAAGCTCTCACGCTTGAATTCTATATTGGTTGGAGCATAAGTCTCCTGGCTCCAGAACCCATTGAACGTAGGGAACTTGGCGTTCTCGAAACCAGCTATGTCGACCCTCTGGTAAAGCTTCAGGGTAGCGGTGATAGGCTCTCCTATCACGACTTCCGACCTGCTGAGCGAAAGTCTCAGGAACAAGTCTCCTGCAGCGATTTCACCTGATGAAGAAGCCTGTCTGGATCCGGAGGAAGAAGATGACCCGGAAGAAGACTGGCCCGAAGATGACGAACCTGAAGACTGCGCACCCTGGGATGAAGACGCGTCAGTGACCACCTGGATGGAAAACGGGGAAGACGAAATCTGTTCGTCACCTACGTATGCAGTCGCGGCGGGTATCTGGAAGGATCCGGTACCCTTAGGCATCAATATATATGTATATGTCGTCTGACGTGAAGAGGTTCTTTTGCCGTTGATGATCTGGACGCTGGACGAGGTTCCCCGCTGAGGTCCCCAGACAAGCTGGAAATGATCTCCCGGAGGTGTCCAGGAGAAATTGGACGGGTTCTCTTCGCCTGCGATCACGAAGGTGACATTGAATTGTTCTTCCAGGCCGACTACGCTCGGGGCCTGTACCTTGATGGTATTCTGCGCCGACGATACTGCGGTCACGAAGAGCAGCGCTGCGGTATATAGGAACTTCTTCATATTCATTACCAATTCTTGTCTTTCTGGCGGGACTTGAGGAGTGCGGCCTTTTCTTTCTGGACCTTGTCCTGGGTCTCTTTCTCACGTGCCTGGATGGCTTTCAGCATCTGCTGGGCCTGCTGGGGTGATATCTTGGCCTCATCCTGGGGAGGTTGCTGTTGATTCTGGTCGTCCTGACCCTGGTTCTGCTCCCTCTCCTGGTTGTTCTTGCCCTGGCTCCGGTCATCGTTGTCCTGGTTGTCGTTATGGTCCTTGTCCGGGTCCTTGTTGCTGGAACCGCCACCCTCTTTCTTCCTCATAGCCTTGGCATATGCCAGATTCTCCTTGGCTTCGAGATCTCCGGGATTGCGGAGCAGGGATTGGGTGTAGGCTTCCACGGCAGCGTCCCAGTCTTTCTCCATACTGGCGACGTTTCCGAGATTGTAGTAATAGTCAGCAGCATTCACCGACTCCGGTGCGGACTCCTTGAGCCTGTCGAGAGCCTTCCTGGCTTCCCCGTAGTTCTCCTGGCGGTAGAGGGAACCGGCCAGGTTGTAGTTCGCGGCGAACGAAGCGGTATCCTTCACCTGAGCCTTCCGGTACTCGATCTCGGCCTTCTGCCAGTTACCCTTGTCGTAATGGCGGTTGCCCGCACGGACTTCCTTCCGGTCAACCTGGGCGTACAGGCAGACCGACATCAACAGCAGAGGCAATGCCAGTGAATATCTCAAGCGCAACATCATTCCTTGTCAAACAAATGCCTGAGGGACCTCCTCTCGCCTATGAGCATTTCAAGCACGAAGAAGAAGAGGGATATCCCCAGGAAGTACATAAACTGTTCGTCGTATTCTTCGAAGACGATGGATTTGAACTCCTCGTCCTCCATTTTCCTAATGTCGTCGATTATCGGGGTCAGGCCGAATTCATCGTTGCCAGCCCTTACGTATGCCCCGTTGCCAGCCGAAGCAATCTCCTTCAGAGTCTCTTCGTCCAGCCTGGTCACGACTATCTGGCCCTCCTTATCCTTTAGCAAGCCTCCGGAGACAGGGATAGGCTGTCCCTCCGAAGAGCCGACACCTATGGTATATACCTTGATCCCGGCCTCGGCCGCCTGGGCCGCCGCAGCCACGGCATCGTCCTCGTGGTTCTCTCCGTCGGTTATCACTATTATGGCGCGGCTGTGTTCGCTCTGGGCGCTGAAACTTCTCATCGCCGTATGCAGGGCATCGCCTATCGCAGTTCCCTGGACCGGAACGGATTCGGTGGAGATGGAGTTCAGGAACATTTTCGCGCTCACGTAGTCCGTAGTGATCGGAAGCTGCACGAAGGAACTGCCGGCGAATATTATCAGGCCTATACGGTCGTCCTGCAGTTTGTCCGTTATCCTGGATATGGCCAGTTTCGCCCTCTCGAGCCGGTTAGGGGTGTAATCCCGGGCCAGCATGGAGTTGGACACGTCCAGTACGACCATTATCTCGGCTCCTTTTGCCTTCCTCTCGCTGAGTTTCGCTCCTATCTGCGGCCTTGACAGACCTATCACGAAGAAGAAGAACGCCAGGGAATACAGCAGAGCGCGTACCCATCTCTTCGACTTCGACCAGGACGGCATAAGTCCGTTCACGAGATCTTCATCCCCGAACTTGCGCAGCCTGATCCGACGCACCCTCATCCAAAGCGCAAGGCTGATGAAGAAGAACGGAATCAACAGCAGAAGCAGCAGATATCTTGGATTTGCGAATACTATCACGGCAGCCTCCTGATCAAAAGTTTGACTATCATCTCAAGCACGAGGAATACCAGGGCCGCAAGGGCATACCTGCCGTACAGCTCCTTGTAGATAGGGAAACTGTCTATGGTAGTCCTGGTCTTCTCCATCTTGTTGATTTCGGAATATATCTCCGTAAGCTTGGTGTTGTCGGTGGCCCTGAAGTAGCTGCCTCCGGTCTGGGAAGCAATGCTCTTGAGAAGATTCTCGTCGATTTCCACCTTCATATTCTGGACCTGTACTCCCCAGGGCGTAATCACTGGATAAGGGGCCTCCCCGTTGGCGCCGACGCCGATGGTATATACCCTGATCCCATAGGTTTTCGCGATCTCCGCCGCAGTTTCCGGGGCGATCTCTCCGCTGTTGTTGACACCGTCGGTAAGCAATATCACCACACGGCTCTTGGCATCGGAGTCCTTCATCCTGGCAACTGCGGTAGCCAGTCCGTTTCCGATCGCCGTACCGTCTTCCAGCAACTCGGTGGAGATCTCCTTCATCAGGTTTATCAGGGTGGCCCGGTCCGTAGTCAGTGGGCATTGGGTATAGCTTTCTCCAGCGAACACCACTATTCCCATCCTGTCGGAAGGTCTCTGGGCGATGAATTCGATGGCGATGTCCTTCGCCGCACTTATGCGGTCCGGTGAGAAATCCCTGGCCAGCATACTGGACGAGACGTCCATCGCGAAAACGATGTCTATTCCCTCCGTATCGATCTTTTCCACCTGTGTCGAGGAACGCGGACGGCAGAGCGCCACTATGATCAGGGAGAGAGCAGCTATCCTGAATATGAACGGAAGGTGCCTTAGCCATCTGAGAACGGTCCCGCCTCCGGCCTTCCAAGGAGTGGCGTTGGAAACCCTCAGATGCGGTTTCCTGTCCTTCAGCTCGATGTACAGATAATGCGCTGCCAGCAGGACGGGCAGCAGCAGAAGCCAGAGCAGTTTCGGATATTCGAAGAACATTATGACTCCCCTCCTTCTTTAGCATCCTCCTGTTCCAGGTCGAGCTGAGACTGGAACGTCGCTGTCACGAAACGCACGGCAGCAGGCAGGGCGGCGGCATTCTCCTCATCGGAGGCGAAGGCCTTGGCGAACTTCACCAGGTCGGCGGTTTCGAACAGCTCCTTGGTCCTGACATACAGGTCCTCAGGTATATCCTTGTCTTTCAGTACGGAGAAGATCTCCGCCGTAGTCATCTCCGGCGCATCTATCCCGAATCTGGCATCGATGTATTCCCTGAGGGTGTCGGTGATTCCCGAATACAGTATCTTCTGCTTCTCAGGAGCCCAGTATTTGCTGCCCCTGTATTCCTCGAGTTTCCTGAGAGCCACTACATAAGGAGGGTCCTTGCGGCCCGAGGCCAGGGATTCCTTCTTCCTGCGCGAGGACAGCAGCGCCCAAACCAGTATGCAGAGGAAAGCGAAGGTCCAGGCTGCGATGATGTAAGGCAGTATTTCCCGGAAAGTGACCGGATACCTGATCTGTCCCTTTATGTCGTGTACCTTGTAGGAGGACGTGTCCACTGGCATCGTGCGTACGTCGAGTGTCTGAGAATCGAACAGCAGGGAATCGACCCTGCCTTCCGCATCCGCCTTCAGGACGGGAAGCCGCGGCAGCTCGTACAGGCCTTCGTCGAAGGAAGTGATGACCACATATACATCTATGTCGTAGGACTTCGCCTGCTTGCGGCCGCCATAGACCTTGACCGTGTCTGCCGCCCAGGGCTGTACTACGACTATGCTGTCCATCAAGCCTTTGGAGAGGTCGGCGAGTCCGAGGCCGGTGCCTTCCGGAACGCCTTTCAGGTGGAATCCGTAACGGAACTGGTCACCTATCAGGACCGAATCCCTCTGCTGAAGAGGCTCCAGGAAGGAGCCTTCCACCTCCACTACCTGCCCGTAAGCAAGCATCGGGACGACCAGGCTGATGACAGCAAGCAAAAAGGACAATCTCTTCATACCCTATCTCCTCCCGAAAAATGCCATCAGTCCCTTCACGTAGTCATCGCCTGTGGCGATATCGACGGAATCGATCTGGTAGCGGTTGAAAAGCCTGGTCTCATTGTCCGCGACTGAAGCGAACCATTTGGAGTATTCCGCGCGGACCCTCTTGCTGGAAGTATTCACCCAGGCGGATTCCCCGGTTTCCGAATCCTTGATGTGGACGAGTCCTACGGGAGGGATGGTCTTCTCCCTGCGGTCGTGGACCTTGATCACGGATATGTCGTGCCGGTTACGGGCGACCTTGAGTGCCTCCTCGTAACGCGGAGTCCCGTCAGGATTGACGTCCAGCATATCGGAGAGCACGAATGCCGTGCACTTCTTCTTCATTGCATTGGTCAGATACCTGAGAGCCTCTCCGACATCGGTGCCGTCGGATTCCGGCTTCAGTTCTATGATCTCCCTGATTATGTGAAGCAGGTGGCTGCGGCCCTTCTTGGGTGGGATGAACTTCTCCACACGGTCGCTGAAGAAAAGGGCTCCGACCTTGTCGTTGTTGATCACGGCGGAGAAACTGAGCACGGCCGCAATCTCGGCAAGCAGGTCCCTCTTGGTCTTCACTTCGGTTCCGAACAATCCGGAACGGCTTATGTCGATCAGAAGGACGACCGTCATCTCCCTTTCCTCCTCGTAGACCTTTACATAAGGAGCACGGAGTCTTGCGGTGACATTCCAGTCCATAGACCTCGGATCGTCCCCGTACTGGTACTCGCGCACCTCGCTGAAAGCCATTCCCCGCCCCTTGAAGGCACTATGGTATTCGCCGGCAAAGATCTGGTGGGACAGAGCCCTGGTACGGATCTCTATCTTGCGGACCTTGCGGAGCAGGTCGTTGGCTGATTGGCTTGAAGGCATATCTGTGAAAGGTTACGGAACCTGCACTGCGTTGATGACCTCTGCGATTATCTGCTCGGTGGTGACATTCTCGGCTTCCGCCTCGTAGGTCAGGCCAATCCTGTGGCGCAGAACCTCGTTGCAAACGGCCCTGACGTCCTCCGGGATCACATATCCCCTCCTCCTTATGAAGGCATATGCCTTGGACGCCATCGCCAGAGAGATGCTGGCACGAGGAGACCCTCCGAACGAAACCAGGTCCTTGAGCTTGCCCAGGCCATATTCCTGCGGAGTCCTGGTGGCATAGACTATGTCCACGATGTATCTCTCTATCTTTTCATCCATATATACATCCCTGACCACCTTGCGGGCATTGACTATATCCTCGGGTTTGATCACCGGGCTGGCTTTCGGGAACTCGCCGGAATTGTTCATCCTGATGATCTGCTTCTCTTCTTCCTTCTTGGGATATCCGACGACCACCTTCAGCATAAAACGGTCCACCTGCGCCTCCGGAAGAGGATAGGTACCTTCCTGCTCGATAGGGTTCTGGGTCGCCATCACCAGGAAAGGCTCCGGCAGCTTGAAAGTGTCGTCTCCGATAGTCACCTGACGCTCCTGCATAGCCTCGAGGAGGGCTGACTGCACCTTCGCCGGAGAACGGTTGATCTCATCTGCAAGGACGAAGTTAGCGAAAACAGGTCCCTTGTGGACCTCGAACTTCTCATCCTTCTGGGAATATATCATTGTTCCTACGAGATCGGCCGGTAGAAGGTCCGGAGTGAACTGGATCCTGCTGAACTTGGCATCTATGGCCTGAGACAAAGTGCTGATAGCCAGCGTCTTTGCGAGTCCCGGAACGCCCTCGAGGAGGATATGTCCGTTAGCCAGGAGACCGATCATCAGGTTTTCGACCAGGTGTTTCTGGCCCACGATCACTTTCCCCATCTCAAGGGACAGCATATCCACGAATGCACTTTCCTGCTGGATCCTGTCGTTCAATTCTTTGATGTTAACACTTTCCATATTGTAGTTAATTGCTTATTTTTGTCTGTCGGTCAATCCTTTAAAAAATGCGCTACAAGATCACCTTGTCTTACGACGGCTCCCAATTCTGCGGTTGGCAGATCCAAAACGATGCGATCACCGTCCAAGAGTGTCTCCAGAATGCTCTTTCGACTCTCTTGAAGGAAGATACGGCCGTTACGGGGGCTGGCAGAACAGATTCGAAGGTTAATGCAATAAGTTATGTCGCTCACTTCGAAACGGCTGCCCGCGACCTTGACGCCGGGGATTTCGGCTACAAAATAAATGCCATCCTGCCACGTGGAATAGTGGTCCATTCGATAGTTCCGGCGACCGATGATTTCCACGCCAGGTTCTCTGCCAGGATGCGGGAATACAAGTATTTCATCCACCGCAAGAAAGACCCGTTCGTGAACGGATATTCCTATCTCTACACTTTCAGGATCGATGTCGGCCGGATGAACGAGGCGGCGGCCCTGCTGCTCGGCGAACACGATTTCTCCTGCTTCGAAAAGGTGGGGAGCGACAACAAGACATCGATATGCAAGGTATCCTATGCCCGTTGGGAAACCTATACCCCCGATCACGTAAGCCTTATGGGATATCCCGCCGGTGAAGACGATTATCTGGTATTCACCATCCGTGCGGACCGGTTTTTGCGGAATATGGTAAGGGCCGTCGTAGGCTCCCTGCTCGAGATCGGCAGGGGCCGGCACGACCAGGCCTGGATGGAGGGACTCCTCCAGGGCGGCTCACGCAGTGATGCAGGGGAATCAGTCCCCGGACATCCACTGTTCCTGACAAAGGTAGAATATTAGAGAATCTCGATTTTTTTGACTACCTTTGTAGATTGATGGTTTGAATTTTTAAAACGTACGAAATAATTATGATCTTCCAACTTTTACAGGTAGGTGTCGATTCCGCTGCGGCCCAGATGGCCGACTCACTCGCCAACGCCGCATCTTCAGCTCCACAGCAGGTAGAGCAGTCATATTCACTCATCCAGATGGCAGTCAAGGGCGGCTGGCTTATGATCGTCCTTGCGATCCTGTCAGTCATCGCCATCTACATATTCGGAAAGAAATGGTGGATGATCCACAAGGCCCAGCAGGTGGACAAGAACTTCATGAGGGATATCCGCGACTACATCCACGAAGGGAAGGTGAAGAGTGCCGTGTCCCTTTGCGAGAAGTTCGACTCCCCTGTCGCCCGAATCACCCAGAAAGGGATCGAGCGTATCGGCAGGCCGCTGAACGACATCCAGACCGCTGTCGAGAACTGCGGCAACGTTGAGATCGCCAGGCTCGAGAAGGGTCTGCCCGTACTTGCCACAATTGCCGGAGGTGCCCCTATGATCGGATTCCTCGGAAAGGTCCTCGGTATGGTACATGCTTTCTTCAATATGGCCAACGCAGGCAACAACATCGACATAACCCTCCTCTCCAGCGGTATCTACACCGCTATGATCACCACGGTCGGAGGTCTTATCGTCGGTATCCTCGCCTACTTCGGCTACAATTACCTGAACTCCCAGATTTCCAATCTTGTCTACAAGATGGAGAGCACGACCATCGACTTTATGGACCTTCTGCACGAACCTGCAGATAACGAATAGGAGAAAAGGAAATGGCATTCAAGAGAACCACTAAGGTCCTTTCAGACCTGGGCAGCACATCGATGACTGACCTGGTGTTCCTGTTGCTGATCTTTTTCCTGGTAACATCGACGCTGGTCAATCCGAATGCGCTCAAGCTGCTGCTTCCGAAAAGCACCGGCCAGGTGACCGCAAAGCCTACGGTCAGCGTATCCATCAAGGACTGGGGACACGACCGCTATACCTATCACCTAAACGGAGACGAAACTCCGGTCCTCTATTCCGACCTGGAAGACGGTCTCGTGGAGCTTCTCCAGAGTGAAGAGGATCCTACCTTCTCCATATATTCCGACGAGAGCGTTCCGATCAAGGAGGTGGTATCGATCATGAATATCGCCAAACGGAACCACTACAAGGTGATACTGGCGACGCAACCAGAGTGACAGGAAACTGAATAAGGTATGAAACAGTATCTGCGTGAAAGGGAAAAGGATGCGAAGACTTCGACGGGAGCCGGAGTCCTCCTGACCGTCGGCATACATCTGCTGATCCTGCTCTGCTGCGCTTTCACGGGAATGAAATACCTGTACCCTCCGCCTCCGGAGGAAACTTTCCTGATCGATTTCGAGCAGGAAGAGGAGATCGAAATCAAGAGGGAGCTTCAAGGAAGGCAGCCCCAGGCGGAAGAAATCGATCTCAGCAAGCCGGTGGAACTGGTCCAGAGGAGCGAATCTCCTCACAAGTCGGACAAGCCGGCAAAGACTGCCCAGGCAAAACCGGACAGCCACGGTGACGTAGAGACTCCGGCTCCGAAAGAAGAGGTAAACAAGAACGCCCTCTTCCCGGGGATGAGCAAGAAGGATTCTTCGAACGCACCGCATTCCGCCACCGATCCGTCCGCCGGGTTCAAGGCCGGACATCCGAAGGGAAATACTTCCAGCGGCAAGGCCGATGGCGTTCCGAATGCCCGACTCAAGGGCAGGAACGTACTCGGAGCCCTGCCGAAGCCTGATTACACTGTCCAGGACGAAGGTACCGTGGTAGTGGAAATCTGGGTAAACAAGAGCGGTAACGTCACAAAGGCACTGGCCGGTGCCCAGGGTACGACCGTAAGCAATCCTACCCTTTGGGCCGCGGCAAGGGTAGCCGCAATGAAGACGCATTTCAACCAGAGCGCAGACGCTCCGGAACTTCAGCAAGGAACAATAACTTATATTTTCAAACTCAAGTAAGAGATTTTTATTAACAGTGGCGTGAGCCACAAAGCATTTATGGAAGAAAACTACAAGGGTGGCCACGAAGGCCACGAAGAGCGTAGGGATTACGCAAACAGGGAACCAAGGACCGGCTATTCATCTGAAGGAAGGAAACTCAGACCAAGAAGGAAAGTTTCGCCGGCATCATCACACACTGAAGGAGAACACAGGCCATACGGACATCAGAACCGTGGCTACGGCAGCCGGAACGAATACCACGCCCACGGCGGAAGCGACCGTCGCAGCAATTACGGCGAACGCAGCTATGGAGAACGCAGCTATGGTGAGCGCAGTTACGGCGAACGCAGCTACGGCGAACGCAGCTACGGCGAGCGCAGCCACGACGATAGCCGGGGCGGATATGGAGCCAGGCGCCCGTCGCACGGACCGAGCCGCGCTCCTTACGGCCAGGGCCGTCCATCTTATGGCCAGAACCATACATCATCATTCGGCGGTCCGCGCCGCAGTTTCGCCGGCGACGGCCAGGAAGGCGGAGAGAGGAAGCATTACGGACAGGGCCGCCCTTCATACGGCCAGAAGAACAGCTACTCCAGGAAACCTGCCGGACCTAAGAAGTTCGCTCGCAGGAACGATCCTCATTTCACGGAGACCGACGAGGCTGGAATCAACGTTATGCTTTCCCGCAGGCCTCAGCTGGACCACGCAGTCTTGTCTGACAACGACACCGTACCTACTCCTATCAAGGAGGAAGTGCGCCTCAACAAGTTCATCGCCAATTCCGGCGTATGCTCCCGCAGGGAGGCGGACAACCTGATCCAGGCCGGAGTAGTCACTGTCAACGGTGTGGTAGTTACCGAACTCGGCACCAAGGTCAATGTCCTCAAGGACGACATCCGGTTCAACGGAGAAAGGCTGAAGGGAGAAGAGAAGGTATATATTGTGATGAACAAGCCCAAGGGCTTCGTCACCAGCGCGAGCGACCCTCACGCAGAGAAGACCGTGATGGACCTCCTCAAGGAATGCACGATCAGGGTATTCCCTGTCGGAAGGCTGGACAAGAACACCACGGGTGTCCTGATGTTCACCAATGACGGAGAGATCGCCGAGCAGCTGACCCATCCTTCATACAACAAGAAGAAAATCTACCAGGTGATCCTGGACAAGGCTCTCGATGAAGCAGACAAGGAGAAGATCCTCAACGAAGGTCTCGAACTCAGCGACGGAGTGATCAAGGCTGACGAGCTCGAATACATCGATGCAGATGACCACAGGAGGCTCGGTATCGAGATCCATTCCGGCAAGAACCGCATCGTCCGCAGGATATTCGAATCTCTCGGCTACGATGTGAAGGCCCTCGACAGGGTTTACTTCGCCGGACTGACCAAGAAGGGTCTGAAGAAAGGTGAATGGAGATATCTCAGCGAGGGCGAGGTGAACGTCCTCAAGATGGGTGCGTATGTCTAGTACGGAGATCCACAACGGGCACCGCGCAGGATTCGTCAACATCATCGGGAATCCGAATGTAGGCAAATCCACGCTTATGAACGCCCTGGTCGGGGAAAAGCTGTCCATCGTGACTGCCAAGGCCCAGACCACGAGGCACCGCATAATGGGCATCGTCAACACCGACGACTACCAGATAGTGTATTCCGACACCCCCGGTATGCTCAAGCCGAACTACCGGCTGCAGGAGGATATGATGAAATTCGTCGATGCCGCCATCGGTGACGCCGACATCATACTCTATGTTACCGACGTGGTGGAGAAGGCTGACAAGAACGGGGATTACATCGGTAAACTCCAGAGGGTAGACTGCCCTGTGGTCGTAGCCATCAACAAGATAGATATCAGCGACCAGCAGAAAGTAGTGCAGCTGATGAGCTACTGGCAGGAGCTGCTTCCGGATGCGTTGGTCATACCTGTCTCAGCCAAGGAGCATTTCAATCTCGACAGCGTGCTGAACGCAATCGTCAGCAAGCTGCCGCTGTCTCCGCCCTGGTTCGACAAGGACCAGTTCACCGACCGCAACCTCCGGTTCTTCGCTTCTGAGATAATACGCGAGAAAATCCTGGAGAACTACAGCCAGGAGATACCTTACAGCTGCGAAGTGGTCGTGGAATCTTTCAAGGAAGGGAAAGACAGGTACGAGATCGGTGCGGTGATATACGTGATGCGGGACTCCCAGAAAGGGATAATCATCGGCAAGGCAGGTTCAGCCCTGAAGAAGACCGGGACTGAAGCCAGGATCGAGATGGAAGACTTCTTCCAGAAAAAAGTTTACCTGCAGCTGTTCGTGAAAGTGGATGCCGACTGGCGGGAGAACCGCCGCGAACTGAGGAAGTTCGGTTACGAAGAATAGACTATATCTATGACAGACGAAAAGGATTATATGGAAATCGAGGACGAAGAACTGAATGAGGCCCCGGTCGAAGAGACCGAGGGAACCGAAACGGGGAAATACGACAGATTGCTCAGTTCCGACAGCAGGAAATACAAGCTTTCCGGGATGTTCAAGGACTGGTTCCTTGACTATTCCTCGTACGTTATCCTCCAGAGGGCCGTACCGCACATCGTGGATGGCTTGAAGCCGGTACAGAGGCGAGTCCTTCACGCGATGTACAAGATGGACGACGGCAGCTACACCAAAGTGGCGAATATAGTCGGCCAGGCTATGCAGTACCATCCTCACGGAGACCAGTCCATCCTCGGAGCCCTCGTACAGCTGGGCCAGAAAGGCCTTCTGATCGACTGCCAGGGAAACTGGGGCAACATCCTCACAGGCGACAGCAACGCCGCACCACGTTACATCGAAGCCCGGCTCAGCAAGTTCGCGAAGGAAGTGGTCTTCGATCCGAAGATCACCCACTGGATGACCTCATACGACGGACGCAACCAGGAACCTACCGAATTGCCTGTACGCTTCCCTCTCCTACTGGCACAAGGCACGGAAGGAATCGCCGTCGGTATGGCCTCCAAGATCCTGCCTCACAACTTCAACGAACTCCTGGACGCCTCGGTGGCCATCCTCGAAGGCAAGGATTTCACGATCTATCCGGACTTCCCTACCGGTGGAAGCGCTGACTGCAGCAACTACAAGGACGGTGCGAGGGGTGGCAGCGTGAAGGTCCGCGCGAAGATCGAAAAGATAGACAAGAACACGCTGGCCATAACCGAGATACCATACGGCAAGACTTCCGAGGTCATCAAGGATTCCATTATAAGGGCAAAGGAGAAGGGCAAGATCAAGATCAAGAAGATCGAGGATATGACCACCGAAAAGGTAGAGATCATCATCCACCTGCCCAATGACGTTTCTCCGGACAAGACCATCGATGCCCTCTATGCCTTCACTGACTGCGAATACAACATCGCACCGAACGCTTGCGTCATCGTCGATGACAAGCCTCAGTTCCTCAGTGTCAAGGACATATTGATCTACGACACCAACCACACCAGGGACCTCCTGAAGTGGCAGCTCGAGATCCGGCTGGGGGAACTCGAAGACGAATGGCACTACGATTCCCTTGAAAGGATATTCTTTGAGAACCGGGTGTACAAGATCCTGGAGCAGGACCAGAAATCCTGGGAAGAACAGCTGCAGGACGTATTCGCGGAGATGAAGAACTACCAGGACCTCCTCCGCCGCGAAATCGTGATGGAGGACATCCACAAGCTGGTCGAGAAGCCGGTCCGCAAGATTTCCAAGTTCGACACCAAGGCGATGGACGAAAGGATACTCTCCATCGAGGCCGAGATGGAAAAGGTGCGCGGGAACATCGAGAACATCACCGCCTACACCATCGACTGGTTCAAGGGTCTCAAGCAGAAATACGGCAAGCCGTTCAAGCGCCTGACCGAAATCTCAGCCTTCGAAACCATCGCCGTCACCAAGGTGGTCAGCAACAACGCCAAGCTGTATGCCAACTACGCGGAAGGTTTCGTAGGCCTCAACCTGAAGAAGGACGACAACGGTGAATTCGTAAGCGATTGCTCCGACCTTTCTGAGATACTCGTTATCGCCAAGGACGGCAAGTACAGGATCACCAAGGTTACGGACAAGGCCTTCTTCTGGAAGGATCTCCTGTTCGTGGGAGTATTCAACCGTGGTGACACCAGGACTATCTACAACGTCATATACAGGGAAGGGAAGAGCAGCCTGTCCTACGCCAAGAGATTCGCAATAACCAGCGTGACCAGGGATAAGGACTACGACATCACTACCGGTGCCGAAGGATCCAAGATCCTCTGGTTCAGTGTAAACCACAACGGAGAAGCGGAAGCTGTGAGGATCTACCTCAGGCCTCGTCCGAAGCTCAAGAAGACCCAGATCGAATATGACTTCTCCACTCTTGCGATCAAGGGAAAGGTTTCCCGCGGAAACCTCGTATCCAAGAATCCTATTTCGAGGATCCAGCTCAAGAGCAAGGGTGTGTCCACCATAGGCGGCAAGGATATCTGGTACGATGCCGACATCCAGAAGCTGAACGACGAACAGAGAGGCCTCTACCTCGGAGAATTCGGGCCGGAGGACAAGGTTCTGGCGATCTTCAAGGACGGTACGTTCTACACGACATCCTTCGACGTGTCCAACCGCTACCAGGGCCAGGTCCTCAGGATAGAGAAGTTCGACCCTGACAAGACATTCACCGCCCTCTATTATGACGCAGCTGCCAAATCCTTCTATGTCAAGAGGTTCAGCTTCGTCCTCAGTGACAATACCCCTCAGTCGTTCATAGCTCCGGGGGCAAAGTCCTACCTCGTGGACATATCGGACGACAAGCGTCCTCGCTTCCAGGTGACATTCGGCAAGAAATACGAGCACCGCGACCCGGAAGTCATCGACGCCGAGGAATATATCGCCAAGAAGGGATATACCGCTAAGGGCAAGAAATGCCACCAGTACGACATCAAGAAGGTCAAGTTCGTAGAACCAGCACCTGTCGAGGATGAACCTGTGGCAGAGGTGCCCGAGCCGGAAGTCAATGAGACTGCGCCGGAGGTCAAGCCAACGGTGCCGGAAGTCAAGGCAACGGTGCCGGAAGTCAAGGCACCTGAGCCGGAGGATACTCCGCTCGACATCATCGAGCCTGGCTTCGGGGCCAAGCTTCCCGACATAGACAACATCCCTGACATAGGCGAGATCGAAGAACCAACCTTATTCTGACAAGCGATGGACTGCAACATAGCCCTCACCGGCTTTATGGGAAGCGGAAAGACGAGCGTCGGGAAGGAACTCAAGAAACTCCTTCCCGAGCTTGAACTCATAGACCTCGACTCCTATATCGAAGCGATGACCGGCACGAGCATCCCTCAAATCTTTGAATCCCAAGGAGAAGAAGCTTTCAGGAATATGGAGAGGATGGCTCTCCAGGATATATTCGACACGAACGGGATGCTGGGTACAAGTTCCATCCTGGCGCTCGGAGGCGGTACCGTCCTGACGGATGCCTGCCGCAGGATGGTCAGGCGGAACTGCAAGTGTTTCTACCTGCGGGCATCTCTCGACACCCTGGTTTCCAATCTCAAGGAAGACGCCGGGGACCGTCCCCTGCTCAGATCCGGTAAGGACCTCCGAACTACGGTCAAAAGTCTTATGGAGACCAGAGGTCCGGTATACGAAAGTGCCGCACACTATGTTATAGACATCGACGGCAAAACCCCTACGGAAATTGCCGTCGATATCGTCACTTCGCTGTAATATTTTATCGCATCATCCCCTACTCAACCGTCATCCCCGGCTCGACCGGGGATCTCCCTACTCAACCGTCATCCCCGGCGTGACCGGGGATCCAGATTGCCGATCGTAGCCGGCAATGACGCTACAATTTTTTATCGAATCATCCCCTACTTGACCGTCATCCCCGGCTTGACCGGGGATCCAGATTGCCGATCGTAGCCGGCAATGACGCTACAATGACGCCGCAATGACGCATTGCTGCGGCTGAGTAACAATTATTTACTGGAAGATTGTCTCTGCCGGACCGCCTCGAACAGGAGCACTGCTGCGGAAACCGACACGTTCAGCGAATCCAGTTCTCCCAGCATCGGGATACGTATATGGGCATCGGCTGCCTCGCGCCAACGGTCTGTGAGACCGGTTGATTCAGTCCCCATCACTATGGCCACAGGACCTTTCATATCGGCGTCGTAATACAAGTCCGAATCCTGAAGCTGGGCAGTCAGTATCCTGATTCCTTTCGACTTCAGCCAGGAGATGGTCTCTTCCGACCCGGCCGCAACCACCTGCCTTGAAAAGACCGCACCGATACTCGCCCGGATGAGATTCGGGTTGAACAAGTCCGTGAGCGGGTCGCATATTATCACGGCATCGGCCCCCGCAGCGTCCGCACTCCTCAGTACGGCTCCCAGGTTGCCCGGCTTCTCCACACTTTCCAGAACCGCCACCAGAGGGTCCGCACCCAA
>JAGDBQ010000175.1 GCA_017958985.1 Bacteroidales bacterium
ATGTCATAGCAGTCCGGGCACCACATCAGGGTGCAGTCTCCGCCGACCGGATGGTGCAGGTCCACCGGATATGCCGCGACACCGATGGCGTCGTCGAAACGGGCGCAGTTGAATATATCCTCTTCCGTCAGGACATATTCACCGATTATACGCCGGCTCTCGCGGATACCCATAAACGGAGCGACCCTGTCTACATAGGCATTCTCGAAACCGGGGATGAAAGCCTTGAGATACCGTACGATTTCGGCGTTCTGCCGGATGCATATCTCTTCGCCCCTGGTATATTGTTCGGGATCGGTAGAATCCACTCCGTTGACCCTGGACATATTGACCCACCATTCATCGGGCGCCATTCCAGTCATGAATATGGTCCTTTCCACAGGCAGGTCGTAGCCTTGTTCCCGAGCCTTGCGGATCTGGTTGCGGAATCCCACCATCGTGCAGTTGTCGTCGGCACGGAAGAATTCGTTCGGGATAAAGTCGATGTCATAGATGTCGGGGTGGTCAGCCACAGCGTCCCGCAGCTTGCGTGAATCGACTCCGCGCATCGAAAACATCAGCGTCGGAGGCTGCGCTATCCCGTTTTCATTTCCATAAGCCATAGGGGCACCGGCCCGGAAAGCCACGTCGCCATCGCCGGAGCAATCTACCACAGTCTTGGCCAGGATTGCTTCACGTCCCTTCTTGGATTCGATGATCACGCCTCTGACCTTGTTTCCCTCCATTATCGTATCCACGCAAAACACATACATAAGCACCTTCACGCCACATTCCTCCATAATCTCCCAGGCCAGCCGTTTGGTACCTTCCGGGTCGATCATCGTGAGACTTACGTGCAGCGGACAGGCCCGGTGGTGAGTCGCCTGGCCGCGTTCCCGAAGGCGTTCCACGAACCGCAGGGGTAGCCCTTTGATGATTTCGTTGCCCTTGCGACCCAGGAAGCCCAGAAGGGGGAGCCCCTGTGTCATATTCCCACCGAGGGAGCCCCTGCTCTCAATCAGCATCACGCGGGTGCCTTCAACAAGTGCCGCGGCCTGTGCCGCCATAAGTCCGGCCGGACCTCCGCCCACTACCAGGACGTCCACTTCATCCCTCACCGGAATACTTCTCGCAGGTTCTTGAATCGTCTTCATACTCTGTATTGTTTTCCGAAAGATAATGATTTCCAATAAGAAGAACAATTTCCGGTATTGGTTTATTATGCGATATTTCATACATTTGGAGAACGTTATCCATTGAAAATCATTTTGCTTTATGAAACATATCATTTCTCTGGCTTTGACAGCCACCCTCGCTTTCTGTACCGGATTCCGGTCTGACGCTTGTACCAACCTCATCGTCGGAAAGCTCGCATCCGTTGACGGAAGTGTCATCTGCACTTACAACTGTGACGGATTCGGTTTCGCCGCATCACTGTCATACTCCGCTCCCGGAAGCCACGCTCCCGGAGAGATGATCGCCCTTCGTGGATGGGGCCCCAACGCTACGGTCCACTATATTCCCCAGGCCGAATACACCTATTCCGTCGCCGGCCTGATGAATGAGAAACAGGTCTCCATCGTGGAAACTACCTGGGATGGCCGCAAGGAACTGAGGAACCCTGAAGGGTACCTGGACTATTTCACCCTGATGCACATCGCTCTCCAGAGGGCTGCTACCGCCCGTGAAGCCATAGCCGTGATGCATCAGCTCGTTCAGGAATATGGCTACAATTCCACGGGAGAGTCCTTCGCCGTCTGCGACAAGGACGAAGCGTGGATAATGGAACTGATCGGCAAGGGTCCCGGAAGGAAAGGTGGCGTGTGGGTAGCCCTCCGTGTGCCGGACGACTGCATCACTGCCTATGCCAACTCCAGCCGTATCCGCCAGTTCCCGCAGGCTCGCAAGGCTGACAAGAAACTCGGTTTCTGCGTGACCAAGGACGGAGACTGTATGTATTCCGCCGATGTCATTTCCTTCGCACGCGAGATGGGCTACTACGACGGACCGGACCAGGACTTCAGTTTCCGCGAGGCATACGGTCCTCTCGACTGGGGCACGATCCGTTACTGCGAGGCCAGGGTGTGGAGCTTCTTCCGCCATCATTACGATACCGACGTCATCGATTCCTACCTTCCGTTCCTGGACGGAGACCTCAGCGAGCACGACGCGCTGCCCCTCTGGATCAAGCCGGATTCGAAGCTGAGCTACAGGGATATACAGAACGATATGCGCGACCACTATGAGGGAACGGCTCTCGATATGACCGCAGATGTTAGCGCCGGTCCCTGGGCTTCCCCTTACAGGAACCAGCCGGTGAACTTCGAGAGTCCGGACAGCACCAAGATGTTCCGCGAACGCCCGATAGGCTGCCAGCAGAGCGGTATGACTATGGTCTGCAGGATGCGTTCCTGGCTTCCGGACGCTGTAGGCGGCATCACCTATTTCAATATGGATGATGCCACGATGGTGGCCTATGTGCCTGTCTACTGCGGAATCAACCGTATTCCTGACCCATTCCGCCGGGAGAACAACAATATCCTGGAATTCAGCGAGGAAAGCGCTTTCTGGATGTGCAACTTCGTGGCCAATATGGTGTATCCGCGCTACAGTGCGATGATCGGGGACCTCAAGGAGGCGCAGACCGAACTCGAGGACTACTACGAGACCGACCAGGTGGAGGTGGAGAAGAGGGCTTCGGAACTCACGGCAGGGGAGCTGTCCGATTTCCTGACTATGAAGACCATCGCTTACACCGACAAGATGATGAAGCGCTGGGACAAGCTTGCCAAGCTCCTCATAGTCAAGCACAACGACCAGATAATGAGGCCGTCCAAGGATGGAGAACCTGCGTTCGGAAGATTCTCTTCACCGGCCTATGCTCCGGCGTTCGTGGATGCTGTAAAGAAGGAGACCGGGACGAGGTACGAAAGGAAGGTAATCGTCAAATAACGTAATGGTAATCAATAGTATAAAGATACTGGCAGCAGTATTGGCATTCGCTATGGCCGTCCCTTCCCATAAGATTTCGAGCGTAGAGACCCAGGGCGCGTGGGTTTATATGTACGATGAATCCGGCAGAAGGTACAAGACTCTCAGTGCCAGCAGTGTAGGCGAAGTCAAAGGGTTCAGCTCCACTTTCTTCGTCTCCAGGAGCGGGAACTGGATATACCTTTACGACTCCGAAGGGAAGCGGTACAAGACCCTGAGTTACTCGTCGGTCGGGGACGTGACCGCAGTTACCGAAGATACATTCACTTCCCGGAACGGGGCGTGGGTGTATCTCTGGAACAAAGAGGGGAGGAAGATCAAGACCAGGAAGCCCTAGCTCAATCGGTTGTCTTGCACCACTTGTCGAGCCAGTCGAAGTAGGAACGGTGCCAGAACAGGGCGTTCTGAGGCTGGAGGATCCAGTGGTTCTCTTCCGGGAATACGATCAGTTTTGACGGAACACCCATCATCTGTGCGCAGTTGAAGGCTGCCATTCCCTGGTCGTAAGGGATCCTGTAGTCCATCATACCGTGGATGCAGAGGATAGGGGTGTGCCATTTGGTAACGTTGACCGCCGGGGAGTTGGCATAATGGCGCTGAGCCTTGGCGGCGTTGCTCCAAGGTGATCCGGCCTGCCCGATGCCTCCGAACGTCTTTCCGTCGCCTCTCGGACCCTGCTCGCCCGGAGTGAATGAATATTCGCTCAGGCCGCCGTTGTCGAAGTTCGGGAACCACATCTCCTCAGTCTCGTAGTACATATATTTCTCGTCGAATATTCCTGCGTGCGCGATGAAGCAGTCGTAGACGTCACCGTGGATTCCGGCCATATAATAGACGCTGAATCCTCCGTACGATGCCCCGCAGCCTGCGATCTTGCCTACGTAAGGCTCCTTCTTGAGCTCCTTCGCGGCACTGAGGTAGTCCTGCATATTGAGGCCGATGTAGTCTCCGCTGATCTGTTCGCACCACTCCTGGCCGAAGGCCGTGGTTCCCCTTCGGTTAGGAAGGATGACTATGTAGCCCTGGTTGGCCATGAGGCGGTAGTTCCACCTGTAGCTCCATCCCTGGCTGAGTGTTCCCTGAGGACCGCCCAGGAATATCTCTATGGCGGGATATACCTTGGTTGAATCGAACTGCGGAGGATAGAGGACCCAGGTCAGCATCTGCTTCCCGTCCACCGTCTTTATCCAGCGCTCCTCGGTGTTGTAAGCGGTCAGCTGGCCTATGATGTGCCCGTTCTCATCTGTGATCCTTTCGAAGCTGCCGTCTGGTTCGTGTACCGCAACCAGCTCCTTCGGGAATTCCATCGAGCAGTAGCTGGCGAGCAGGGTGCTGTCCTTGATGGCGAACGGAGAATCGAAGTCGTACCAGGCGTCGTCAGGGGTGATCCGCACAGGCTGTACAGGCTCCTGAGAGCAGGCGTCCACTTTGTAGATACCCTGCAGTCCTTCGGCCAGGGCGTTGAAGTAGATGCTTCCGGAATCCTCTGACCAGAAAGGACCTGCGGCATTGTACTTGAAGCCGGATGTAAGCTCCCTGATGTCGCCGACCTTAATTTCTTCCTGGCCGCTTCCGGTCTCGACAGAGGCGACCATCAGCCTGACCTTGTCGGCTTCGTAGCCGTTGCGGGCCATACTGAGGAAGGCTATCTGCTTCCCGTCCGGACTCCAGACCGGATCGGTGTCGTAGCCTCCGTCCATAGGGATACGGACAGTCTCTCCGGTCAGGATCTTGTAGACATATATTTCCGTATCGGTCGAGAACGCATATTCACGGCCGGTGTCCACTTTCTTGCAGGCATACGCGATGCACGTCCCGTCCGGGCTCCAGCACAGTTGCTCCACTCCTCCGAACGGCTCCACAGGGAGCTCGTACTTGCACGCGTCTTCTCCCAGTACGTTGAGGGAATTCTCTTCGGTTATACCCTTTGCTCCGCGGGACAGGGGAGCGATGAAAGCCTGAGGCTTCTCGGTCGTCCAGTGGTCCCAGTGGCGGTACATAAGGTCTTCTGCGACATAGGCCTGGGCCTTGTCCAGCTTGGCATCGAAATCCTTCGGGGTCTTGACAGCTCCCGGTACCGTTCCGATGTACAGCACCTGGGATTCGTCAGGACTGATGGCGAACTCTCCGATCCCGTTGGCCGCGTCGCTGAGCTGGGTCGCCGCACCGAGGCTGCATTTCCCTTCCCCAAGGGATATCCCTGCCTTGTACAACTGTCCGCCCTGGAGATAATAGACGGACTTGCCGTCGTTACTCCAGCGGGCGTTGCTGATGCTTTTACCCTCCTTGGTCAGCTGGACC
>JAGDBQ010000176.1 GCA_017958985.1 Bacteroidales bacterium
ATAATAGTCGAGCAACCATTTGAACTTGCAGTATCCGGAAGCCACGTCGTCCTTGTTGTTGAAATTACTGTTCTTGACCATAAGGCCACCCACCCAGGAGTCGGTATATGACTGTCCCGCGTAGTCGAATCCTGCGGGCAGTCCCTGCCTGGGAACGAGCATGGTCTCATAGAGACGAGGATCGCGGTCTGCGAACATATCTATGCCGTTGGGATTGTTGCCGGCACCATAGATGTTCGAATAAGGGAAGTTGCGTCCGTCCTGCATACCGAAGCACTCCATAAGCTCGTTTGTGGGAACGGCGCCGCCCTGACGCAGACAGTCGAGGGCGAAACCACGCCAGCCCCAACCCCAGCCGCCATCGGACAGGGTCAGGGTAGGATGGACGTCGAACAGCTTTTCGTGGCGGCTCTCGTCATTGCGGTAACGGTAAGCCCTGCGGTAGGCAGCCCTGTAACCGGCCTCATCCTGCGTAGCGGGCTGGATCAGCTGGTAATAATTGCCATTGGCAGCATTGTCATCGAAGAAATCGTTGCAGTACTGCAGACAACGGTTCCAGAGTGAAGGATCCTCCTTTCCGAACCATAGGTGCTCGATATTGGTGAACTCAGTGACCTTGTCAGGAGTATAGTCCATATAGGGCTGAGAATTGTTGAAAAGCGGAGAAGCCGCGAACATCCATACCTTTGCTCTCAAAGCGCGCGCGGAAGCACGCGTGAGACGGCCGGACCACTGGCCCTGGTCGGAATTGGGAATGTTCCAGATGTAACCCGGCTCATTTATGGCACAAACAATCAAGGAGTCAATGAACTCCACCGTCTCCATCGCAGTTGCACGGCCTCCGGTGAATTCCTCACCGACTTCGTAAGCCTTCTTGGCCAGACAGAGTCCGCCGAAATTGCGGAAGGCATCGAAATAGCGGCTCGCCATGATGGTATAGGCCTCGCCGCGCAGGCGGCTCTTCTCGTCAGAACTCATATCCGGCACCCTGTCGATATTCTCGATCAGCTGCCAGGACTAGCGGACAGTCTCATAGATGGAGACGCGGCCGCCGGCATCGGAACTGAGTCCGCCAGGCTTCGTCGAATAGGAGAATTTACCCTGATAGTTTCCGTTGTCGGTATCCTGGGCGTCTTCTGTCAGAAGTCCGGGATAATAGCTCTGGATGGGGCCGCCCCAGCCGACATAGCAATGATAGGAGTCGGAGAGCACGTCGATCGGAGCTCCGTTCATCATATTACCGGAAGTATATGTGCAATAAAGCTGTCCGTATGCGCTCCATAGGAAGTTGCGTGTATACTCTGCGCTCGAGAATACCGTATCGATTTTGACATCGACGCCGGGAGCCTTCTCGAGGAATGCATCGCCGACGGCTAGACGGTCGACGCAGGCCGAAAGGCAGAAAGCGGAGAAGATCCCCAGGAACAGTATGTTATTCAGTTTCTTTTTCATAATCGTGTCTGCATTAGAAGTTGATCTGTGCGCCAATGTTGTAAACACGGGTCATAGGATAACGGACACCGAAGTCGAGTCCGGAACCGGGCGCCTCGGGATCGTTGCCATCGAACCTTGCGAAAGTAAGCAGGTTCTGTCCGGAGACGAATACCCGGATGTAGTTGAAGAATGGCATCCTCTGAGGCTTGTTGATGGTATAGCCGAGCTCGACGTTCTTCAGACGGATATACTTGGAATCGATCAGCCAGGCCTGGGAGTCACGGTTGTTGTGAACACGGTTGGTGAATGAGATTCGGGGCAGGATGGCTCCGGGATTGTCCTCCGTCCAGGAATTGTCAGCCACCCACTGGGTGAGGGCCGAAGTATTGGTCGATCCGAACTGGTCGCGGAAATAACCGTTGAGCGAACGGCTGACGTGGTCGGCTCCGGTCCAAAGCATAGAGAAATCAAGACCCTTCCAGTGGAACGAAGAGTTCAGGGAATAGGTGATCTCGGGGTTGGAAGTGTAGCCGAGAGGCTTCTGGTCGTTCTGGTCGATGATGCCGTCGCCGTTAAGGTCGACGTAAACCGCATCGCCGTATTTGAGGTCAAGGTTCTGGTCAGGCATATCGGTGCCGTAAGCAGCCTTGTAGCGTTCCTCGGTGCCGGGCTGGTAGAACTCGAAGAGGTCATAGCCGAAAGGCTGTCCGACCGGAAGGCCGGTATGCCTCAGGTAATCATACATCGGCTCGACCTCGAGCATCTCGACCACGGTGTTCCTTGCGAACGAGAAGGTAGGAGAGATGGAGTAGCGGAAATCGCCCTTCCTGTCCTCCCAGTTGAGTGTGATCTCATAACCGTGATTCTTGACACGGCCTTCGTTCACATAGCTTGCAGGCAGCGAAGTGACTGCAGGCAAGGTGGAAGCGTTGGACACGAGGATGTGCTGACGGTCCTCCCAGAACACGTCCACATATGCGTGGAGCCTGTCCCTCAGGAAACCGGCATCGATACCGAGGTTGACCTTGCTGGCAGTCTCCCAGGTAACGTTAGGGTTGCCGGAAGTAAGCTCCCTGACGGCCTGCAGCCAGCTTCCGCTGGTACCGAAGTTGGCTCCGCGGGCCTGAGGGTTCGTAGTCGTCGAACCGGTATAGAACTGCCAGGCGCCGGGGAGATAGAGGAAACGGGCACCGTTGGTGTTGTCGTTACCCACAAGGCCCCAGGAGCCACGGAGTTTCAGATAACCGATCACATTCTTGACGGGCTCCCACCACGGCTCGCTGGAAGGGATCCAACCTAAGGAGACCGAAGGGAACACTCCATAGCGCTTGCCGGGAGCGAAGTTCTCCGATCCGTTGTAGCCGATGTTGAAATCGAGCAGATACTTGGTGGCGTAGTCGTATGTGACACGGCCTACAAGACCGACATAACCCTTGGGGATGGACTGGTACAG
>JAGDBQ010000177.1 GCA_017958985.1 Bacteroidales bacterium
AACAAGGTAGCCGTACCGGAAGGTGTGGCTGGAACACCTCCTTTTTGGAGTCAGTCCTGACAGCGGCAGACGCGACCGTACAAGGGTATCGGTACCTTGCCGTACTAATCTTTCTTTATTATACAGGCTCTTAGCTCAGTTGGTTAGAGCGCTACACTGATAATGTAGAGGTCGGCAGTTCAACTCTGCCAGGGCCTACTGAAAGGGGGTATAGCTCAGTTGGTAGAGCACCTGCTTTGCAAGCAGGGGGTCAAGAGTTCGAATCTCTTTATCTCCACCCGATGCAATGAAAATAGCAGATGCCGCACGCAAGTGCGGCATTTTTGTTTTATCCCCAGCCAAGCGAGCGCTAGCGTTTGCAGGGCTGGGGATAATAACAAAAGGCGGCGGAGCCGCATCTGCATTTTCATTGCTGGTGGACATCAAGAGAAAAGTCGCCCGAAGGGCGGCTAATCTCTTAATATGTGCCAAAGATATATTCCAGGATATCTGCGAGGCCGGGGGCGAGCATCGTATTGTGGTTGGTGCCCTTGTGCTCGACCAGGGTGACGGACGGATGTCCGCTGAGCTTCATCATACGCCAGAGATAGGCGTTCTCCTCGTACCTCCCATAGAGTTCATCCTCACGGTCCCCGGTCACAAGAAGGGTCGGCGGGCAATCCTTACGTACCCAGTACAGCGGAGCATATTCATCGACAAGAGGCTGCAAGGCTCCCATCCCGTTCATATCCCGGTAGGCGAAATGGCTGATAGCCTGGCCGCTGAGTGGCAGCAAGGCGGCAATCGCATCTGCATCCGCCCCGTATCTGGCCAAGTATTCCTTGTCGAACCCGAGCATCATAGTCAGATATCCTCCGGCCGAATGCCCGGAAACATAGATTCTCGAAGGAGAACCTCCGTAACTGGAGATATTCCTGAAAGTCCAGGCGACCGCTTCCGCAGCATCGTCGATGGCATCCCTCACGGTCACTGCAGGCAGGAGCCGGTAATTCACGGCAACGACCACGAGCCCTTGCTCCTTGAGAGCTTCCGGCACAGACTTGTGCCCTCCGGTGAGCCCCCCGCCGTGGAACCAGACCAGCACCGGACAGTCCCCTCCCCTGCGCGGATGGTAGATATCCAGCTTCAGCCTCTTTTTCGAGTAGGTATCCTTCTTTGTCGAATAGGAAATATCCTTGTCAAGGACATAACCGACCTCCTGTCCCAGCGCTGACAGCGACATAAGGAGACACAGGAGTGCAATCGTAATTCTCTTCATATCGCAAATATAGGAAAATAATCAAGTAGTCTCTCTTATCAATATTTTTCCGATATTTGCAGGACTTCGAAAGAAAGAATGCCAATGACCGAGAAAATTGTCACGGTACTGACCTCCCGATCGGACGCTGCGCTGGATGTCCAGTGCAGGGATATCATCGGACAGATAGAGAACCCCCTTACTACCCTGAGCATAGTGTTCTTCTACGATGCAGGGAATCTGGAGGAGTACCTTGCATACGACAGGACACTCCAGGATGTCTGCAGGGAATATCTGGGCGAGGACAAGCCTCTCGTGAGTTTCGTGGCACAGGCACCGGTCAGCGGAAGGCTTACTGCCGAGGTGCTGTCCATAAAGGGAGCGGGAGAGATAGAGTGCAACGGAGACTACCTTCTGCTGAATTCTCCCGACGGAACCGAGCTGGTCTCACAGGGCATCCATTTCCCGGAAGGGGGCGATGTCGGAGAACAAAGTGCCAAGGTTTTCTCAAGGATCAGGGAAATACTTGACGCTGAGGGCTTTTCTCCATCGGACATAGTCCGTCAGTGGAATTATATCGACCATATCACACAGGTCAACGACGGCCTGCAGAACTACCAGTTGTTCAATGACGCGAGGTCTGCCTTCTACCAGGATGCAGACTGGAGCGGCGGTTATCCCGCTGCCACCGGGGTCGGCTGTTCAGCGGGAGGGGTGATGGTATGCATCTATGCCGTCAAGGATTCATCGGCCGTCAGCAAGCCTATCGACAATCCTATCCAGGTCCCTGCACACAAATATTCCGGCAAGGTGCTGGAAGCAGGCAGGAAGGAAGTCCGCACTACGCCCAAATTCGAAAGGGCCAGGCTGCTCGGCGATACGGTATATGTCTCCGGCACGGCAGCCATTAAGGGAGAGAACAGCGAGTTCTCGAAGGACGCAAGCGTGCAGTGCGAAGGACTAATCGACGTGGTGGAGCATCTTGTGGCACCTTCCAACATCGGAGCGGGATACAGCAGGTTCGACTTCGACCTCGTCAGGGTATATTTGAAATACCCCGAAGATGCGGACACGGTCATCCAGTGCCTCGGAAACCATTGGAAAGGAGTTCCGATGCATTTCCTGATAGCTGATATCTGCCGTCCGGAACTGCTGCTCGAACTCGAAGGTACAGGCAAGGTCTCCTGAGGATATGGAAGGCGGTAAAAGATTCCTCGAGTGCTGCTGCACCAGCGTATCCGAAGCCTTGGAGGCGGAAGCCGGCGGTGCTTCGCGGATAGAACTGTGCACTGACCTTTCCTGCGGCGGGACCACCCCGGACCGCAGCATCCTTGAAGAAACGCTTTCAAAAGTCAGCATACCCGTCAATGTACTGATCCGTCCGCGTGGCGGCAGTTTCGTATATTCCAGGAATGAGATCGGACGCATATACGAAGGAATAGGAATGTGCAAGGACCTCGGTGTCAACGCTGTAGTCATCGGCGTCCTGGATCACGACGGAAATGTGGACGTCGGAGCGATGGCCGGACTTATGGAAGCGGCCAGGGGCCTCCGGGTCACTTTCCACAGGGCTTTCGACGAATGCAGGGATCCTTTCAAGGCTCTGGAGGATATCATATCCCTCGGATGCGACAGGCTGCTGACGGCCGGGCACGCCGCGAATGTCAACGACGGCCTCGAGACCCTGAAGAAGCTGAACGAAGCCGCAGCAGGCAGGATTACGGTCCTGGCAGGATCCGGTGTAAGGCCGGAGAACATAGCCCATATCGAAGAATACACCGGGATAAGGGAATTCCATTCCTCATCCCACGGTCCAGACGGACTGACTTCAAGGGAAACAGTAGCCAGGATGGTGCGGCGCGGCTAGACCAGCAGACTCCCTACGTTGAATACAAGGAAAGCCACCACCCAGGCCAGTACAAGGGAGTGCACCACAGAGAACAAAGCCCATTTCCAGCCTATCTCCTTCCTGAGAGTCGCTATAGTCGCGACACAAGGGAAATACAGAAGCACGAACAGCAGGAATGCCAAGGCGACAGCCTTGTTCATCCCTTCTCCTTCCGTCATTGCCTCGGAAAGGGATTCATTGTCGTCGGTATGGTACAGGATACCCATAGTGCTGACGATCGCTTCCTTGGCCGGAAGACCGGTAAGGAGGCATACGTTCATCTTCCAGTCGAAGCCGAGCGGCTTCATCACAGGCTCCATACCCTTCCCGATGTCGCACAGATAGGACTCCTCCTTGTATCGTCCGTCCTGGGTCCTGTCCCTCGGGAAGTATTCAAGGGCCCAGATGATCACGGAGGCCGCCAGGATCACGGTCGTTATCTTGTGGAGGTAGTCCGAGGTCCTTTCCCAAACGTGGTTCCAGGTACTCCGCAGGGCAGGCTTGCGGAAAGCCGGAAGTTCCGACACGTAGTCGTCGGATTCCTTGCGGAACCATCTGGTACGCTTCATCACTATCGCGAAGAGAATGGAAAGCAGGACTCCCGCAAGGTATAACCCTATCATCACCAAAGCCTTGGATCTGGCGAAGAAGGCTCCCACGAACAGCATATAGACCGGAAGCCTCGCGGAGCAGGACATAAACGGGATCATCAGCATCGTGAGGGTCCGGTCCTTGGGATTGTCAATGGACCTGGCGGCCATCACTGCCGGCACGTTGCAGCCGAAACCCAGCAGCATCGGGACGAAGGATTTTCCGTGCAGGCCTATCCTGTGCATTATCTTGTCCATCAGGAATGCCGCCCTGGCCATATAGCCCGTGTCCTCCAGAAGGGAAAGGAATATGAAGAGTATGAATATGTTCGGCAGGAAGGATATGACAGCGCCACAGCCCTGTACTACCCCGTCCACCAGCATACTGGAGAGCCAGCCGGACGGCAGCACTCCGGAAAGCCAGTCGCATAGGAGTGCGACTCCGTCCTCTATCCATTTCTGAGGCCAGGCTCCTATGGCGAAGGTGGCTTCAAAAACCAGGAACAGGACGACGAGGAGCAGCGGAAGGCCTATCAGACGGTTCGTGAGAACCGAGTCTATCTTCTGCAGGAGGGTATGGTCCGAATTGTCGGAACTGTGCCGCAGGGTCTCTACCAGAGCTCCGTGGACATATCCGTGGCGGGCTTTCCTGATCAGGGCCTCCGGAGTCTCGCCGAGCTGACGGGCGAGTGTCTCGGACTCAGCACGTGCGCTCTCCACTATCTGAGAGGCCTTCGGATAACCTTCCAGGGCAGGGATGATGTACTGGGGGTCCTCAAGCAGGCGGACTGCCAGGTAGCGGTCGTGATATGTGTCGGAAAGCCCCGGGGAGTCGGAAATGAGGGCCGTTATCCTGTCGATCGCCTTGTCCACATCCAGGCCGTAGGGCACGTGGACGTGCTTTTTCCCGGGCTGGAGATAGGTTTCGACAATCAGAGAGAGCAGCCTGCTCAAACTCTCCTCGGACTCGTCGATCACGGTGGCGGGGAAACCCATCATCTCGCCGAGGGTAACATAGTCGAGAGAATGTCCGGTGGCCAGGAGACGGTCGTAACCGGAGAATGCAAGGACTGCCTTCGAGTCCATATCGATCAGCCTGGAAGTGAGTCTCAGGTTGTTCTCCAGGGACATCGAGTCTATGATATCCAGTACGACCGCAGGGTGGTTGGAAAGGATCTTCCTTCCGATGTGGACATTTTCTCCGCAATAGTTCACGAAGCAGACTACATATTCCCCGTATTCTATGGTAAGTGACTGGCGGCCTGAGAAATCCAGGGCCCCGCCTTCAAGCTTGTGACCGATTACATCGACCAGGATGTTTTTCTTTTTCCCGGCCGCGAGTTCACATCCGCTGCAGTTGAGATCGCATTGAACCATTGCAGCACAAAGATAGAGAAATAATCATTATCTTTGAGAGTTATTAACAGGATATGATACCTCTCTGGAAGATTTTTCTCGTATTCGCGAAGATCGGAGCCTTCACCATAGGCGGGGGTTACGCGATGATTCCCATAATCCGGGACGAACTTGTCAAGAGAGGATGGCTCACCGACGAAGAACTGCCTGACATCATTGCCCTGGCCCAGTCCGCTCCGGGTATCCTGGCTGTCAATATGTCCATTTTCGCAGGACACAAGCTGCGCGGGACCAGGGGCAGCATAGCGGCGACCCTCGGCTCCGTCCTTCCCTCTTTCCTGATAATCCTGCTCATCGCGATGGTTTTCTCAGGATACAAGGACAATCCTGTCGTGGAAAGGATCTTCAAAGGCATCAGGCCTGTGGTGGTATCCCTTATCATAGTCCCAATGGTCAATATGGCGAGAAAGGGCAACAAGACCTGGTGGGCGTGGCTTATTTCCGGCATCACCCTGGCGGGAGTCGCTTTCCTGGGGTTTTCGCCGATCTGGCTGCTGCTGGTGCTGATCGTGCTTGCGCTGGCTTTTGCCGTGTACAAGGAGAGGAGGACGCGAAATGGTTGACCCTACTCTCTTCCTGCAGTTGTTCTACGTGTTCTTCGTCATCGGTATGTTCACTTTCGGCGGAGGCTACGCTATGCTTTCGCTCATCCAGACCCAGGTGGTCGTGACCCATACCTGGATGACGGAAAGCGCCTTTACGGACATCGTCGCAATCTCTCAGATGACTCCCGGCCCCATCGGTATCAATTGCGCCACCTATGTGGGCTACGAGGTTCTCCACAATGCCGGAGCCAGCCATCTGCTGAGCATTGCAGGTTCCGCAACGACAACCCTGGCGGTGGTCCTGCCTTCGTTCCTGATAGTATTGACGATGGTCAAGTTCTACACCAAGTTCAAGGACAACAGGGTATTCGAGGGTGTGATGAGCTGGCTCCGCCCGGCTGTGGTCGGACTGATCGGTGCTGCCGGACTGATGCTGATGTTCAGGACTTCCTGGGGCGGCACTCCCCTGCTTTCGGGTTTCGACATCAGCGTAGTCAAGGAGAATTTCCCGCACTGGAGCAGCTGGGTGCTGTTTGCCGCAGCCGTAACTGCCTCCCTGTGTTTCAAGGTCGGGCCCATCCCCATACTCCTTGCCGGAGGCGTATTGGGACTGATCATATATTGATAAACGAAAAACAACGATAAACCATATTCACAAATGAAAAGATTGTTTACTATCATCTGCCTGGCTGGCCTGCTGCTGCCTGCGAACCTGTCCGCAAAGAAGCAGGAGACGGTCGTCAACGTGATTCCTTATCCACAGAGCGTGGAGATCGGGAAGGGCTCTTTCAAGGCTTCCGGCGCCAATTTCAACTGCGACCAGAACATCGATGCCAAGAGCCAGAAGGCCATCAAGGAGTTCGCTGACAAGATTACCTTCATCAGCGGCAGGACTTGCTCGTTCGCCGTACCGGTCGGCCTGGCCAATTCCTTGAGCGACGGGAAGATGAAGGGATTCGTATTCCTGAAGGACGATTCCCTGGCTCCTGAAGAGTATTACATCGATATCCAGAAGAAATCCTGCCTGGTCAAGGCTTCCTCGCACGCGGGATTCCTGCATTCCCTGGCTACCCTGAAGCAACTGACGGGAACATCCATATTCGGCAATACTGTCAAGCCTGACGAGAAGTTCCTCTTCCCTTGCGTCAAGATACAGGACAAGCCGAGGTTCGCCTACAGGGGAATGCACCTCGACTGCTCGAGGCATTTCTTCTCCGTACAGGAGGTGAAGAAATATCTGGACGTGATGGCGCTCCACAAGCTGAACCGCTTCCACTGGCACCTTACGGACGACCAGGGATGGAGAGTCGAGATAAAGAAATACCCGAGACTCACCGAGATAGGGGCTTTCCGCAACGGAACCGTAATCAAGAAAGACTGGAACAGCAACGACGGGATACGCTACGGAGGCTACTACACCCAGGAACAGATGAGGGACATAGTCGCCTATGCGGACAATCTCGGGATCACCGTCATTCCGGAAATAGACCTTCCGGGGCATATGATGGGAGCCCTCGCCGCATATCCTGAACTTGGATGCACCGGAGGCCCTTACCAGGTCTGGACCCGCTGGGGCATCTCCGACCAGGTGCTCTGCCCGGGAAAGGACGCGATGTTCACCTTCCTCGAGGATGTATTCACGGAGCTTATGGATATCTTCCCTTCCGAATACATCCACATCGGAGGCGACGAATGCCCGAAATCCGAGTGGGAGAAGTGCCCTGAGTGCCAGACTCGCATCAAGCAGCTGGGAATAAAGGCCTCGAACGGGCACACGGCCGAGCAGTACCTGCAGAGCTATGTTACAGCAAGGATACAGAAGTTCCTGAACGAACACGGCCGCAAGATCATCGGTTGGGACGAGATCCTGGAGGGTGAGCTTGCAAAAGGAGCTACCGTGATGTCCTGGAGGGGCGTCAAGGGCGGAATCCAGGCTTCTTCGATGGGCTTCGACGTGATCATGACTCCAAACACTTACTGCTACTTCGACTATTACCAGTCACAGGACAAGGACAAGGAACCGTTCGGCATCGGAGGAGACCTTCCTCTCGAGAAGGTTTACGGATACGAGCCCCTGGAGGGTCTCGACCAGGAGCAGCAGAAGCACATCCTCGGTGTCCAGGCCAACCTCTGGACCGAATACATAGCTACTCCGGAGCATCTCGAATATATGCTCCTGCCGAGGCTGGATGCCTTGAGTGAGGTACAGTGGTGCAATCCGGACAGGAAGGACCCGGAAAGGTTCAAAACCGCTTTGAAAGACAAGCTCTTCAAGATCTATGACACGATGGGCTACAACTACCGCAACTTCTGATTATTAAATGGATATGAAAAGACATCTGTTCAGAGCTTTCGCCTGCTTCGCTGCAGCGGCGATGGTTCTAGGTTGCCAGAGTGCAGCCAAAAAGGCAGCAAAGGAAGCGGCAGAGGCCGCAGCCGCAGAACAGGCACGCCAGGATTCCATAGCGGCCGTCCTCAAGGCACAGAGGGAAAAGACCGCTGAAGAAATTATGGCAAAGCTTCCGGAGGAACCCATTTTCGACATCGAGACGAACCTCGGTACCATCAAGGTCAAACTGTACTCCAAGACCCCCAAGCATCGCGACAATTTCGCGAAACTGGCTCTTACAGGTTATTACGACGGACTCCTCTTCCACAGGGTCATCAACAACTTCATGATCCAGGGAGGAGACCCGAATACAAGGAATACTACTCCTGAGGGCAAGCAGACCTGGGGACAGGGAGGCCCCGGCTACACTATCCCTGCCGAGTTCGTTCCTGAATACAAGCACAAGAAGGGCGCTCTCGCGGCAGCCCGCCGCGGCGATGTCGCCAATCCTAAGAAGGAATCTTCAGGATCTCAGTTCTACCTCGTGCAAAGCCCTGAGAACTGCGCCCAGCTCGATGGAGAATACACCGTATTCGGAGAAACGATCCAGGGTATCGACATCATCGACAGGATAGCATCAGTCACTACCGAAAACGAGAAACCGAAGATGGATGTGAAGATCCAGAAAGTCACCCTCGACAAGAGCTGCCTGCCTGAAGAAACACTTTGATTTTTGTCGCACTATATTGCGAAAAGAACAAAAGAATCCTTTTGAACTATAAAACTATCCTTTAAGACAAAACTTAATATAAACAACTTGCTTGTGGTATCGAATTTGTTTATATTTGCATCGAATAGTTTTTTCATAGGTTAAGTTTTAGGTTAGAATTGCGAACACCCTCTGCCGAGAAGGCACGGGGTGTTCATCGTTTTTAGAATAGTGTAAAATTGCAGCTATCACTCAGTAACTTAGGGCATCATCACCCCCATAACTTAGAATTTTGATAAATTAAGAAAAACGGCCTCACACGTGAAACGTTGTCAGCAGGAGCACCATAGGAACGGCGGAAAAAAGAGATACTTACATATTCAGATCGGCACCATGCAAACCCTTAACCTATAGATAATCAATAATAATTATACTTCCTGAGGACACTGTCCATACTTAGCCGCAGCGTAGCAAAGATGGTTCAAGGAACTATGTATAGTGCATGGGTATTCAATACGAGTGAGGATTCTCTTTTTGGAAGTGATTGAAGATCATTCGAATAGCGAATCCTAACGCGAAAAAAGTCAATAATAATGGCGGTAGTTTTCATAATGCCGAATACTAATCTGTTTATTGACGATGGTTTAGAATAAGGGGAGCATCTTTCGGATTGAAAACTCCACTCACTAAAGAGTTCCTCAATGAGGCTGGAACGAGAGCCTCGATTATTCTATTCATTATCAAGTAATTGTGCCTAATCTACGTTCCAGGGACCAAATAATATCTGGAGGCCTGGCACTGCTCTTATCATCAACTGCTTAGAATTAATTATGTTATAGAGGTGCACGGTTCCCACCCCCTCCAAGTTCAGTACTTGGATCAGATAGAAAAAGTGGCGGGATGGCACCGCCGCCGGAATATACCACCTCCGGCGGCTGGGCGCTGTGGCGAGCGACGCCATGACGGGCTCTCCTCGCGCCCTGCCATTGGAAACAATGGGAGTGCATAGATCTTAAACCAAGGCAACCAGATAATAAAAACTGGTAAACCATTATTTGGTAGGCACAACGAGCCTGGTATGGAAATATTTGATTATTAATAATTTACTTTATCAGATAGTACTGAAATCGCCTCCATTTGTTTAATCATCTCGTTGACTATCAAGCCTTTCCATACCAGCCAGATGAGTCGTCACCGGGGCATCGTGCCCCTGAGGGCTAAGGCCGTACTCAGCCGCAGCGGAGCGAGGATTGGACTCGGCCGTGCCCTGCAGGGGCCGGCGGGAGATCCCCGAACAGGTCGGGGATGACGAAAAAAAAGGAAGGCAACTCTGACGAGTCGCCTTCCTTATCCGTTAGAGACAACTGATTAGTCGCTGAGGGAGTAACGGCGGAAAGCAACCACCTTAGCCTCAGGATCTACAGACTTGATGTAAGCAGCGACGGAGACCTTGTCATCGGACTGGACGAAATCCTGGTTCTCGAGGGTATTCTCCTTGAGGAACTTCTGGACGCGGCCGTTGGCGATGTTCTGGACCATCTGCTCAGGAAGGTTCGCAGCCTTCTCTGCGCTGACGGAAGCGATGATCTCGCGAGCCTGTGCAGCCTGCTCAGGAGTGATCCAACCCTTGGCGGTGTTGGACTCGATGTGAGCCTCGCTGTCAACGTGGGCAGGATTGATGCCGACCTTCTTCAGGGCAGCGTCGACAGCCTTCTGTACCTGCTCGTCCTTCGTCTTCTGGATAGCTACTGCACGCTCGTTGTCGATAACCTCCTTAGGGCAGTCGGCCTCGGAGACAGCGACAGGGTTCATAGCGGTGATCTGCTGAGCGATAGCCCTTCCGAGCTCCTCAGGAACCACCTTGTTGAAAGAAACGATAGCACCGAGCTTGCCGTTGAAGTGGACATACTGTCCTACGAACGGAGCCTGGAGAGCGGCGTAGTATGCGAGTACGTGCTTCTCGCCGGTCTTTCCGGTCTGGGCGGAGATTTCCTCCTCCACGGTGTGGCCGTTGGAGCACTTGCAGGCCTTGAGAGCCTCTGCATCTGCAGGGAACGAAGCGATGGCAGCGTCAGCGATCTCAGCGGCAAGAGCCTTGAAATCAGGGGTAGCGGACACGAAGTCGGTCTCGCAGCCCAGGCAGACGATGATAGCCTTGTCGCCTTCGGTGCGGACAAGAACTGAGCCTTCGGAAGTCTCGCGGTCAGCCCTCTTGGCAGCGACGAGCTTACCCTTCTCACGGATGATGCCTACAGCCTTCTGGAAGTCGCCTTCAGCCTCGATGAGAGCCTTCTTGCAATCCATCATACCGGCAGACGTCATCTGACGAAGTTTCATTACGTCTTTAGCAGTGATTTCCATATCAGTGATATTTAATTGTTCAACGGAGTTATTCAGCCTTAGGGGCTTCTTCGACAGGTGCCTCTTCAACTGGAGCAGCTGCAGGTGCAGGAGCGGCAGCCTCAGCCTCTACGTCGACTGGCTTGGCGTTCTTGCGAGCGCGGAGCTTCTTGCCGGTAGGGTTGACGAGAGCCTCGCCTTCTGCGGTCTCTTCGGTAGCTTCCTTTTCCTTCTCGAGCTTCCTCTCGCTCAGACCCTCTTCGATGGCCTTGCAAAGGATATTCATAATCAGCTCGATGGACTTCGTAGCGTCGTCGTTGGCCGGTATTACATAATCAATAGAGGTAGGATCGCAACATGTGTCAACCATTGCGAATACCGGAATGTTGAGGCGGTTGGCCTCCTTGACGGCGTTGGCTTCCTTCTGGATATCAACGACGAAGAGTGCTGACGGGAGACGGCTCATATCCCTGATGGAACCGAGGTTCTTCTCCAGTTTCTCTCTCTGACGGTCGATCTGCAGACGCTCCCTCTTGGCGAGCTTCTCGAATGTACCGTCTTCCTTCATCTTGTCGATGGTGTTCATCTTCTTGACAGCCTTGCGGATGGTCGGGAAGTTGGTAAGCATACCGCCCGCCCAGCGCTCGGTTATCGATGGCATATTGACTGCCGTTGCCTTCTCAGCAACGATCTCTTTCGCCTGCTTCTTGGTAGCGACGAAGAGGATCTTGCGGCCTGAGCGCGCAAGTTCTTTCATTGCATCGGCAGCCTCGTCTATCTTGACGATGGTCGTGTGCAGGTCGATG
>JAGDBQ010000178.1 GCA_017958985.1 Bacteroidales bacterium
CCGGGATTCCTCAGGAATATGGGAGCCGCCCAAGGGCTTTCCACCAGACAGACACTCGATATGATCCAATGGATAGGAGGTATTCCGTTCCTGGTGGGAGCCATCGGCGGAATCCTTACTTCCGCCTGGTCTGACAATATGATCAAACGCGGCCTCCCGGCACTTAAAGCCCGCAAGAGGATGATGGTCATTATCGCCTTCATTGCCCCTCTGTGCATGCTGGTTCCTTTCATATATTCCTCATCCATCGGCTTCGGCCTGAAGGTAGGGCTGGTTACCGGAATATTCAGTCTGGTCGCCGTAATGTGCCTGAGCTGGCTCTACACCCTGCCGGTGGTCCTGGCGGAGACTTTCCCGATCGGCAACGTCGCCACGGTGATGGGCCTCTCGTGCGGAGCGGGAGCCCTGGGAAGCGTGGTATTCAATATATTCACGGGATCAATCCCGGAGAGCGGCTGGAAGTGGCTGTTCATACTGATGGGGACCCTTCACCTGATCGCGGCCATAATCCTGACCCGTATGGTACACCCGGAAACACCTAATAATCAAGAAGATGAATAAAAAGTTATCCTTTGTCTGCCTCCTGGCGGCTCTGTGTTTGTCCTTCTCCCTCGAGGCAAAACGTCCTGCCGGCAACTACCGTGTAATGTCTTGCAATATCAGGATCACCGGACTCGCCGATGACGATCCGTATCCAGAGAGAGTCTGGGAGAACCGCCGCGACCTGTGCATCAGTACGATAAAGGGGAAGGACCCGGATATCATCTGCCTCCAGGAAGTCATCTATGACTCTTATTACTGGTTCCTGAAGAAATTCGGGAAGGAGTATTACCATTTCGGGTTCGAAGGCCCTGAGATGGATCCCTGGACTGAAGGCTACCATTTCATCGGCAAGAATGTGATATTCTTCAAGAAGAGCCGCTTCGAGTGGATCTCCTCCGGCAGCTACTGGCTATCCGAGACCCCTACCATCGCCGGCTCGATGTCCTGGGGGACCAACCGGGCAAGGCATTGCAACTGGGTGAGGATCAGGGACAAGAAAACCGGCAAGGAATTCCGGGTGGTCAATACCCATCTCGACCACAAGAGCGATCCGGCCAGGCTGGAACAGATGAAGATGATAGTCGAGGAATGCGGCCAGTATTCCAAGGATATGCCTCAGATCCTGTGCGGAGATTTCAATTCCGGGATCAAGAATGCTCCGATCAAGTACATCCACGCGGACGAAAGCTGGAGCGAGATGTACGAGGACATACACGGAAAGGAAGAGGCCGGATTCACGTGCCACAATTTCCTGGGAGAAGCTCGTGAGAAGGGTCGGAGGATCGATTTCATATTCCACCGCGGGCCGGTTGAAACCACTTATGCGGAGATTGTAAAGGACCATAAAGGCAAGGTCTACCCCAGCGACCACTATTTCATATTGGCAGATTTCAGAATTTAACCGTATATTTATCAGACACTAACATAATAATCAGCAATGGTTTCGAGAAGGAATTTCATAAAAGCATCAACCCTTGCGACGGCATCGATGGTGGCCGGAGTAGGAAAGGGCGAGGCGAAAAGCCTCTTCAGTACGATAGGTAAAGCTGTCCCCGAGGCCCAGAAGGTCAAGCTTGCCTGTATAGGAATAGGCAATCGCGGGGAGCAGAACATCAAGCAATTCGTAAAGACAGGTTTGGTGGAGATAACTGCCCTGTGTGACGTGGATCTCGACGGGAACCAGTGCCAGTGGGCCTTGCAGAACTTCCCGAAAGCCAAGAGGTTCAACGACTGGAGGGAGCTGTTCGACAAATTCGGAAATGGATTCGAGGCTGTCTGCGTATCGACTCCGGACCATTCCCATTTCGCCATTGCCATGCTTGCCCTAAGCCTCGGCAAGCACATCTACCTGGAAAAACCGATGTGCCGCACCTTCTTCGAAGCCGAGCTGATGATGGCTGCCGCAAGGAAGCATCCGGACCTGGCCACCCAGGTTGGAAACCAGGGCCATTCGGACGCCAACTACTTCCAGTTCAAGGCCTGGAAGGACGCCGGAATCATCAAGGATGTCACCCGTATCGACGTCCATATGAACAGCGCCCGCCGTTGGCACAGCTTCGACTCCAATATCAAGAAATTCCCTGATGCAGAACCACTTCCAAAGAATATGAACTGGGATGCCTGGCTTGGTCCTACACCGTGGCACGACTACAACGCCCAGTTCCACCAGGGTAACTGGAGGTGCTGGTACGACCTTGGGATGGGAGCCCTCGGTGACTGGGGTGCACACCTGATCGACACTGCCCACGAGTTCCTCGAACTCGGACTGCCATACCAGATCGAGATGCGGAAGGCTGAAGGCCATAACGACTATTTCTTCCCGTATTCATCGACCATATTCTACCGCTTCGGGCCGCGCGGGGAAATGCCTCCGGTGGACCTTACCTGGTATGACGGACTGACCAACTTCCCTCCTCTCCCGGAAGGCTTCGGAAAATCAGAGTTCGTTTCCGATATTCCTTCCACCAACCAGGGAGATTACAAGGACGAGAAGCTGAACCCGGGCAAGATCATATATTCCCGAGACCTCATTTTCAAAGGCGGCAGCCACGGCTCCACCCTCTCCATCATCCCTGAATCCAAGGCAAAGGAAATGGAAAGCAAGCTGCCGGAAGTGCCCCAGAGTCCTTCCAACCACTACACGAACTTCCTGAGGGCGGTTCGTGGGGAAGAGAAGACCAGGTCGCCTTTCGAGATCAACGGAATACTCAACCAGGTATTCAGCCTCGGAGTAATCGCCCAGAGGCTGGACACCAATCTGTTCTTCGATCCTGTATCCAAGAGGATAACCAACAACGAATTTGCAAACGCGATGCTCACGGGCGTGCCGCCTCGCAGTGGCTGGGAGTATCTTTACAAGCTTTAATTGACCGCATATGAAACGTATACTGCTCTCTTTGATTATTCTTGCCTGCTCCTTCCAGTTTGCCGGAGCCCAGGAATGGACCGATTTGTTCAACGGACGCAACCTCAAGGGCTGGAAACAGTTCGGAGGCAAGGCGAAGTACACTGTGGTCGACGGTGCGATAAAAGGATCGACCGTCAAGAATACCCCGAATTCCTTCCTCGTGACAAAGAAGGATTATGGAGACTTCATCCTGGAATTCGAGTTCAAGGTGGCTTCCGGAATGAACTCGGGAGTCCAGTTCCGCAGTGTCAGCGAGAAGGAAGTCAACAACGTAAGGGTAAGGGGCTACCAATACGAAATCGACCCTTCTCCGAGAGGATGGTCCGGAGGAATATACGATGAAGGCAATGAAGCTGAAAGGGCCTGGATTTATCCGCTGGAATTCAACCGTCCGGCAAAGACCGCTTTCAGGGACGGGGAATGGAACAAAGCCCGGGTGGAATGCCTTGGGCACAGGATCCGCACATTCCTCAACGGGGTTCCTTGCGCCAATATTTTCGATGACGAAAGGAATACGGGGTTCATCGCCCTCCAGGTCCATAATATCGGCAACGACGAAAGCAAGGTAGGACAGGAGATCTTTTGGAGGAATATCCGTATCCTGACCGCGGACGTGGCTTCCTTCATTACTCCTGAAGAGAAATGCGCTCCTATGTTCAACACCTCCAGCAATATCCTTTCTCCTGAAGAGGAGGCTGAAGGCTGGAAGCTCCTGTTCGACGGAAAGACTTCGAATGGCTGGACGAGCGCGAAATACGAAGGATTCCCTAAAAAGAGCTGGGAAATCGCCAACGGGCTGCTGATGGTACACAAGACCAACGGAGAAGAAGGCGGCTACAACGCCAAGGATATGGGTGGGGATATCATCACCGACGTGCCTTTCAGGAACTTCATCCTGAAGTTCGATTTCAGGATTTTCAAGGCTTCTAACAGCGGAGTGAAGTACTTCGTACAGAAGGGCACCAATACCGGAGTCGGGTCGGAAATCGGCTGCGAGTTCCAGGTTCTGGACGACGAGCATCATCCGGACGCCAAGCTGGGTGTCAACGGGAACCGCAAGCTGGGCGCCCTGTACGACCTCATCCCTGCCCCGGAAGACAAGCCTTTCGTTATGAGGGGGTTCAACCAGGGTATGATAGTAGTGTGCGGCGACCACGTCGAGCACTGGCTCAACGGTGTGAAGTTACTTGAATACGAGAGGAACAACCAGATGTGGAACGCTCTGGTGGCCTACAGCAAATACAAAGTATGGCCGAATTTCGGAAACTTCGAAACCGGCCATATACTTCTCCAGGACCACGGCGACGAGGCCTGGTACAAGAATGTGAAAATCAAGGTTCTGGACCCTGCTGTCATTCAAAGATGATCTCTTCCGGATCCCATCCGAAATCCTGGTAGAGAGTCACGTTGAGGTCGTGCTTCAGGGCATATTCTGCAATGGCCCTGTTCCTGATTTCCTCGCGGTCTGCCTCATCCGAGACCATCTTCTGGAAAGCGTCGAACTTGTCGCCGAATATCCTTTCGGCTGAAATCATATTGTCGGCGCCGTCCGCTACCGCATTGAAATCGACTACTTCATACTTGCCGTCCACCTTCTTCAGATGGAGGAGGCCCGGGTGGCTTCCGCCGGAAACCGTCTTGAGGGTATCCCCTGACTGTACGTAGTTGAATACGCGGAAATCCCCCCACACGAGGATGTCCTCAGGATCAGATTCGTCCTCTTCCAGGATCAGCGGGCTGGGAATGCAGTAATCCCCCTGGGAATACTGGCTTCCGAATTCATCCTCTATGTATTTGTCGATAGTGGCAAGCAGTGATTCCTGTTCCTCTTCAATGGCTTCGGCTGACTTTGCATTCTTTCCCTTGCAAGACTGGAACATCACCAGACAGGACGTGCAGAGAATGACTGCACAGACCAATGATCCTAATTTTTTCATATTGTCGACAAGCTTTTGGTCCTCAAATATAGGACTTTCTTTTTATTCAGGCAAAAGATTGCCTGCCAGATGGAACCACTTCTCAGCCGTTTTCACGCTTCCCTTGCTCCAGCAGTTTCCGAACCAGTACGTGACCGGTTCCCCGCTGCGAATGGTCTTGGTGCATACCAGATGTGACCCGTCCTCCAGTTTTCCGACCCATCCGGCATCAGGCATCACCACGGCGACTCCGATCATCCCGTCCTCCGTCTCCTGAGCCTGGTCGGAAGCCTTCTCCCAGATTGCGCAGCTTCCTGAGCCGGAATATTCAGACTCTACGGTCCCGAGATCATTGTGGAGGTATATTCCCGCCGCGACGGTAAGGGTGTCGCCAGGGAATCCGGAGAAGGTATAGGTGTCTTCGGACTTGAAGAAATAAGTGTTCGGAACCACCGTCACTTTCTTGTCGAGGGCTATCTTGCCGCCGTTCACCTCCCATTCCGGATAGTGAAGCACGAATACGGCCTTTTCAGGATTATCCTCGAGGACTTCGTATGAGCGGTAGTTGGTGGCAGGGAAAACCAGCTTGCCTCCCGCCATCGGGGCTGAAGCACCTCCGCCGAGAGATATTCCCACCTGGTAACAGTCTTTGCCGTTGCCCCAGTCCTTGTGGAACGAGCGGCCCTGGTGCGTTCCGGCATACCTTTCATCGGCGACCAGTCCGCCCGGGGTCTTTACCCATATATCGACTCCGGGAGATATGGTGCCGTTCTCCAGGGCCTTACCATAAATCCTCCCGCAGGCAAGGTTATTCTCGAATACGAAATCGTCCTCCCTTTCAGGGACGTAACGGGCCATCACCATCTTCCTGTCCCTGCTTTCCGAGTTAGGTACGAACCGGCTGTGTGCGGCGTCACGGCCCTGGAGCAGATACCGCGGTTGCTGGTTGTAGAGAGACCGTATAGGATCCGTCCTGTCCAGGTTGATGATGAGGCCGCACTGCATATCCGGGAAATCCGTGAGCATCTCATAATCGCCGTTGCTGTCTCCGCCGACGAGGACCGGTCCCTTGCCTCCGTGCAACGGAGCGATCCTCTTGAGGATGGTCTCCGTCTTGCCGGCGCCTGCGGTCAGGACCCACTCGGGGTCGTATTCATCCGTGAACCGTCCCGAAGCATCCTTCAGCAACTTGACTCCGAATATCCTTTCCTCAGGAACCGTTATTCCGAGCCAGCCGTCACAGGCGACAGCGGTGACGTTTTCCTCAATCGACGCCGTGCATATATAAGGAACTATTCCGTTGGCTTCCAGCTTGGCATACAAGTCCTTCATATTCTTGGAGATGCCCAGGCCGTATTCGGTGGTCACGGTGACATATCCGGCTTCTCCCATCACGGGACTCGTCCAGGTCTTCGGCGCGTTGCCTCCCTTGGTGAAGAAATATGCCGTGGATTCCCGTACCAGGGCCTTGAACTCCTCGACCGTCATTCCCTCGGTCTGCAGCCTCTTCAGCCACAAGGCGGTGCCCTCGTAAGTGAGGGTCCTGACCAACGCATAATACATCGCCTTCAGTTTAGCCCTGAAATCCAGGTATTCCATAGTCCCCTCCACTTCCTCGAGCGGTTTCCCGAAAAGGACCTTGTAGTCGGAGACTATGTCGTTCACCAAAGCCCTGGCGCATAGTTTACGCCCTCCGCCCATATCCAGAATGATATCCGGGCTCGGAAGGCTGCCTGTCAGGAGGGAAAACATATTGTCCGGAGAGGTGCGGTACTTCAGTTTCTCTATCTTGTAGTTGAACAGGGCGTGTTCTATGTCGCCGATGATGGTGGTATTGTCGAAGTCGAAGACTGCGTACGGCTTGCACGAAGGGTCATAGTCCGGGGAAGTATTCCCGACCCTGGATATCATTTCCGTCAGTCCGGCATAGACCGAAGGTGCCCAGCCGTCAGGATCGAGGGTCTTCTTTCCAATGGCCGGCGTCTCCTTCTTGCCGTTCAGTTCTATGACCGCCTTTACAGGGAAATGGTCCGATGGAGTACGGGCCTCATAGGCCTGGAAAGACACTTCCCTCGGGAAGTTGCCGTCCCTGTACTTGGCGGCTTCCTCAGTCATAGTACGGTAAGTATCCGTCAGGACTCCGTATTTGACAACCCTGGTCTGAGGGGAGACGAACACGTGATCGAGCCTGCTGGCAGTGAAACTCGAAGGGTTGAAGTTGTTCGGGGTCCCATCCCAGGCATAACGCAGCTCGCAGGTCTCATAGCTGTCCTGAAGTTCCTCGCTGCCAACTATTTCCGAATATATTGAATTGGTCTGGTCCACGTTGAAATCCCCGGTGAGGATAACCGGGAGCCCCTGGCTGATCTCGCGGACCTTCCG
>JAGDBQ010000179.1 GCA_017958985.1 Bacteroidales bacterium
CAATCGCCTTGACGGCTTTCATCGCGCACTTTTCAACGCTGATGCCTTAGGCCTGGCCGTCGTCCATCACCCCGTGCTTCCCGCCCTTGCCATCCAATGCGCTCTTGCTGATAGGAGTGTTGACCCTGCCCGGGATAAGGAAGGTCACCCTTATGTTCCTGTTCTCCAGTTCGAGCGATTCGAAGAAACCGAACAACGCGTGCTTGGCGGCGCAGTAGGAGGACCTCAGCGGAAAACCGAACAATCCTGATATGGAGGTCGTTACGGCGATGGAACAATGCTCCTGACGCTTGATCAGGCCTACAAGTCCCTTGGTAAGGAGCACTGGGCCGAAGAAATCCGTCTCCATGATGGCCCGGTCCACGGATGGATCGGTCTCGAAAGCAGTCGAGCGTTGGGATATCCCGGCGTTCAGGATGAGCACATCCAAGGCCGGGGCGCTGAAGGACCGGGAGAATGCGCTGATAGATTCCTCGCTTGCCATATCTACTATGAAACAGCTGGCGGAGGCTGCACCGGCGCCCATGCATTCTTCGCATACCTTTTCAAGCCTGTCCCTGTCCCTTCCTGTAAGGTAGAGATTGGCGTGCCTGGTTGCCAGTTCACGCGCTATCCCCGCTCCGATCCCGGAGCTTGCTCCCGTAATGAGAATATGTTTGCCGTCGAATCTTATCATCTTGGAACGATGCTTACAAAAATACTGAATAAAAGTCGGATTCCACTATCCTTTCGTCGTATAAAATTGGTATATTTGTAAATATGAGACGCTTGATCCTATTCCTTCTCGCGGGGCTGATTCCTCTCTCGGCATATTCACAGCATAGTTGCCAGGGCGATTGCCGGCAGGGCGGCTGCGGGGAAGGCCAGCCGAAGACGGTCGCCATACTCGGAGACTCGTATTCCACTTTCCAAGGCTATATTCCGGAAGGCAACGGTCCGGGGAATGGAATCCATCGTGCGCCAGGTCACTGCCGCCGCTCTTCCTTAGTTCACTGAAAATGAGTATTTTTGAAATCAAAGCAATAGTACCTTATATGAAAGCAAGAAGCATTATCTCCATAGCGGTGGTCTTGGTGGCCGCTGTCCTGACTGCATCTTCCTGCAGTTCCACCAAGAAACAGTCCTTCAAGCTCACGGACCCGCTGGATCCTTCAGCCTGGGATTCCTCGGAATGGATTTCAGCCGCGGATGCACCCGTCCTGACGGGAGAGGTGGTGAACGGCGACCAGAGCAACTGCCGTTCGGCAGACGGCGCGAGCTGGTTCGTCTCTACCGTCGTCAACGGGAAGAAGGTCAAGTCAGCAAGGTGGATGACTGCAGGCCTTGGGGTATATGAGCTGTATATCAACGGAGTACCGATCGGTGATGAGGTCCTGAAGCCTGGATTCACACACTATGCGAAGACCAAGGTCTCCTTTACCTATGATGTTACGGAGGCACTGGTGACGAAGGCCGGCGGAGAGAACCAGCTTGCCGTACAGGTTACTCCCGGCTGGTGGGCTGACAAGATCCTGACTCCCGGAGGCCACGAGGGGATGATAGGAAAGAAATGTGCCTTCAGGGGTGTCCTGGAGCTTGTGTATGCGGACGGAAGCATAGAGTTGCTCGGGACTGACTGCGAGAACTGGAAGGCAGGAGTCGCGGGACCGGTCAAGCACGCCGCCATCTTCGATGGAGAGGAATATGATGCCCGTGAGCTCCCTGGATACGCCACCCCTGAGAAGCTTTCCAAACCGGAGGTCAATACGGAATTCCCCGGAAAGATATTCCCCACCGACGGGGCTGAGATCTATCTGCGCAAGGACCTGGCGATGTCCCCGGTCAAGGCATATACCTGGAACGGAGTAGAAGGAGAGAGCGAGGAAGAATATGGCAAGGTGGTGATAGTCAAGGAGTTCGCCAAAGGGGAGACTATCCTGGTCAACCCGGGTGAGACTCTCGTGGTGGACTTCGGCCAGAATGCGTCGGCCGTTCCTTCCTTCCTGTTCAAGGCTGCCGGCGGTACGGTACTGACCTGCCTCCCGTCCGAAATCCTGAACGACGGCAACGGTGCCAGGAGCCGCGGTATGGACGGACCTGAAGGAAGCTGCCACAGACTCAACCTGCGTACCCCGGTCAACGCGATGCGTATCGATTATACCTTCGCAGACAGCAAGGATTTCGTACCTTACTATCCTCACTGCACTTTCTTCGGCTACCGGTACATCTCGGTCACGGCAGACGCTCCGGTCGAAATCAAGTCTGTCGAGTCCATCCCAGTCACTTCCATTTCCAAGGAGATGGAGACCGGACGTGTCGTAACCGGGAACGAGATGGTCAACAAGCTCATCTCCAATACTATGTGGGGACAGCGGTCGAATTACCTTTCTGTCCCTACCGACTGTCCTCAGCGTAACGAGCGGCTCGGGTGGACTGCTGACACCCAGGTATTTACGGAGACAGGAACCTTCTTCGCCAATACAGCCCGTTTCTTCCATAAATGGATGCGCGATATGAGGGATACCCAGAGCGAGGTCGGCGGTTTCCCGGGAGTCGCCCCGATCGCACAGTATGGTGCGACGCCGGATAATATGATGCGCCTCGGATGGGCTGATGCCGGTATCATAGTCCCTTGGACCATCTGGAAACAGTTCGGAGACAAGGAGCTGGTCGACGAGAACTGGGAGGCTATGGAAAAGTTCATTAACCACATAGCCGAGAGCAAGTACGACCACGAGACCCTTGGAGACGAGAACGGCCACTACCAGTGGGCTGACTGGTTGAGCTATGAGGCTCTCGAGAGTAACGGCAGGGGAGCGTTCTCGAAGGATGCTTCCGGGAAGTATCATCCTCTGCCAGAGGCGATTATCTACTGGAGCTACCTAGGGGCCTGCTACTGGGTGATCGACGCCGGGATGATGCGGGATATGGCCGCCTCCACCGGCCGGGATGCCGCCAGGTACCAGGATATGGTCGAAGAAGCCAAGGCTTACATAAAGGAAAAGTTCCTCAATCCGGACGGTACCTTCAAGCTGGACGTCCTGAATACGATGCAGACTCCGTCCCTCTTCGCTCTGAAGAACGGTCTGGTCGAAGGCGAAGCCAGGGAAAATATGATCTCCCGCCTGCGCGAGAATTTCGCAGCTCACGGGAACTGTCTCCAGACCGGCTTCCTCGGAACCTCGATCCTGATGGGTACGCTGACCGACAACGGAATGTCGGACATTGCATACGAGCTTCTCTTCCAGCGCAAGAATCCTAGCTGGCTGTATTCGATCGACAACGGCGCTACGACTATCTGGGAGCGCTGGAACAGCTATACGATTGAAAACGGAATGGGTCCGAAGGGAATGAACAGTTTCAACCACTATGCCTACGGTTGCGTATGCCAGTGGATATGGGAGACTGCCGCGGGAATAGCTGCGGATCCTGCCGACCCTGGCTTCAAGCATATCATTATGAAGCCTGTACCGGACAAGCGTCTCGGTTCCCTGAATGCAGAGTATCCTTCCGCTGCGGGACTCATCAAGAGTGCGTGGAAGTTCGAAGGTGACAAATGGATATGGGAGTTCACCGTTCCTGAAGGTGCCTTCGCGACAGTCACCTTGCCGGGTGAGGATGAGAGCAACGACTATAACAGCGGTACATACCGCATATCAAAGGACCTGTAGGATTTGGAAAGGATAGTATCTGCGATCAACGACATCGTATGGAGTCCCGCGCTCGTGGTGCTCCTTGTCGGAGCCGGCCTGTATTTTTCGATCAGGACCGGATTCGTCCAGTTGAGGCGCATCGGAGTGATGACGCGCCTGCTGTTCGGAAAGAAGGACAGGTCGAAGGAGAAGAAAGGCGTTTCATCGTTCGAGGCGTTCTGTATCGCCTTGTCCGGACGCGTCGGTACCGGGAATATCGTGGGTGTCGCGACTGCGATAGCCCTTGGCGGTCCCGGAGCCGTATTCTGGATGTGGGTGATAGCCTTCCTGGGTGCATCCACTGCATTCGTCGAATCCACCCTTGCCCAATTGTTCAATTTCGAACACGAAGACGGATTCCGTGGCGGACCTGCCTGCTATATCGACAAGGGACTGCGTTCCAAGTGGCTGGCGGTTGTATTCGCCCTGTTCACCATCATCGGCTGCGGTGTGATGCTAACTACCGTCCAGGCCAACGGAATGTCCACCGCGGCCAGTAATTCCTTGGGTATCAATCCTTTGGTTTCCGGCTTGTTCCTGGCTCTCCTGATCGGTCTGGTAGTCATAGGCGGTATAAAGAGGATTTCCAAGGTCGCATCGATAGTGACTCCTTTCATGGCAGTTGCCTATATCGTCATAGCCCTCGTGGTCCTCGCTTTCAACTGGCGTGCGATCCCGGGCCTTCTTTCGATGATAGTCACGAATGCATTCGGGATCAACCCTGTCTGCGGAGGAATCCTCGGCTCCACCATCATGATGGGCGTGAAGCGTGGACTGTTCTCCAATGAGGCAGGGCAGGGAACGGGTGCCATCCCTTCCGCCTCGGCGGATGTGAAGCATCCGGCTGAACAGGGGCTGGTCCAGGCATTCTCCGTGTACGTGGACACCCTTCTGGTCTGTACCGCTACTGCCTTGATGATCCTTTCCGCAGGGACGTACAACATCCTCGGCCCCGACTCTTCGATGCTGGTCGCCAATTCTCCTGAACTCGGGGCGAATTACGTCGGCTTCACCCAAGCGGCCATCGATACGGTGCTGGGCGGTTTCGGCAGCATATTCATAAGCATCGCCCTGGCGTTCTTCGTCTTTACGACGATAATGGCATATTACTTCTATTCCGAATCCAGCATCATTTACCTCTGCAACCTGAACGGCAGATGCTCTCCTCGCACCGAGATGCTGCTGGTCAGGATACTCCAGGTAGTCCAGCTGACAGCTATAGTTTTCGGGGCCGTGAAGGAGGCCAACCTTGTCTGGACTTTGGGAGATATCGGAGTCGGAATAATGGCGTGGGTAAACGTCGTAGCCATAATCCTCCTGTCTCCGAAGGCTATCGGAGCCTTGAAAGAATATGAACGGATAAATCTGAAGAAGAAATGATAGTATTCCTTGTAGCGTTTTCCTTGATTATCCTTACCTGCTTGTTCCTCAATAAGATATCAGGTAAGATAGGTGTTCCCGCATTGCTCCTTTTCCTCCTGCTTGGAATGGTGATCCAAGTGTCGGAAACCGGTATGGGAGAGAATATCTATTGGGTTATCAGGGATATCTGTACCGTAGCTCTCATATTCGTAATGTTCTATGGCGGCTTCGGTACCAGGTGGTCGTCTGCGAAGCCGGTGGTCAGGGACTCGGCACTTCTGGCAACGGTTGGAGTCCTGCTGACTGCGTCGCTTACCGGCCTCTTCTGTCATTTCGCGTTGAAGTGGGGCTGGGTTGAAAGCTTCCTGATGGGCTCTGTCATCAGTTCCACGGACGCGGCGTCAGTGTTCTCGATCCTGAGGAGCAAGAGGCTGGGTCTCAGGAACAACACGGCTCCTCTCATCGAGGTGGAAAGCGGATCCAACGACCCTATGTCCTATATGCTTACGGCAGTGATGATTTCAGTCCTTGCCGGGACCGCAAGCACCGGCAACGTGATCTGGACCATATTCGCTCAGATGATCTTCGGTGCAGCCGGAGGTCTGCTCATCGGTCAGGCAGCCCTGTTGTCGCTCCGGCGCCTCAGGTTCTCCAGCTCGGGCAACCTGACCCTCTTCATACTCGCCGTAGCCGTGATTTCCTATGCTTTCCCTTCACTGATCGGAGGCAACGGCTACCTGAGCGCGTACATCGTGGGTATCATTTTGGGAAACAATGACTTCCCTGACCGCAAGCCGATGATCAATTTCTTCGACGGCCTGACCGGCCTTATGCAGATATTCATCTTCTTCATGCTGGGTCTGCTCGCACATCCTGCGGACCTGGTGAAGGCGATTTTGCCGGCAATCCTGATATTCCTGTTCCTTACCTTCGTGGCGAGGCCTCTTGCCGTGGGAGGCATCCTTGGCCCTGCCGGAGGATTCCGCAAATATTCGCTGAAACAGACCGCCCTGGTTTCATTCGTGGGGCTGAGGGGTGCGGCATCCATCGTATTCTCCCTCCTGATACTCACGGGCTCCGTGCTGCCGGGGAAAGACATCTTCAGCATTGTATTCTGTATCGTCCTTATCTCGATCGCAATCCAGGGCTCGCTGATCCCCTATGCCGCCAGGAAGCTTGATATGATCGACAAGGACAGTGATGTCCTGAAGACCTTCAGCGACTACAACGAGAATGAGGAACTGCATTTCGGACATTTCATAATCAACGATAAGAGTGCGTGGAAAGATCTGTCTATCAAGGAGATGGCTCTTCCTCCCGGATTTATTCTCGCGATGTTGATCAGAGATGGGGAGCAGATCATACCGGATGGACACACCGTTCTCCGCTCAGGCGATGAGGTGGTCTTCTGCGCCAGGTCTTACCAGGAGCAGAGCGATATGATCCTCTATGAACATCCTCTGCCTCCGAACAGCAAATGGGAGGGTCATATCCTGCGGGAATATCCGAAGGATGAAGATTCCATAGTGCTTATGATCAGGCGCGGAGAGGAAGTCATCATACCTAAGGGACATACGATCCTCGAGAGCGGGGACGTGCTTGTCATAATGCGTAGGGAGAATATCAAATGATGAAACTTCTCGTTCAACTGCTATTCGTCTGCCTGGGCCTCTGGGGAGGGAAAGGTATATACCACAAAGGTTGGATCGATTTCAATAAGAACGGGTCGAAGGATGTCTATGAGGATCCTTCCGCTCCGCTTGAGGACAGGGTCGAGGACCTTCTCGGCCAGATGACCCTGGAGGAAAAGTCCTGCCAGCTGGCGACCCTGTACGGGTGCGGCCGTGTGCTTCCGGATCCCTTGCCGACAGATGGGTGGAAGCAGGAGGTGTGGTCGAGCGGAATAGCCAATATCGATGAGCAGTTGAACGGGGTGGGAAAGGCATATAAGGCCCACTATGACCTGATCTATCCATTCCCGAATCACGTGAAAGCTCTTCAGGAGACCCAGAGGTGGTTCGTGGAGCAGACCAGGCTCGGCATCCCTGTGGAGTTCTCGAACGAAGGCATACACGGATTGAACCATACCGGTGCCACTCCTCTTCCTGCACCTATCGCAATAGGGAGTACCTGGAACAGGGATCTGGTCCTGGAAGCCGGTCGGATTGCAGGGCTTGAAGCCCGTCTGCTCGGCTATCACAGCGTATATGCTCCTATCCTGGATGTCGCCCGGGACCAGAGGTGGGGCAGGGTGCTGGAATGCTATGGCGAGGATCCGTACCTGGTTTCGGAACTCGGGCGCAGGATGGTGGAAGGGATCCAGAGCCAGGGTGTCGCCTCCTGCCTCAAGCACTACGTTGCATACGGAGTGCCCAAGGGCGGCAGGGATGCTGACTGCCGGACGGACCCGCACATCACTCCTCGCGAGTTGCACGAGTTAGTCCTGTATCCTTTCCGCAGGGTGATCGAAGAAGCTCATCCTTTGGAGGTTATGGCCAGCTATAACGATTGGGACGGAGAGCCGGTAATCGCTTCCGGATATTTCCTTACGGAACTGCTTAGGAAGGATTTCGGATTCGAGGGTTATGTGGTCAGCGACAGTGAGGCGGTCGAATTCGTCCAGACTAAGCATCAGGTGGCTGCTGACTACGATGATGCTGTCCGTCAGGTCCTGGAAGCCGGATTGAACGTGCGGACCAACTTTACTATGCCCGCCGTATTCATCGATGCTGTCCGCCGTCTCGTCAGTAATGGGCGGCTTTCGGAAGAAGTGGTAGACGAAAGGGTGCGTGAAGTGTTGAGGGTCAAGTTCCGCCTTGGTCTTTTCGACAATCCTTTTACAGGAGACGGCAAGCTGGCTGATGCGGAGGTAGGACCTGCGGTGAACGGCCAGTTCGTCAGGGAAATGGGCAGGCAGTCCGTAGTATTGCTCAAGAACGAGGGGAATCTGCTTCCGTTGGACAAGTCATCACTGGGCAGGATCCTGGTTACCGGGCCTATGGCCGAA
>JAGDBQ010000029.1 GCA_017958985.1 Bacteroidales bacterium
ACCATATCTGTATGGCCAACGTGCTGAAGACGACGATGTCACACTACGACGGAGGCTATGTGATGTGCGGACTGACCGGCAGCGGCGAGATGTTTGCCATACGCGATCCCTGGGGGATCCGTCCCGCGTTCTATCACCGCGATGAGGAGATGGTCGTCCTGGCCAGCGAACGGCCTGTACTCCAGACTACTTTCAACTTGGAAGCCTCGGATATCTGCGAACTCCTTCCGGGGCAGGCTCTGATCGTGCGGAAGAACGGGGAGAGCCTGCTGGAACAGATCCTGCCTGCGCAGCGGTTGAGCGCCTGTTCGTTCGAGCGCATCTATTTCAGCCGCGGCTCCGACCGGGATGTCTATCAGGAGCGCAAGCGGCTTGGGGAGCAGCTGACGGAATCCATCCTGGAGGCAGTCGACGGAGATGTGGCACATACGGTTTTCTCCTATATTCCGAATACGGCGGAAGTGGCTTTCCACGGAATGACGGACGGGGTGCGCCGGCTCGACCACGACGTCCGCATCGAAAAGGTGGTGTGGAAGGATATCAAACTGCGTACGTTCATAACGGAAGACGCAGCGCGGAACGACCTTGCCGCCCACGTATATGACGTGACTTATGGTTCCCTGGTCCCGTACGAAGACAATCTCGTGGTCATCGACGATTCCATCGTGCGCGGAACCACCCTCCGGGAGAGCATCTTGAAGATTCTCGACCGTCTGCATCCCAAGAAGATCGTAATGGTGTCCAGCTCTCCCCAGATCCGATATCCGGACTACTACGGCATCGATATGTCGCATCTGGAGGAACTCTGCGCCTTCCGTGCGGCCATTGCTTTGATCCGGGACAATGGTATGCAGCAGCTCATTGCTGATGTGTACCGAGCCTGCAAGGAGGATCCCGTATCCGCGAACCATGTGCAGAAGATATATGCGCCGTTCACCACCGGACAGATCAACAGGAAGATCGTGGAGATGCTCCGGCCGGAGGGGATGCATACGCCGGTCGAACTGGTATTCCAGAGCATCGAAGGGCTGCACCGCGCTTGTCCCGACCATCCCGGCGACTGGTATTTCACCGGGGATTATCCAACGCCCGGCGGTGTACGTCTCTGTAATGAGGCCTTTGTGAACTATGTCGAAAACGATCAGTGGTAGTCGTCGGCATTATCTTTGTGTTATTCCTTGCCACAGACGAACAATGCATGAATACCAAACTATTACTGGCATTTCTCCTTCTTCCCGCCTGTGTCCACGCACAAGAGAGAGTCTCTGTCAGGGGACGGATCATCGATGAAAAAGGCAATGCGGTCGAATATGTGCAGGTCGGTGTTCCGAAACGCCAGATCGGCACCATTTCCTCCGTAGATGGCCATTTTGAAATATCCATTCCTCCCGACACGCTCGAGTTCTTCCACGTATCGTATAAGACAGCCTTTTATCCCGTCACGGGGGCTGCGAAGGATGTTGTCGTCGTCCTTCACGAGCAGGAATTGCCGCCGGCCGTATCCGTCGGCGGGAATACCAAGGAAAAATACCTCATCCGTCCGGGAGTGAAGGTCAGTGAACGGATTGGAGGTGCCGATTTTTATCGTCCCGGCGGAGGCGTGAAAGGTACGGAACTGGGCTGTATCGCAAATGTCAGGAAACCCTTCCTGATAAAAGACATCCAGTTCACGATCCTGGACAACTACATCCCGGGGTGCGTCGCATCCATCAATGTATACCGCGTAGAGGGTAATCCGGAGACTTTCGTCAACGTACTGCACAAGCCCATATATATAGACATCAAAGAATCGGATTCCCGACAGGATTACAGCGTTCAGCCAGCGGAGACCATCCTGCTGGAGCCGGGCAAATACTTCGTGGCGTTACAGGTTGTGGCCACCGATGATGAAGCGGTACGTAGAATCTTGGAAACACCGGAATCGGAACGTCACCCCAAAGCCCTTCATATGTCCACCGCACTATATCTCAAGAGCAGTTATGAGCGCTATTCCGCTATGGGGAAAATGATTAATATTCCCGTCAACATCGGTGTCGCCGTGAAAGGGTTGGAGTATCAATGATATTTGTTCACCGGCCTTACGGGTCTATTGGATGGTGATACTCATCGGGACTTCCAGTCTCAAACCTCCCCATTTATCATCGACGGTGATAATCTGCCCATCGACGGTCTGTCCCGAAGTGTAACCGTATTCCTTGAGAAGTTCACCGTTGAGCCGCCATTCCAGGTTCATCGGGTTCTGGCTTAGGATGACATCCTTGTTCTTGCTATCATAGGCAATCCATTCACCGTTGACCTTGACCTCGGCTCCTGGAATGCTGAAGAGGACACCCTTGTAGTAGCCTTTGTCGAGAGGAAGGGTTTCACCCGTGCTAATTGTTATTTGCGATTCTTTAGGCATCAGATACTTCTTGATAAACCCTGCATGATTGATTAGGATCAGAGGCTGAGTCTTGCCTCCAAGAGTGATGTAATCGGTCAAGGCTGTCGAT
>JAGDBQ010000180.1 GCA_017958985.1 Bacteroidales bacterium
AGCTGGTGGTAGACGCGGCCGAATCGGGCGTGGGCGGCACGGTCAAGGGCTTCCCTGTCGTCCGGATGGGCGATCGAGATGAGGGCCTTGGCTCGTTCAGCCAGATTCTTGTTGCGGAGATAAACGCAGCCATATTCGGTCACAACGTACTGGGTCTGGAAACGTGTCGTGACGACACCGGCCCCGGGCGTAAGGGTTGGAACGATCTTTCCCCTGCCCTTGGAAGTCCTGGAAGGCATTGCGATGAACGTCTTGCCCCCTTCGGAGAGGGATGCACCGTACATGAAATCGTGCTGTCCGCCGACAGAACTGAATATCATTTCGCCGATACTGTCCGCACAGATCTGCCCGGTCAGGTCGATCTCGATCGCTGAATTGATAGCCACGGCATTGGGATTCTGACGGATCAGGAACGGATCGTTGGTCACTCCTACATCGTAGAATATGCAGTCCTCGTTATGGTCCAGGAATTCGTACATCTTGGCTGAACCGAGGGCCAGCGAGGCCACGCTCCTGCCAGGCTCGACCTTCTTGCGGGAATTGTCTATGACCCCCGACTGCATAAGACGGAATACACCGTCGGTCATCGCCTCCGTATGGAGACCGAGATGCTGATGGTCCTTCAGCCCGTTCAAAGTGGCGTTAGGAATACCTCCGACACCGATCTGCAAGGTGGCACCGTCAGGAATCTCGGCTGCGATCCAGGAACCGATGGCCTTTTCTATCTCCGTTGGAGCACCGAACTGCATATCCACGGGAGGGTCGTCACAAGCGACCGCTGCGGTGATCTTGGACTCGTGGATCATCGCGGTACCGTAAAGATACGGAATGCTCTTGTTGACCTGGGCGATCACCACGCGGGCAGCCTCGACTGCCGGCTGGGCCAAGTCTGCAGAGATATTGTAGCTGCAATAGCCGTTCTCGTCAGGTAGCGAGCAGTTTATGCAGGCAACGTCGATGGGGATCTCCCTCCTGCGGATAAGCTTCGGCAAATCGCTGAGAAAACCCGGGATAAGGCTTCCGTAGCCCTCGGCGACATACTGACGCTGGTCTCCGCACAGGAACAAGCTGTTGACCACGAACGATTCCTTGTATTCAGGCTTGCAGAATGCCGCCACCCCCTTGGTCACGTTGAAACCGGATACTATCCTGACGTCACGCAGACGTTCGTGATGCCTGGCAAGGGCTTCCTGCAATATGATTGGCACAGAGGTACTTCCCTGGAAGAACACCCAGTCGCCGGACTTGACGAGACCCATCGCCTCGTCTGCAGATACATAATTCATCATCAGTTGTTTTTGGATTCCTGAAGTTCGACGAACAATCCGAGACGTTCGTCAAGCTTGACGAAATCTTCATCGGAGTTCAGCATCGACACGCAAACCCGTATTCCCTGCTGCTTGCTCCTCGTGGCAGTGAGGGTAATGGCGCTGATACCGCAACGCATAAGGTCGTACAGCAGTTCGCTTCCCATCATACCCTTGTAGCCGACCGTGTAGAAGAAGCCGTCGCTGACCTCCTGGTCGAGGTCCTTGTCATAAACCAGTGAGAAGCCGTGCTTGAAAAAGATTTCCTTGGAACGCCTTGCCCTGCGGGCATATTCCCTCACCTCGCCCACGAAATCGTATTTGCCGCTGACGGAAGCCTCCATCATCTCCGACATAGCGTTCTGGGCCGACCTGGAGCAACCCGATGTGTTGACATAGATATAGGTCAGTACGAAGTTGTCACCGAAAGTGGCAAGACCGTACCTCTCCTTCAGCCTCGGATACTCCCGATCGTAGAGCTTCTTGGAAATAGCCACCATTCCGACCCTTTCTCCTGCGTAACTGAATATCTTCGAAGCAGATATCATAATCGCATAATTGTCCGTATAGCGGGCAACCGTAGGCTGGAAAGGAGGCTGGAACGGTTTCGACCTGTCGCTCCTGAAATCCATACAGAGGTAGGCCATATCTTCCAATGCGATGACATCATACTTGGTACAGAGAGACCCGATGGTCTTCAGTTCATCCTCGGTCAGATTCACCCACGAAGGGTTGTTAGGGTTGGAATACACCATAGCGCATACCTTCCCGTCTGCCATCATGGCTTCCAGGGCCGGGCCCAGCTTGTCGCCGCGGTTGTCGTAGATGTCCAGTGAACGGGCTTCGAGGCCGAGTATCTTGGCCTGAAGGAAATGCGACGGGAAACCTGGACTCAGGTATATCACCGCCTTGCGGTCATCGTGCAATTGCGAGCATTCAAGAAGGAGGTTGAAGCAGCCTTGCATCGAACCCACGGTAGGGATCACACATTCAGGGAATACGTCGATGCCGACGAAGGCCTTTATGAATGCGGAAGCGTTCCACTTGAACTCGGGAATACCAGCCGTCGGAGGATAAACTGCCGCTATACCGGCATCCAGGGCCATTTTCTGCATATCGACTCCGTACTGGGAAGCTTTGATCCCAGGAACACCGAACTCGAGATGGACGAAATTCTCTCCCGAGATCCTCTCCAGCTCCTGGGCCGCATTGACACACTGCCTTATGGTTGCCTTGGCGATATCCTTTATCTGCATTCCGCCGAGGACCTCATCCAGGCTTTCTTTGGATATAACTCTCATCTCTTGATCATTTTGGATTGTTCGAGTCCTGCATTGAATGCGGCTATATTGGCTGCAACGACAGCATCGCCCTTACGGGAGAACACACTGACTATTCCTTCCCTGAACTTGTCCGGTTCTATGATTTCCATCACGCCGGCCGAAGCACCGAGGAGCACCATATTGGCACTGCGCGGAGAGCCGCAGTCACGGGCGATAGAATCACAGTCGAGGGTTATCACGTGCGGGAGCCTGGCAAGTTCGCCCATAAGCTCACCGGTCTCCGGATAATTCGGAATATTCACGAACGGGGTGGTATTGGTGACCATCCAGCCCGACTTGGAAAGCCAAGGCAGGTACCTGAGAGCCTCCATAGGCTCCAGGGAAATGACGATGTCGCACTCCCCTCTCGGAATGAGGTCGCTGAATATCGGTTCGGTAGAAAGGCGCAGGTTGCTCTGCACGTCTCCGCCCCTCTGGCTCATTCCGTGGACCTCGGCCTGCTTCAGGTACAGTCCCTGGTCCAGTGCTGCCCACCCGGTTACGGTAGCGATCGAGAGGATTCCCTGTCCTCCGACGCCTGAAAGTATTATATCCTTTTTCATATCTTCTTAGCGTGGCGTTTTGCGGTCTGGATGCATTCGCGGCGGCAGATGACCACTGACACGCCGTGGTAGTTGAGTTCTTCGTCGATCACGGCCTCCATCTCAGGGTAGTTCTTCGGAAGCGGAACGATGGTACGTATGTGTTCGGGAGCGACTCCCAAAGCCTCGCAGATGCGCTCGAGCTTGCCGGTCCCGGCGGAATCCTGGCCTCCGGTCATACCGGTGGTGAGGTTGTCGGATATGCAGAGCGTGATGTCGGCGCCGGAATTGACGGCATCAAGAAGTCCCGTCATACCAGAGTGGGTGAAGGTAGAGTCGCCGATCACGCCGACAGAAGGCCACACGCCGCTGTTGGCGGCACCGATCGCCATCGTAAGCGATGCTCCCATTTCGACGCAAGTATGTATGGCGTTGAACGGAGACATATATCCAAGGGTGTAGCAGCCGATGTCACCGAATACCCTCGAGCCCTCATATTTCTTGAGCACATTGTTCAAGGCGGTGTAGAAATCCCTGTGGCCGCAGCCCATGCAGAGTGCAGGAGGACGTGGGACGGTGACACCCGAAGCCTCGAATACAGGGTTGGCAGGCAGGCCGACAGCCTTGCGGACGTGGTCCGGATTCAACTCGCCGGTACGCGGCAGAG
>JAGDBQ010000181.1 GCA_017958985.1 Bacteroidales bacterium
CCCAAATATACTCAATTATCAGGGATCTCTCATCAGGTATCTTTATCAGGTATGTTTTATCAGGAGCCCCGCTCCTCCCGAAATAGCCCTGCCAAAGCCGACCCGTTCGTTTGCACCCCTACCCGTCCGTCTGCACCCTTAACTGTCCGTTTACGCCCCGACCCGTTCGTTTGCACCCCGAATCGTTCGTCTCCCGTGCTCTTTGTCTCCTTTACCCTTTACCCTCTTGTACCATTCGTCTCCCGTACCCATTGTGACCCTACCCCTTGCACCCCATACCCCTTGCGCGAGAAAAAGGCCGAAATTGTGCTCAAGGGTGCGCTCAGATGGACCCTTGCGCGAAGAAAGAGAGGGAAAAGCTCCTGTTGCCGGTGTCGGGTGGTCAAATTCAAGGGATTTTCTTAACTTAGCAAGTCGTTGCCTCGGGAATATTCAGCGGGTTGCATAAGAGGTGTAGAAGCGGAGACGGGCGGAGTGAAAGACGGGCGGAGTGAAAGAGGGGCGGAGTGAGAAAAAGACGGGCGGAGTGAGAGAGAGGGGGGCATAATTATAGATTAATCTCAAGAGTATGAACACTAAAACTTTATTTGTCTGGATTGTTTCGGCGGTGTGCTTCTGGGGCTGTTCGGTTGATGCGGCCAAAGCACCGGAAAGTGTAAAGAGCGCCGAAGCGCTTGCGAAGAGACTTATTCCGGCACAGGCATCACGAATCGAATTCCGCGAGATCCCATCCGACAGCACCGATGTCTTCGAACTCTGCTCGGAAGGACGGAAGATAGTCATTTCCGCCAACAACGCCGGAACTATGGCGGTGGGCCTCAATTATTACCTGAACAACTATTGCAGGACCACGGTTTCGGAATATGCCGCACACCCCGTCGAGATGCCGGAAACCCTCCCCGAAGTCCCGGAAAAAGTCCGAGTGACCGCGAAGGTGCCCTGGAGGTTCTACCTCAACTACTGCACCTTCGGCTACACGATGCCTTGGTGGGGATGGAAGGAGTGGGAACGCTTCATCGACTGGATGGCTCTGAACGGAGTGAACATACCCCTTGCCACCACCGGCGAGGAGGCTGTCTGGCAAAGAGTCTGGAGACGTTTCGGCCTCAGCGACGAACAGATCCGCGCCCATTTCACCGGCCCGGCACATCTCGCCTGGCACAGGATGGTGAATATAAATTCCTTCCAGGGGCCCCTCCCGCAGGATTGGATAGACGCACAGGCTGATTTGCAGAAAAAGATACTCAGTCGCGAACGCGAACTGTCAATGAAGCCGGTACTGCACGCATTCAGCGGCAGTGTCCCCGCCGTTTTCAAGGATATGCATCCGGAGGCGCAGATAAGCAAGGTGAGCAACTGGGGGAATTTCGGCGACCCGTATCGCTGCTGGTTCCTTTCCCCGACCGATCCCCTTTATGCTGAAATCCAGAAAGCCTGCGTGGAAGAAACGGAGGCCCTCTTCGGAACGGACCACATCTGGGGACTGGACCCCTTCAACGAGGTGGACGCCCCGTCCTGGGACCCGGAAACGCTTGCCGGTATGGGCAGGGCCTTCAGCGAATCTCTCAGTGCCGCGGACCCCGATGCGGTGTGGCTGCAGATGGGCTGGTTCCTCATCAACGACCGCAAGCATTGGACCCCGGAGAATATGGAAGCCTTCCTGGGAAGCGTTCCCAAAGGGAAGCTGATAATACTTGACTATCACGACGATTGGGTGCTTGGATGGAAAATCACCGAACGCTTCTACGGCCACGACTACATTGCCTGCGCGCTGTTGAATTTCGGCGGGAACACCCTCCTCAACGGCAACTTCCCGACCCTTATCCCATATTACGAAGAAACCTTGCGGGACGGAGGACGTAACCTCAAAGGCGTAGGATCCACCCTGGAAGGATTCGGCACCAATCCATATTACTACGAATTCGTGCTGAGCCTGGGCTGGAATTATCCTTTTTCCGCCGATGAATGGATAGACAGGCTTGCCGACCGTCACGTAGGACGCGAAGACGCCTCCGCCAGGGCCTTGTGGAAGAAGATAATAATGGAGATCGCCCCTCAGTACACCGGTACCGGAGTCTCGATGAACGCCCATCCGAAGTTCGGAGAGAGGTACAACTGGACAGTGAAATATCCTGACATCAAGGGCCGCACCCCTGTGATGGACTATGCCTGGAGGCAGATGCTGGAGATAGGATCCGACCGTTATGAATATCATTATGATCTCGTGAACCTGGGCCGGCAGGCTCTCGGGGATTATTTCGATATCCTGAAAGACAGCCTGGAAGCAACCTGGAACAGGAACGACATTGCCGGAGCAAAGGCGGTCAGGTCTCAGATGGCGGAAGTGCTGGACGATTGCGACGCCCTGCTGGCCTGCGCACCTGAACTCAGCCTGCAGTCCTGGAACGAAGCCGCCCGAAGCTGGGGAGACACCCCTGAAGAAAAAGGATACTACGAGCGCTGCGCACGGACCATTCTCACGGTCTGGAGCAACAACAGGGGGCTCACGGACTACGCCAACCGACAGTGGTCGGGCCTCGTTGGGAGCTACTACAAGACTCGCTGGATGATGTTCTGCGACGACATCATTGCCGCAATGGAGGACGGCCGCAGCTTCAACGAGAAAGTATTCGATGAAAAACTGCGCTATTTCGAAGTGCGCTGGACAGAGCCTTCTGCCGTTGAAATAGAATACAGGCAGCCGCAGGATGCAGTGGAACTGTCCCGGAGATTGATAGAAAAATACGGATTCTGATAGGTTTTTCTTAAATTAGCAATACTAATAACTACATATTCTACTATGGCACAAACCAGAAGAGATTTCATCAAGAAGGCCGGACTTAGTGTGGCTGCGGCCACCATCCTGCCTCGCAAAGTACTGGGTGCGATGAACGGAGACAAGAAATATGTCGCCCCCAGCGACCGGATGACCCGCGGAATAATCGGAGTAGGAGGCATCGGAATGAGCGGCCTGCATTTCGTCAGCGATGAGCGCTGCCGCCTGGTGGCCGTCTGCGACGTGGACAAGAACCATCTCGACAACGCTCTGGCCAAAGGGCAGGAGAGGTTCGGAGAGAAACTCCAGGCGTACACTGACTGGCGCGACCTGGTCCGCGACCCTAACGTGGACATCGTCCACATCGCGACCCCTTCCCACTGGCACGGACTGATGGCCGTGGAGGCCGCCAGGGCAGGAAAGGATATATTCTGCGAGAAACCGATGACAAGGACCATCGGGGAAGGCCGGAAGGTCGTCGAAGCGGTACATAAGTACGGAAGGATATTCAGGCTTGACACCTGGTTCCGGTTCAAGGACACTTTCTACGGGCTGGGAACCACTGTGGAGCCGCTCAAGAAGCTTGTAGACAGCGGTCTCCTCGGCTGGCCGCTCACAGTGAGGATTTCCGGTGCAACCGGCTTCGCTTGGAAGTTCTACTGGACTGGGAAGACGAATCTGGAACCCCAGCCTGTACCGAAAGAGCTCGACTACGATATGTGGCTCGGGCCTGCCCCATACAAGCCATATCATCCGCACAGGGTGCACTCTTCGTTCCGCGGCTACTGGGACTATGAGTCCGGCGGTCTCGGAGATATGGGCCAGCACTACATCGACCCGGTGCAGTATATTCTCGGGAAGGATGACACCCTCCCGGTCAAAGTCGAAGTGGATGCCCCTCAGCAGCATCCTGATGCCGTAGGAATATGGCGCAGCATCACCTACACCTATGCCGACGGCTGCAAGATCATCCTTGAGGGCGAAGGCTTTGAAAGCGAAGGTAAGGTGCCGTATATCGAAGGACCCAAGGGAAAGGTTTACAAAGGCTTCGAGTGCACCATCCCGAACGTAATGGACATCATCAACCAGCTTCCTGACCCGGAGCCTCGCAATACGGATTTCCTGGACTGCGTCCGCACCCGCCGCAAGTTCGCTCTCGCGGAAGACAATGGGCATCACAGCTGCACCATAGTGAATATCGGCTCCTGCGCCCTGCGTCTCGGCAGGACGCTCCATTTCGATCCGGACAAGCAGCTGTTCATCGGTGACGATGCTGCCAACCTGCTTGTCAATCAGCCTATGCGCGCACCTTGGAAAATTTAAAACGGAAGAATATGAAAAAGATATATTCGATAGCATTGCTCCTGGTCCTCTCGCTCTCGCTCTATGCCCAGGATGCCAGGAACAGGACAGTTGAAACGGTAGTGGCGGACGTGCTGGCGGCAATGCCTGCACAGACGGCGGATATCCTTTCCGCCAATATGGCCGACCTTGCAGCCACTGCACCCCAGTCTGTCGTGGAAGTAGCCAAGCTTATGAAGCCGGCCGCCGCCGGAGTCAAGAACAGTATCTATGAATATGCACTCACAGGTCTTGTGAACTATGTCAACGACCCGCAGCACAATGCCAAGGCCGGAGATGTAATGAAAGGCCTCCAGGAAGCAGCCGCAGCCTGCCAGGATGCGGTCAACAAATCTTTCTTCGAGTCTCTTCAGAGGATGCTGCAGCCTTATCAGGCACCTCAGGAGGAACCCGGCCTGACTCTCAAGGAAGCGAAGAAGCTTCTGAAAGCCGGCAGTACCGCCGAGAAATGCCTGGCCGCCTGCACAATAATGAACGAGCAGCCTGCAAAGGTTTGGAAGACAGTCGCTTCCGCTCTTAAAAGCGATGACGGGCAGTTCCGAAACTCAGTTATCGGCAATGCCACAAAGGTGGTGGGAGCCAGCGCACTTGTCCCGCTTTTCGTATCCAAGTTCAAGAAACTCGGGAGCGAAGCCAAGGCAGATGTCCTGAACTGGTTCGGCGACAACAAGATATCAGCCGTCGCCGGTCTTGTGGCTTCCGCGGTTCCTGAAGGAGGAGAGGTCGGCAAGGCCGCAATTTCCGCAGCCGGAAAGATAGGAGGGAACAAGGCCCTCGCTGCACTTCTCGGCCAGCTTGGAGGAGAGAATGCCGAGGAAAGCCTTACCGCCCTGAAGTCCTTCAAGGGGGACATACAGGACGAGGTATGCGCAGCCCTTGCAGGCGAACTCGCTTCGGGCAAGGATTTCTCGGTCGGAGACAACGGCAAGCTCCTCCAGAACCTGCTCAAGCTCGTGAATGCAAGGAAGATCGCCAAGGCGGCGAAGCAGGTATATTCAATGATCGGCTCCGGGAGCAAGTATCTCGAGGCTCTGGGTGTCAATTCCCTCCAGAACGTCGTCGGTCCTGATGACATGGAGAAGGTGGCGTCATTGCTTGACAATTCGGCTCCGGTGCAGGAAAAAGCCCTCCAAAACGCTCTCACTTCCGCCCTGCATACCCTGGCTCCAGCCGAGCAGTATTCTAAACTGTCAGGGATAATGAAGAAGGCTGCCAACGTGGCCAAGTTCTATCCTTGCCTTGCGGCTACAGGGGTTGACGAGGCCGTGGACGACCTTGTCGCAGACGTGGAAGGTGGCAGCTGGAAAGCCTTGCTTTCCCTTTTGAAGGTAGACAACTACAAGGCCGCACCGGCGCTCCTGAAGCTCGCCAAGTCTGACCTTTCAAAGGCCGGACCTTTGCTCAGCCGCTACATCAGTTTGGTGGACGAATATGAAACTTCCGCCGAGAAGAAGCGTTTCAATCTCGGAGAAGTCCTCAGCCTCGCCGGTTCTATGGAGGATGCGGCCCTCAGGACAATCTTGAAGAAATCAGCCCTCAAGTCCCTGTCCGGAGTGCCGACGATGAAAGCCTTCCTGCTTGCAGGAAAGTACCTTGGAGACAAGGAGGTTGCTCCTTTCAACGGCGCTTTCTACGAGGCTGCCGATGCAGTGAGGAAGATTGCTGCGAAGACCACGGAGGAGATAAATTACACCGACCTGAAGGATAACCTGACCAAGGCTGCGGAAATATATGCCTCCACCGGCAAAGCCGATGATGCTTATCTGGTCAAAGAAATAGAAACGATGCTGGCCAAGGCCGAGCCATCACCGATATCCGAACTTACTGAAGAGGAAAAGAAGCAAGGCTTCGAGATGCTGTTCGACGGAACCGGTCTGGACAATTGGCAGGGAGATATGGAAGGGTATATTCCTGTGAACGGAACCATCTATGTATCTGCTAATTACGGTTCCACGGGCAATCTCTACACAAAGAAGGAATACCGCAATTTCGTCTTCCGTTTCGAGTTCTGCTTCCTTCGCGAAGGTGTCAACAACGGAGTCGGCATCAGGACTCCGATGGGAGTCGATGCGGCATATTACGGAATGTGCGAATGTCAGATTCTCGACCACGACGCGCCTATGTATGCCAACCTCCGCGACTATCAGGTACACGGTTCGGCGTACGGTCTGATTCCTGCCAAGAGGGTCGTCCACAAGCCGCTCGGCGAATGGAACACGGAGGAAATCCGCGTCGAGGGAGACCGTATCAAAGTTACCCTCAACGGCGAGGTGATACTCGACGGCAACCTCCGCACGGCCTGCAAGGGGCGGAACGTATCGCCCGACGGCAGCAAGGAGAACCCGTATACCTACGACCACAAGAACCATCCCGGCTTGTTCAACAAGACCGGATATATCTCGTTCTGCGGCCACGGTGAAGGACTCAAGATCCGCAATGTCCGTGTGCTTGACCTTGGAAACAAGAAATAAAACAATCTGAATATGAAGAAGATACTTATAGCGCTGAGCGCGCTGTTCGCTCTTTCCCTGGGTGCTGCAGCCCAGGTGATGACACATCAGATCAGGGTGCCTGACATCGAAGGCTACCTTACCCTCAAGGGTGATATGCACACCCATACCATTTTCTCAGATGGCAACGTCTGGCCGACCACCAGGGTGGATGAGGCTATTCTGGACGGACTCGACTTCTTCGTGATTACCGACCATCTTGACGGGCGTCATCAGAAATATGCCAACAATGGCCTGTTCAACTGCGACAGGGATGAGTCTTACAGGTTGGCGGCCGCTTACGCGAAGTCCCGTGGTATCCTGGTGATCCACGGTGGCGAGATCACCCGCGGGATGCCTCCGGGACATTTCAACGTCTCTTTCGTCGACAGTGATACGAAGATCGGCGAGGAGGAAGACAAGTTCGAGGATCATTTCGAAGGAATGGTCGCAGGACTGAAGGAGGCTCGCAAGCAGGGGGGCTTTATGGTCTGGAACCATCCTCACTGGAGCCGTCAGGCACCGAACGGTCCGGTATGGTACGAAGAGCACAGCCGCATCCTCGATATGGGGCTTATGCACGGCCTGGAGGTCTTCAACCAGTTCGATGGGTTCAGCAAGGAAGTGTTCCATTGGGCAATGCAGAAAAACCTGACCATAGTCAGTGGTACGGACGCCCACAAGCTGATGGAGCTCTGGATCGACTACGGCAACGGTGAACTCCGTCCTTGTACCTTGGTTTTCGCAAAGGAGAAAAGTGAGGCCGGAATCAGGGAAGCTCTTGACAATCACCGCACTGCAATCCTTGCACAGCATTGTGTCTATGGCAAGGAGGAATTCCTGAAGCCGCTGCTGGACGCCATCCTGCAGGTCAAGACCGTGAAGAATACGGACAAGAAGCTGACCATTGTCGTCCACAACTGCAGCTGCGTACCGGTCATCCTCAGCAAGGCTGCGGGATTCGAAGACCTGGGCTACACCCGCGACATCGTGATCGGAGCCGATTCGGACTATACCATCGAGGTCACCAATGCTGAATATGGCACCAAGTTCACCAAGTCGTCCATCACTTTCGGCTACGAGGTGAAGAACTTCTTCACCGACGCCGACGTCAACCTGAAATACTCCTTCACCGCCACCCTGAAGTAGAATTCAGCCGTTCGTCATCCCCGACCTGTTCGGGGACCTCCGTCATCCCCGACCCGTTCGGGGATCTCCCCGTCATCCCCGGCTTGACAGTCATCCCCGACCTGACCGTCATCCCCGACCTAACCGTCATCCCCGGCTTGACCGGGGATCCAGATTGCCGATCGTAGCCGGCAATGACGCTACAATGGCGCTTCGCGCCGGGGATCTCAGGTAGCTGGGTCATTTCGCCAAAGTGCTGCACAACGACCGGCCTCCTACGACGCTCCAGTGCGTGTTAGCGTGCACCAGAGGCCGAAATCAAGGGGTGGTGCACATCGATAAGCTTTCTATGGCGACGTAGAGGGTATCCCTGTGTAGCAGTTATGTAGAAAACGCCAAGACTGCAATGGAATATGTCAGGATGAATAACTGGACTACCCCGGGAAGCCTCAGAGTTTCACGGAGCGGAGTTTCTTGCCGTCGGGGTTGAAGATTTCGATGGAGATGGATTTAGGGGAGACTTTGATATCTGCTCGCTCGCAGTTGGAATTCACGAGGACCGGGAACTTGGCATCGGACACTCCTATCTTCTCGAAGGCATAACTGTGGCGGTGTCCGCAGATCATCAGGTCCACGCTTGCACCGTTGAGGACAGGCAGGAACAGGTTGGACATGTTCCAGTTGCCGTGCCAGGCATCTGTCGTCTGAGGAGGTATGTGGCTGAATACTATCCTTTTCTCAGCGTTCTTCCAGTCTTCGCTTGCCACGATGCCCTTGAGCCACTCCGCTTCAGCCCTGAGGTAAGGGTCCGTGCAGTAAGCGTCCTGGTATTCGATGTCGTTGTCAGGCTTGTCCTCTCCGCTGTCCATCACCAGGAAGAAGTAATTCCCGTACTTGAAGGTATAGTAAGGTCCGTGGCTCGGGAAGTCGAAATATTCCGGGAAATGGATGGCGTCGCGGCCGCGGAACTCGTGATTGCCCCTGACCATGTAGAACGGAAGTTCCGAGGCGAACAGTTCGCAGGCCGGCGTCAGGTCGAACTTCACGAGCTTGTCGACGGTCGAGAGGGAGGATGTCATGTCTCCGTTGAACACCACGAAATCCATCTTGCGGGTCTTTTCCTGGTCGGAGAACAGCCTGCGCAAAAGAGAATCCTTCTCGTGGATATCGTTTACGACGGAGAACTTGACCTCCTTGTACGAGGTCTCCAGGGTCTTGACCACGGGAGGCTCGGAGGTATAGACATCGGCCCCATATTCCCGTCCGTAATTGATGTCCAGGAAATGGTAATACTTGTCGACAGCCTTCATCATTATCCTGTAACGGTACCTGGTGCCGGGTTCAAGGCCGGAGACGGTCACTTTATGCACCTTGTTCACGGGCTTTATCCCAGATCCGGACAGATCGTAGAATTTCGGCCTGTCGGCATAGTAGAAACTCTGGTTGTCGTCCGGAGCCACTTCCACCCAGGCGACTGCATCCACGTCTGAAATCCACATCACGGTGAATCCGGTCGTGGTGACGTTCTGGAGGTAAGGTCCGCATACTACCGACGTGCGCTGTGATGACTCCTGTGCGGTAGCGGACAGGGCCAGCAAAGATAAAAGGACAACAAGTATCTTTTTCATATCATATCAATGATTATCAATGGAATTCTATTTCCGGAGTCTGTTTCAGGGCAAGTTGTTTCTGGAATGAAGTCAAAGCTCTGATACGCTTCCGTGCAACCTGCTCCCTGTATTTTGCAATCATGGCTTCGGAAGCGCCTGGATAGCGCTTCTTCAAAGCCTTCAGTTTGTTCTTTACGAAAGTGTCCATGTGACGCTCCTTCTTGTCGGCGTACATCTCATCGAAGCATATCATGATCCCTGTCTCGATGGCATCGCCCAACTCGTCGTTGATGCAGGATCCCAGCATCTTCATGGTGGAAGATATGTTGATGTAGGAATTCACGAGCGGAGGAATATTGGTTCCAAGCTTACGGACGGCATCCTTGAGCATCCGGTAGTCCTTCTTCAGGCTATCTTCCGACAGGATGAGGTCAATCAGTTTCGTGTTGTCCGTAACCCCGATGGCATTCTTAGGCCTGACCAGATCCTGCGGGTCGTTGAAGTGCTTGTTGAGGAAGTGGATGATCAGGTTCCGTGCTGTCTCGTCGTAGGACGGATAGATGGTCATCTTCCCGAGGAAATACCACGTGTCCGGATGGTTCAGGATCACCGTGCCAATTCCGTCCCAGAGATTGTCCATCGTGAAGAGCGATTTCGCTCCGGCCTTCGAACTCTGGTACTCCAGGGCCACGAAAGAACGTCCGAGCTCCATCACGTGTGGAAGGTAATCCTTCAGGAACGAGTCGGAGAAATGATACAGATGTGAAGAAGTGATATTGGGCTGTCCGTCATCCTTGAGCGTGACATTCGAGCCCAGGATGTACCTGTAGCCTCCGATGATGGCCTTGGCATCCGGATCCCAGACTATCAGTTGGCGATACGGTTCTTCCATGGTGTCATATTCATCTATGTCCATGGCCTTTCCGGAGCTTGCTCCGGCATCACGGTAGGAAATCTCGCGTAGCCTGCCGATTTCCCGTACGGTATTTGGAGCGTTCTGCCAAGTGACCACGTAAAGCTCGTTTCCGCCTTTGTTCGTGTCTCCGAGTTTCTTGTCCGGGGTCAGTTCGGCCTCAATCAGACTTATATCGACCGGATCGATGATCTGTTCCATATTCAATGAAGGTTATAGACTTCCTCCCGTATGGTTTCCGCCCACTGGAGGGCTGTCTTCGAAGAATCGAAACGGGAAGGAGGTATTGGTTGTCCGAATAGTATTCCATATTCCTGTCCCTTGGCCTTGTAGAGCTCGTCGGGAAGGAATAGCATAGGTAGGTTGAATTTGATTCCCAAGGTCTTGCAAAGGGAATCGATGCGATAGAAACGGTTGGAATTGCGGCCGATGAAACGGACAGGCACGATCCAGCGCCCGTTGGCGACGCTCTTGGTGACGAATGTCTTTTTCCACTGGGGATCCTGTATCACACCGTCGATCTTCCTGGAACATTTCCCGGAAGGGAACATTATGATGTCCGCCTTGCTTGAGAATATTCCGTCCACATGGGCCGACAGGTCCCTTGATTGTCCGCCAAGCTTGTTGACCGGCACGCACATCGGGGCAAGCCCCTTTATATTCATGAGGAAATCATTCACCATCAGCTTCAAGGGACGTTTCATGGTGCTTCCGATCAAGCCTATGAGGGCTATCCCGTCGGCGCCGCCCAAAGGATGGTTCGAGGCGAAGGTAAGCCTTGCTCCTTCCGGGACCTCGAGTCCGTCCAGTCCTTTGACATCCATGCTGATGCCGAGATATTTGATGCACTCGGTACAGAATTCCACTCCTCCGTAGCCCTGGGAGAGGAATCCGTTGATGAAATCCTGATGGATGAAACGCTCCATCATGCGCGCCAGGAAACCGGGAATGATCTTTCCGGTCCTTTCGCTCACGATCTTGGCAATGTCAATGGTTTGTCCGTCGGCGTCTGCTGGCATGGAAACAAAATTACTCATATTTCGAAAATATTCATAACTTTACAAGCTGTTAGAAAATTTTAAATCATTTAGATATGAAAATCAAGACTATCATCCTGGCTGTCGCAGCCATTGCAGCGTCAGTCGCTTGTTCACAGAAGGCCCCGAAGACCACTCTCTCCGGATCATACGGACTCGATTCACCGAAGTCAGTCTACATCTCTCTTCCTGAACTCGGAATCG
>JAGDBQ010000182.1 GCA_017958985.1 Bacteroidales bacterium
AGGGAGTTGAACATCTGCCCGTCGGCATATATGGTAGGGGAGAAGAGTTTGGAGGTATTCTTGACGTTGCCGCCCCAGATATATGCAGCCAGCATCACGGCAAAGAGGCCAGCCAGTACCAGCAGGAGCCTTTTCATCGTGCGCTTGGATGAAAGATGCAGGAGAGAACAGAGCACGAAGCAAGCTATCGCCAGCCAGATCAGGGTGGAGTGGGCTCCAGTGTAATTGCCTGTGAGCGAAACCGACGTAACCTTGAAAACCGGTTTGCCGCCGAGGTGGACGGTGGCTCCGCTGCTCTCTGCAAGCGGAACGACGGTATAGTTCCTGCGCAGCCTCAGATGCTTGTTCACACCGAACGGATTGTCATCGTCCAGCTGGTCGATTATCTCGAGTCCGGCTATGACCTTCCTCGTCCCAAGGGTCTCTGATTTGACCAGGTACCATTTCTGGCCGTAGTTCACGAAGGATACTTCATCCGTGACTTCCGCGAGCGGAGAAGTTATGTTCTCCCTCGGCCGTGAGAATCTCTGGAAAACGACCCTGCTGCTTATGTCGTCGTTCTTTACGGGGAACTGGTTGCTCCAGGACTGCAGGGAATCGTCGATGTACCTGTAGATCACCATATCCTCAGGGAGGTCGTACCGCCCCATCCATTCTTTCCTGTCTGCCCTGAGGTTGTTGGAGATGTATCTTTCCAGCACCGCCATCCTCTTTTCCACGGCGTTCTCAGCCTTGGCCGCCTCCCTCTCCGCGTTGCCAGGAATCCTGCTGACGGATAGGGAAAGGCCGAGAAGGATTACGGCAGTCGCCAGCAACCCCCAGGTGAAAAAGTCCTTTATTCCGAATCTACGGTGCTTCATTCGTGATGGTATGGTTCTCCCTTTATTATGGTGAACGCGCGGTACAGCTGTTCGGCGAAGACCGTCCTTACCATCTGGTGGGAGAAGGTCATCTTAGAAAGGGAGACCTTCCCGTCGCACCTGGCATAGACCGCATCGGAGAAACCGTAAGCGCCGCCCGTTACGAATACAATATCTTTGCCGCCGAGGGTGAGCCCTTCGATCCATCGGGCGAATTCCACGGAGCGGAACTCTTTCCCGTGCTCATCCAGGAGGATCACCCTGTCGGAAGCCTTCAGACTCTTGAGGATCGCTTCTCCTTCCTTTTCCTTGACCTGGGTCCTGGTGAGGGAGGAAGCGTTCTTGAGCTCCGGTATTTCACTGACCGTGAAAGGGACATAGTGCGAGAGCCTGGAGGCATAAAGCTCCAAGCCTTCCCGGACCCACCCCACGTCAGTTTTCCCGACTGTCAGCAAGCAAATCTTCATCATCGCAAAAATAAGAAAGTGGCTCGGTATTTGCAACAAATTACGCGTCTATGAGGCGCTTTGTCAAGATAATCGCGGCCTCCCTGGCGATGCTGTGCTGCCTGTCGTCTTCCGCCAATCCCGGTGGGGACGGCTATGACGTATTCGTGCCCATAGCCAAATATCTGGGGCAGGGAGATGCGGAGAAGCTGTCAGCCTGGTTCGCGGACAACCTCGAGATCACAATTATGTCCACGACCATAGATTCCAGCAAGAACCAGGCAAAGCAGATCCTGAAGTCTTTCTTCGAAAACCACACCCCCAGGTCGTTCACCATCAACCACACAGCTTCCCGGTCCAATTCCAAGTATGCCCTTGGCTACCTCAATGCAGGCGGGGAGTTGTTCGAGGTTACCATATTCGTGAATGCCTGCAAGAATACCTACAAGATACAGCAACTCAAGATAGACAGGTTGAGATAACCCTCTCCCGATTCAGCCGATGGCATTTCCTATGAGACATATCCTAAGACTTTTCGTGGCATCCGTACTGTTGGTGGCCTCGGCTCAGGATGTACTGTCCCAGACGACGAAGGTCAAGGGAAGGGTGGTGGATGCCGTCACAAGGGAAGGTATTCCTTTCGCCGGAGTGTATTTCAAGAATTCCACGATAGGGGTTTCGGCTGATATGGAGGGTTACTTCAATCTGGAAACCCGCGTGGACACCCTTACCCAGCTTTCAGCCTCGATACTCGGTTACCAGGAGCAGGTAGTTGCTGTCATCCCTCACAGGTTCAATGAGATATCCTTTGCCCTTGTCCCACTGGTGGACGAGCTGAACGCTGCGGTCGTGAAGCCGGACAACAGGTATATGAAGTATATTCTGGGGAGGATACAGGAAGCCAAGGAGAAGAACGATCCGGAGCGCCGACCCTATTACGATTGCGAGGCCTATACCAGGAACGAGCTGGACCTTACGAACCCGCAGAACGCCGTCCTAGAGAAACTCCTTCCCGAGAGTTTCAAGTTCATATATGAATATCTGGATACGTCGGTGGTCTCCGGCCAGCCGTACCTGCCGGTGATGATAGCCGAATCCTCGTCCCGCTACTATCACTCCAGCGATCCTTCCAGGAAGAAGGAGATAATAAAGGCGAGCCGGATGTCCGGCCTCAAGAAGGAGAAGACTATCACCCAGTTCACCGGGAATATGTACATCAAGACCAACTTCTACGAGGATTACATAAATATCCTCGACGTGGAGATCCCTTCTCCGCTCCATAAGAACGGCTTGACGTATTACAACTACTACCTGGTGGACAGTCTCAATATCGATGGCAGGAAGACTTACAAGATACGTTTCCATCCTTCGAAGTGGGTATCCGCACCTACCCTGGACGGAGAGATGTCCATCGATGCGGAGGATTTCGCTCTCCGGGATATCCATTGCCGGCTGAAGAACGGGGCCAACGTCAACTGGGTGAGGGCGCTTACAATGAATGTCGAGAACCAGAGGCTGGAAGACTCGACGTGGTTCTACAAGCAGGACAGGATATACGTGGACGCCGCGGTGTCGATGTCGGACTCTTCCAAGCTGATGTCCTTCATCGCCAGCCGCCAGATCGACTATTCGGACCCTTCGTTCAAGGAGAGCGGGATGCTCGAACTGCTGGACCGCGGAGCTCCGGTGCTGGTCAGGAAGAACAGCAGGAACAACGACGAGGAGTACTGGGCCACGGTGCGCCCGTACCCGCTCAGCAAGAAGGAGCAGGGAATCTACAATATGGTTGATTCCATCAAGAACGTATCCCTTTACAAGAGTGTGGAGACCCTTGCCAACACCTTCGCGAACGGGTTCATCAACTTCAAGTATATAGGAATAGGACCATATTCCTCGCTTTACAGCTTCAATGAACTCGAGGGCTCGCGAGTACAGTTCGGCGTCAAGACCACGAAAGATATAAGCCGGAAGTTCCGTTTTATGGGCTATATGGCGTACGGCTTCAAGGACGAGGCCCTCAAGGGAGGAGGATTGTTCGAATACCATTTCAACAACCAGCCGACCAGGAAGCTGGCTTTCTCGTACAAGCACGATGTCCTGCAACTCGGAGCTGGTTCATTCGCATTCGGAAACGGAGACATAATGAACTCCATCCTTACCAAGAGGGGAGGGCGTAAACTCAGTATGATCGACGACTTCTCGGCCTCCTACGAACACGAGTGGACCCAGGATCTGAATATGACCTTGGCCCTGGAGAGCCGCAGGATCTTCTCGAACGCATTCGTGCCGATGGTGCGGACTGACGGCACTTGGTACGAGTCGGTCGGATACAACCAGGCACATCTGAGGTTCCGCCTTTCCAAGGACCAGATAATCACCAGGGGTACGTTCAGCAAGCAGTATTTCTATACCAAGTATCCTGTACTGACCCTGGACCTGGCCGCTTCCATGAAGGGGATAGGGAAGAATGACTATACCTTCCTGCGTCCGGAGATCCGGGTCGAATACAAGTGGCTTGTGCCTCCTTTCGGGGACTCCGACTTCGACTTCAGGGCTGGTACCATCATCGGCACCGTGCCTTATCCGTTGCTGAAGGTCCACGAAGGCAACGGAACATATGCCCTTCACAGGCACGTCTTTGCCTGTATGGACCCTTACGAGTTCGCATCGGATACCTGGGCGACACTTTTCTGGGAGCATAATTTCAAAGGTTTCTTCCTGGGCAAGGTTCCGCTTCTCAGGCGCCTGAACCTGAGGGAGATAGCAATCCTGAGGGCCGCCTACGGCACGGTGAGGGACGAGAACAACGGTATCCCGGGAGACAGAGGCTTCGGTTCTGAGATGCTGTTCCCGGCCGGGATGAAGAAACTGGACACTCCGTATGTCGAGATGGGAGTCGGCCTGAGCAATATCCTGCGTCTCGTCAGGGTGGACTTCGTGTGGAGGATGACGCACCGGTACGATATGGTGGAAGGTGTCCGGGTGCCGCACGACAACCGCTTCGTGGTCAATGTCGGCTTTGAATTGAAGTTCTGATTGCCTAACTTTGCCGGGTATGTCCAAGAAAATGTCCATACTGCTGCTGTTGCTTCTGACCGTCTGCCTTATGAGCCTTCCGTTCCTGGTGCCGGGTACGGGTTTCCTTGCGCTCATAGGCCTTGTACCTCTGCTGTTTGCCGAGAGGATGGCCGGAGAAGCCGGAATCAGGAGATTCTTCTGGTGGCATTACCTGTGTTTCGTGGTGTGGAACTTCGCGACGACCTTCTGGGTCTGCAATGCGACGGTAGGCGGAGGGATATTCGCAACCCTGGCGAATGCTCTTCAAATGTCAGTCGTGTTCGGGTTGTTCCGGTGGAGCAGGAAACACCTCCAGGGCAGCCTTCCGTACATATTCCTGGCGTTCGCCTGGATTGCCTGGGAAATGTATTATTTGTCCTGGGCACAGATAAGCTGGCCTTGGCTCGTCCTTGGAAACGCCTTTGCCAGAACTACTTCCTGGATCCAGTGGTATGAATTCACAGGCACCCTCGGAGGCTCCCTGTGGATATGGGCGTCCAACCTTGCGGTGTTCGGGATACTGATGTCTTTCAAGGACGGGAATTGGAAAAGGTTCAATTCGAAGGCCAGGGCGGCATCCGTCATCGGTGTCCTGGCGCTGTTCCTCGCTCCTCCTGCCGTTTCTCTTTTCCTCAGGCCGCAGGAACCAACCGGTTCGCTGGACGTATTCATAGCCCAGCCGAACATAGATGTGTACGGCAAGCACGGGGGAATGACACAGCAGGAACAGAATGACAGGATCCTCGGGCAGTTCTCTGCCGCTCCGGTGGATTCGCCTGTCCTTCTGATCGGTCCGGAAACATTCACGAACGACGTCATAACCAACGATCCTTCGGCCAGCATTACCATCGACCGCTTCGGGAAGTTCCTTTCCGGACGTCCGATGTCCGGGATGCTCATTGGGGCTTCTTCCTATGAGTTCATCCGCAGTGCAGTCAAACCTTCGCATACTGCCCGCCAGCGTGGGAAGGACACCTGGGTCGAGTCGCATAATTCCGCCCTGATGCTCTCTGCCGTAGAGGAACCTCAGGTATTCCATAAGAACAAGCTGGTGGTCGGGGTCGAAATGACTCCGTATCCTGCTTTCTTCTGTCCGATAGATGACAAGCTCGGAGGCGTGATGGGGCGCTGCATAGGCACCGGTCAGGCATCCAACCTGGATTTCAAGGTACGGGACGCCTCAGGCGCCGCGGTCCGGAGCATTCCGGTCGGCTGTGCCATATGCTATGAATCCGTCTACGGAGAGTACTGCACGGAATATATCAAGGAAGGGGCTGAACTTCTCACCGTGATAACCAACGATGCCTGGTGGGGTGATACTCCCGGATACCGCCAGCATCTCTCCTATGCCTGTCTGAGGGCAATCGAAACCAGGCGCTGGATAGCCCGCTGCGGCAATACCGGAATATCCGCGATAATCGATCCGAGAGGGCGGATAGTCAGCCGGACTTCCTGGTGGCAGCAGGAGACCCTCGAAGGTCAGGTGGGCCTGAGCGATGTCCAGACCTTCTACGTCCGTCACGGAGACTATATAGGAAGGATATCAGTCTTGATGTTCTTGCTCCTGCTTTGCGGGACAATCGTCAAACGCTTGACGACAGCCAGACAATGACACAAAAAAAAGGGGCAGGCCTAGAGCCTGTCCCCTTTTTCATCGTAGAGTTCATTCTGCAGGACCGAGAAGTCGGTGACTTCCACCAGGTTGATCTTGCATTTGTACTTTTTCCTCCATTTCCCGAGATAGGACTTGTCCGCAAGTACGGACTGTCCGCGTTTGAGGTAGGCTCCCAGTATGGGACTCACCTTGAGGGTGATGTTCGTCCTGCCGTGTTCGGCCTGGTAGGCGATGTTCCGCTCGATCTGTTCGTCGATGACGACGCTGGATGAGATCTTTCCCGTGCCGTGGCAGACAGGGCACACCTCTGCGGTGTTGATCTCGGTAGCCGGACGGATCCTCTGCCTTGTGATCTGCATCAGACCGAATTTGGTGAGAGGGAGTACGTTGTGTTTCGCACGGTCGTTCTCCATAAGGTCCTGCATATATTTGTGCAGTGCCGCGCGATGCTCACCGGATTCCATATCTATGAAATCCACGATGATGATACCTCCCATATCCCTGAGCCTGAGCTGGCGGGCAATCTCTTCCGCTGCGATCTTGTTGACCTCGAAGGTATTCTCCTCCTGGTCGGAAGTCTTTGCCCGGATGCCGCTGTTGACATCGATCACGTTGAGTGCCTCGGTCGATTCAATGACCAGGTAGGCTCCCTGCTTCATCGGCACCACCTTGCCGAACGAGCTCTTGATCTGTCTGGTGACCTCGAAATGGTCGAAGATGCTTTCCTTCCCGTCGTACAGCTTTACGATCTTCTCCTGATCCGGCGAGATCAGGGAGATATACTTCTTCGTCTCCTCGTAGATGTTCTCGTCATTGACATAGATGTTCGAGAACGAGTCATTCAGGAGATCCCTGAGGATGGTGGTTGTCTTGCTGTACTCGGTGAAGAGCAGCTGGATGCCCTTTGACTTGGCAACTTTCTTCCAGGAGGCTTCCCACTTGCTTATGAGGGACTTGACCTCGGCCACCAGTACGGCGGCGTTCTTGCCCTCTGCGGCGGTGCGGATGATCGCTCCGTAGTTGTTCGGGAGTATGCTCCTTACCAGAGTCTCAAGCCTTCTCTTTTCCTCTTTCGAGGAAATCTTCTGGGAAATGCTGACCTTCTCTGCGAAGGGGATAAGTACAATGTTACGTCCTGCCAATGAAATTTCTGCAGTCAGTCGCGACCCTTTCGTGGAGATCGGTTCCTTGACAATCTGCACGATCATCATCTGGCCTGCTTTCAGCACGTTTTCGATCCTGCCCTCCTTTTCCAGGATGGGACCGATCTTGATCTTCGAATACAATTGTCCGAGATCGGTGTTCGGGTTGCTCTTCCGCACGAATTCATCGAATGCGTTGAAGTACAGACCCAAGTCCAGATAATGAACGAAAGCTTCCTTCTTGTCACCGATATCCACGAAGGCAGCATTGAGCGCAGGAAGTAATTTCTTCACTTTCCCGAGATAGACATCTCCGACGGAAAAGCTGTGCCCTTTGCTGGACTCCTTGTTCAGTTCGATCAGCCGATGGTTTTCCATCAGCGCGATGTTGACATCCTGGGATGTTACATCGACGATCAAATCCTTTTCAGATTTTTCAGCTTCCATTATTGTACTTTATTGAAAAAAGGCTGTCCGGATCTCCCGTTCAGCCTCTTTCTTCTAGCAAACTGCTAAAATGGCAGACACAGAGGACTTACTTCTTCTTGTGTCTGTTCTTGCGCAAGCGCTTTTTACGCTTGTGCGTGGACATCTTATGTCTCTTTCTTTTCTTTCCGCTTGGCATAATGATGGATTTTTGATTATTTCTCTTCCTTCACTGCGTTGACGAACACCTTAGCTGGCTTGAAAGCAGGGATGTCGTGTGCAGGAATAGTCATGGTAGTCTTCTTGGTGATGTTGCGAGCAGCCTTCTTAGCCCTGTGCTTGATGATGAAGCTTCCGAATCCGCGAAGATAAACAGGTTCCTTCCTGATGATAGAGCCCTTTACTGTCTCCATGAAAGCCTCGACGACTGACTGAACTGCGATTTTCTCGATACCGGTTGACTTCGCAACCTCATTTACGATTTCTGCCTTTGTCATAATATTAATGATATTTATAGGATAAACAAATGGTCCCGTCGTTTGTTCGGGGTTGCAAAAATAGTCTTATTTTTTTAATATTCAAAGACGTATGAAAAATTCTTTTGCGCTTTTTTATGGCACGGTGATTGACCATATGGACAGAAGCGCCCGTAAAGGGACTCCTTCTGTCAATTTGGCAGACGAGTGACGTGCGCGCATAATCGGAAACATCTATGAATACAGACAATATCAACGACCTTATGTTCCCCGCTGGTGCGGAAGTCAACATAATCCCAGTAATGCAGGGAGAATCCGAAATCAAGGTCAATCCCGGCGACCTGCCTGACAGCCTGCCGGTCCTGGCCTTGAGGAACGCGGTTCTCTTCCCCAATATGGTTTATCCGGTGACGATCGGGCGCGAGAAGTCCATCGCCCTGATCCGGGATGCCGAAAAGCGCGACTCTTTCATAGGGGCCGTGCCTCAGAACGACATCTCCGTGGAGGATCCGCGCAGGGAAGACCTGTTCGAATACGGAACCGTAGCCAAGATAATGAAGGTCCTGGAGATGCCTGACGGCACCATTACCGCCATCCTCCAGGGTATCAAGAGGATAAAGGTAGGAACCGTCCTGTCGTATGTGCCGTACATTACGGCAGCTGTCACCTATATAGACGATATCATCCCTCAGGACGACAACAGCACCAAGATGATAGCCGAGTCCCTGAAGGAAAAGGCTGCGGCCATAATCAAGTCATCCTCTTTCGCTCCGAAGGAGGCTGTGGGAGCCCTGAAGTCCATCGACAACTTCGCCTTCCTGGTAAACTTCATCGCGACTACCATCGAGGTCGAGAACTTCCCCGAGAAGGTCGACCTTCTCCGTTATGATGACGTCAAGGTCAGGTCGATGAAACTCCTTGCCGCCCTGGATACCCAGACCCAGCTGCTCAAGATCAAGCAGGAGATAAACCAGAAGGTGAAGAGCGAAATCGACCAGCAGCAGAGGGAATACTATCTGAACAACCAGCTCAGGACCATCCAGGAAGAGCTTGGTATGGACGAAGAGGAAGAATTCGAGAAGTTCCGCCAGAGAGCACAGGCCAAGAAGTGGCCGAAGGAAGTTGCGGAGCAGTTCGAGAAGGAACTGTCCAAACTTGAGAAGTACAATCCATCCTCCCCGGACTACAGCATCCAGTATAACTACATCGAGTTTATGCTGGACCTTCCCTGGGGAGAGATGTCCAAGGACAATCTCGACCTGAAACACGCCCAGAAGGTCCTGGATGCGGATCATTACGGCCTCGAGACAGTCAAGGACAGGATCATCGAATACCTTGCGGTGCTCAAGCTCAAAGGTAATATGAAGTCTCCTATCCTCTGCCTCTATGGCCCTCCCGGAGTAGGGAAGACCAGCCTCGGCAAATCCATTGCCAGGGCTCTGGGGAGGAAATATGTCCGTATAGCTCTCGGCGGTATGCACGACGAGGCTGAACTCAGGGGACATCGCAAGACCTATGTCGGTGCCCTTCCGGGACGTATCCTGAGCGGCATCCAGAGGGCCGGGACATCGAATCCTGTCATCGTGCTCGACGAGATAGACAAAGTCGGCAGCGACTACAAGGGCGATCCTTCATCCGCGCTTCTGGAAGTACTTG
>JAGDBQ010000183.1 GCA_017958985.1 Bacteroidales bacterium
ACAGGAGCACTGCGGCGGAAACCGACACGTTCAGCGAATCCAGTTCTCCCAGCATCGGGATACGTATATGGGCATCGGCTGCCTCGCGCCAACGGTCTGTGAGACCGGTTGATTCAGTCCCCATCACTATAGCCACAGGACCTTTCATTTCGGCATCGTAATACAAGTCCGAATCCTGAAGCTGGGCAGTCAGTATCCTGATTCCTTTCGACTTCAGCCAGGAGATGGTCTCTTCCGACCCGGCCGCGACCACCTGCCTTGAAAACACCGCACCGATACTCGCCCGGATGAGATTCGGGTTGAACAAGTCCGTAAGCGGGTCGCATATTATCACGGCATCGGCTCCGGCAGCATCCGCACTCCTCAGTACGGCTCCCAGGTTGCCCGGCTTCTCCACACTTTCCAGAACCGCCACCAGAGGGTCCGCACCCAACTCGATCCCATCCAGGGTGCGCTCCCTGAACTTGACCTCAGCCACGATGCCTTCGGTGCCTCCCCTGTAAGCTATCTTCCCATAGACATCCCGGCTTACATAGACAATCCTGCATTCCTTCCCGGACAGCAAGACCGGAAGTTCCTCCTCACCGAATATCTCCGGACAAACGAATACCGTGTCCGGCTCGAAGCCGGCGCTTATGCAATGGCCGATCTCCCGCCGGCCTTCGACTACGAAAAGCCCCCGCTCACGGCGCAGGCGGGACTTCTCCTGCAATACAAGCAAATCCTTTACCTTCGGATTCTGCGCTGAAGTGATACGTTCAACCATCTTTCAAAGCCCTATTCGTACTCCAGTTCCACCTTGATAAGCTTGAACTTGCTGACCATACCGGTAGCACTCGTCTCGTGGGACCTCGTGCGGGTATTGTACGCGAGATACCGTTCTCCATCGATGAAAACGAAGCCCGGAGAGGCCAGGACCCAGTGCTCGTCAGGCTCGACCCAGCGGTTGAGCTCGCAAGGGAGCTGGCGGATGAATGGACCGTCCGTCACATAGCAACGGAAGAAACAGGTGTCCGTCGTACCGCCGTGTGTGTTATAGTAAGTGGGGAACAGCAGGTCGTAACGCTTGTCTACCTTGCAGGCTGCCGTATTATACAAAAAGTCCCCGGCCAGTATCTCCGTGTCGCTGATCTGTTCGCCCTGCATATCGAACTCCGCGACGGTCATCCTCCGGTTCCTGTACCTTTCCTGGGTAAGCCTGGAATACAGTTTCAAACGTTTCCCGCGAGGGATCATCACGTTCTGGGTGTCGTGCAGATTGTCATAGAGCATCTTCCTGTCGGTGAACTCCAGGCCGTCCTTCGACTTCCAGAGGAAAAGGCCACGCTCAGGCATCTTTTCGCCGATCCACTGACTGGCGACCATACGGTATGGATAATCCTTGTCCTTGACCATGAATATGGTCTGCTCCACCAGCTGGTCCATCAGCTTGCCCTTCATCTCGTAATGGAAGCCATCCTGTGACTCTGCGTAATAGAGATTCTGGGACTTCTCATTCTCGGCAATCCCGTCCTTCGGGTTGGCTATGAAATACATACGGTATGTACCATCCGGGATGCGGATGATGTTGAACATATTTATGAGTTCCATCCCGAAATCCTGGTTGGCTACAAGCTCCACAGGCGGCTCGGGGAAACTGACGCCGACGGGTGCCTTGCGCCTGCCGCTGAAGAGCACAACCGCGGCGACTGCACAGGCAATCGCGCAGAGAAGAAGTATCCGCTTCATAATGAATATGATTTGAGAGGCGTTATGCCTCGGCCTTATCTTCTTTCTTCAGGGCTTTCTCGGGACGCATCTGGGGGAAGAAGAGCACATCCTGGATAGTAGTCTGACCGGTCATGAACATAGTCAGCCTGTCGATACCCATACCCAGTCCGGAAGTAGGAGGCATTCCATACTCCAGCGCGCGGACGAAATCATAGTCGATGAACATAGCCTCGTCGTCCCCGTGGCTCTTGAGTGCAGCCTGCTCCTCGAACCTTTCGAGCTGGTCGATAGGATCGTTAAGCTCGGAATATGCATTGGCGAGTTCCTTCCCGCAGACAAAGAGCTCGAAGCGCTCGGTCAGGTCCGGATTCTCCCTGTGCCTCTTCGTAAGAGGAGACATGGATACCGGATAGTCGATGATGTAAGTCGGCTCCACAAGGTGCTCTTCGCAATACTGCCCGAATATGGCATCGATCAGCTTGCCCTCGCCCATCGTAGGATCGAACTCGACCCCGAGCTTGGTGCAAGTCGCACGGAGTTCATCCACACCCATTCCTGCCACATCCACACCAGCATATTCCTTGATAGCCTGGAGGATAGGAAGGCGGCGGTAGCCGGCCTTGAAGTCGATCTCGTTCTCCCCTATCCTGACCTTGGTCGTACCGTGGAGATTCAAGGCTATCTTCTCGAGCATCTTCTCCACGAACTCCATCATCCAGATGTAGTCCTTGTAAGCGACATAGATCTCCATGCAGGTGAACTCCGGATTGTGGGTCTTGTCCATACCCTCGTTGCGGAAATCCTTCGCGAACTCGTAGACCCCGCTGTAGCCTCCCACGATCAGCCTCTTCAGGAACAGCTCGTTGGCTATCCTCATATACAGGTCGATGTCCAGAGCATTGTGATGAGTGACGAACGGCCTGGCCGTAGCACCTCCCGGAATCGACTGGAGGATAGGAGTTTCCACCTCGAGGCAACCGGCCTCGTTGAAATACTCGCGCATCGTAGCGATAATCTTGGCCCTCTGGACGAAGACGTCGCGCACCTGAGGATTGACTATCAGGTCCACATACCTCTGACGGTATCTCAACTCAGGGTCGGAGAAGCCGTCATAGACCTTGCCTTCGGCGTCGGTCTTGACGATAGGAAGCACCCTCAGGGACTTGCTCAGTACGGTAAGTTCTTTTGCGTGGACACTCAGCTGGCCGGTCTGGGTAATGAAGGCAAAGCCTTTGATACCGATGATATCCCCGATATCCAGGAGCTTCTTCCAGACCGTATTGTACATCGTCTTGTCTTCTCCAGGGCAGATCTCATCCCGCTTGACATAGATCTGGATCCTGCCTGTGGAATCCTGGAGCTCTCCGAATGAAGCCGCTCCCATTATCCTGCGTGACATTATCCTTCCCGCAATGCACACTTCCTGGAAATTCCCCTTTTCCGGATCGTATCCTGCCTCGATTTCCTTGGCCGAGGCATTGACCGGATACAGTGCTGCCGGATAAGGATTGATGCCCAATTCCCTTAACTTTGCAAGAGACTCGCGCCTGATAACCTCCTGCTCGCTGAGTTCGATGTTAGCCATATCTTGTCGGTTTGTTTTCAATCAAAAAGGCCGTTCGGCGGCCTTAATATGCAAAAATACTACTTTTAATTCACATTCTGAAATTAAATCCTTATCTTTGTGTATTATGGCAAAGGAGCGCAAATGGATAGTCAAGGAGCAGGCCGATCCTGAGAAGGTGGGAAGACTTTCCGCCGAACTTGGAATCGACCGGGTCCTCGTCGAGCTGCTCGTAAAGAGAGGTGTCGAAACCTTCGAACAGGCCCGTTCCTTCTTCCGCCCCAGTCTCCAGGACCTCCACGACCCATTCCTCATGAAGGATATGGACGTCGCGGTGGACAGGGTCAGGAAGGCCATAACATCCGAAGAGAATATCCTGGTATACGGGGACTATGATGTGGACGGAACCACAGCCGTAGCCCTCGTTTATTCTTTCCTGAAGAGATACTCTTCAAAGGTGGACTTCTATATCCCGGACCGTTACGACGAAGGCTACGGACTGTCCTACAAAGGCATCGACTGGGCCAGCGACAGAGGATTCGGACTCATCATCACCCTGGACTGCGGCATCAAGGCGAACGAGAAAGTCGAATATGCCAAGACCAAGGGCATCGACGTCATAATCTGCGACCACCATCTCCCGGAGGATACCCTTCCGCCGGCAGTGGCCGTACTGGATCCGAAACGCGAGGACGATTCCTATCCTTTCGACGACCTGAGCGGCTGCGGAGTAGGCTTCAAGCTTGTCCAGGCATATTCCCAGAAATTCGGAATACCTTTCGAGACCCTGACTCCCCTGCTGGACCTGCTCGTGGTGAGCATTTCCGCAGACCTGGTTACTATGGTGGGAGAGAACAGGGTACTCGCCCATTTCGGCCTCAAGCAGCTGAATGAGAATCCGAGGAAGGGACTCCTGGCTATGGCTACCCTGTCCAAGCTGGAGCCCGGACATCTTACGATCGACGACATAGTCTTCAAGATCGGCCCGCGCATCAACGCTGCCGGAAGGATGGAGACAGGACGCCTGGCCGTCGAACTCCTGACCGCTTCCGACGACTATTTCGCCAATGTCATCGGAGAGCAGATCAACGACAACAACAACGAGCGCAAGAGCATAGACCGGGAAATAACCCAGGACGCCCTGGAAATGGTCCAGAAAGGGACCGCCCTTTCGACGAAGGCCGCCACGATAGTATATAACCCGACCTGGAACAAGGGCGTCGTGGGAATAGTGGCCTCCCGCCTCGTGGAAGCGTTCTACAAGCCTACCATAGTCCTCACCAAGTCCAACGGATTCATCACCGGCTCGGCCAGGAGCGTGGCCGGCTTCGACCTTTACGAAGCGATAGAGAGCTGCGCCGACCTCCTGGAGAATTTCGGCGGGCACGTATATGCTGCCGGACTTACCCTCAAGGAAGCCAACCTCAAGGAATTCGTCAAGCGCATCGACAAGTTCATCGGGGAGAAGATCACCGAAGAGATGCTGACCCCGGTAACCGAGATCGACGCCAAGCTCGAATTCAGCCAGATCACTCCGAAGTTCTTCCGCCTCCTGAAGCAGTTCCAACCATTCGGACCCGGGAACAACAACCCTATATTCCTGACAGAGAATGTCTCCGACGGTGGCAACGGTCGTAAAGTCGGAGCCGGAGGAGTGCATATGAAACTCGACCTGATCGACGAGAAGCAGCCTTTCCACCAGATTCCTGCCATCGCCTTCAATATGGCCGACTATTTCGAATACATCAAGGCAGGCAATCCTTTCGACATCTGCTACTCGATAGTAGAGAATTACTACCGCGGCAATTCCACCCTCCAGCTCAGGATCAAGGACATCAAGGAGCGTGAGGAGTTCATTTAAGCCCCAGATACATAATGCGTAAATTCGGCCTGATAGGAGACCCCATCTCCAAATCCGGGAGTCCCTCCCTTTTCCGTGCCGCCTACCGTAACGAAGAGCAGGAAGACGGCAGCCGGTATTCATACGACCTTATCGAAGGAAGCGACTTCGACGCCTCCTGGGAGACTTTCATCAAGGAATATTCGGCAATCAACGTTACAGCCCCGTTCAAGGAGAAGGCATATGCCAAGGTAGAAGAACTGTCCGAACTCGGTAAGGGCCTGGTCAGCGGACCGGCTGCCAGGATAGGAGCTTCCAACCTGCTGGTCAAGACCACGGAAGGCATCGCGGCGCACAATTCCGACTTCACGGGTATAGTCATCGCGCTCGCAGAAGCCTATTATCCGGGCATAGTCGAAGAATTTATCAAGGAATACGGCAGCGATTTCTACATCAAGATCCACCAGTTCTTCCTTATGAGCCTCGGCAGGAGGTTCACCTCCCAGCCACAGGCACTCATAGTCGGTTGCGGAGGAGCGGGACGTGCTGCAGCCGTCGCAGCGGCCGAACTCGGCTTTGCAACCGTGCTTATGAACCGCTCGGAGGAAAAGGCCCGTGACATTGCCGAAGCTATGCCTGAATATGGTTTCCTCGTGGATCCCCTGGCCGATTTCAAGGAAGCCGTCAGGGAATGCGACCTCGTCATATACACGATTCCCGCAGCCCTGCCCCAGATCAACGAGCTCACGGCCGACGACTTCCAGCAGGAAGGCTGCTCGTGCGACAGCAAGGTCATACTGGAAGCCAACTACAAGGATCCTTCGTTCGACGAGGAAGCCAGAATGAAGCTGGCTGCAGCCGAAGGAATATATATACCCGGCTCCAGATGGCTTCTGTATCAAGCACTTACTGGTTATCCTCTGATGACCGGCCTCGAGCCCGACCTCGAAGCTATGAAGGGCTGCCTCCTTGGAACGGTTTTTGGTTAGGTCTGGTCAGATACTTAAATCTGACTGGATATGAAAAAGATATTCGCACTTTTATCTACCCTCGCGGTCCTGAGCCTGACCGCCGGGGCACAGCCATATTACGGAGGAAGAGGACCTGTCGGAGGGCCCGGACGCTACAACAGCTTCGGAGGCCCGGGAAGATATGACAGAGGAGGTTTCGGACCAGGTCGTTTCTATAACGACTGGTACGGCGGCATCAAGTTCGGTGTCGTAGGTTCGCACGTCTCATCCGAATCAGAAGAACTGGACGGCAGAGGAGTACAGACCGGCATAAGCGCCGGTCTGGCGCTGGGATTCAATATGACCCCGGACGTGGCCTTCGAATCCGGCCTCTACTACGTGGAGAAAGGCGGCAGCAGCCGCAATTCCGGGGGTAAATTCACATATGGGCTTGATTACCTGGAGATTCCGCTCGTACTGAAGTACTATGTATTCTCTCCCGGCAGAAGAGCGGTCTTCCAGCCGTACGTCGGAGCCTACCTCGGATTCGGTGTCGGAGGCGAGATCAAGGACTACGGCAACAGGGAGGCTTTCAGTTCCTTCGACAACGGTTATTTCCGCCGTGGTGACAGCGGACTTGCCTTCGGATGCGGAGTCTCATATTCATTCCTCTATGCAAGCGTCGGGTATGAGTTCGGCCTCGCGAACATCGGTCAGGATCTCTTCAACGAGACCAGGAACAGGGCACTGGTATTCAGCGTCGGTTTTGCTTTCTAGATTCAGAAATAATGCTTATCTTTATACGTTAAACAAAACGTATAGGAAAGTATGTCACTGAACAAAGTAATGCTGATCGGTAACGTTGGAAAAGACCCCGAAGTACGTTACCTTGATGGAAACAACCCGAATTCAGGAAACACGAAGGTGGCACAGTTCACCCTCGCAACCACTGAACGTTATCGTGACCGGAACGGAGAACTCCGTGAGAACACTGAATGGCACAACATCGTAGCCTGGAGGAATTCTGCAGACGTGGCAGAGAAATTCATCCGCAAGGGGACCCAGGTCTTCATCGAAGGCAAGTTGCGCACCAGGTCCTGGACGGACCAGACCGGCAACAAGAGATTCACTACCGAAATCACCGTGGACAACCTGCAGCTTCTGGGAAAGAAGACAGACAACCCTGGCGCACAGCCCGTCCAGGGAGGCTACCAGCAACCTCCGCAGCCAAGCTACCAGCAACCGGCCCCGGTACAGCCGGCTCCAGTACAAGCAGCTCCCCAGCAGGAACCTATGGATATTTCCCTCGGTGACAATCCAACCGACGACCTCCCATTCTAAAGAATATGAGTAAAAAGCTTGACGTAGTCCTGGGTCTCCAATGGGGAGACGAAGGAAAAGGCAAGATCGTGGATGTCCTCGCCAGCCGCTATCCAGCGGTGGCCAGGTTCCAGGGAGGGCCCAATGCAGGCCATTCCCTCCATTTCGACGGTAAAAGTTTCGTAGTCAGGAGCATTCCTTCAGGAATATTCAGGGAAGGATCCACCAACGTGATCGGCAACGGTGTGGTCCTGGATCCCGTTACTTTCAAGGAAGAATGCGAGAATATCCTCAAGACAGGTATCGACCCCAAGGGTAAACTCGTGATTTCCAGGAAAGCGCACCTGATCCTGCCGACCCACAGGCTCCTGGACGCGGCCTATGAAGCCGCTGCGGGCAAAGGCAAGATAGGTTCCACCCTCAAGGGAATCGGCCCTACATACACGGACAAGATAAGCCGCCACGGACTCAGGGTGGGAGATATCCTTTCTCCTGATTTCCACAGTCTCTTCGCCGCATTGAAATCCCGCCATATCCAGTTGCTGAACGACCTCCATTTCGACTTCGATCCGGACAAGGGTGAAGCCGAATGGATGGAAGCCATAGAGTATCTCAAGCAATTCAAACTGGTCGACTGCGAGTTCTTCGTCAACGGATGGCTGTCCGAAGACAAGGGTATGCTCGCCGAAGGAGCCCAGGGCTCGATGCTGGACGTGGATTACGGATCCTACCCCTTCGTCACATCCTCTTCCACGACGATCGGAGGAGTATGCACGGGTCTGGGAGTCCCTCCTTCAAGGGTAGGAAAGGTGTTCGGAATATTCAAGGCTTACTGCACCCGTGTCGGCTCAGGCCCGTTCCCTACTGAACTCAATGACGAGACCGGTGAGAAGCTGCGTCGTGTAGGCCACGAGTTCGGTGCGGTTACCGGAAGGCCGAGACGCTGCGGATGGCTGGACCTCGTTGCCCTGAAGTACGCAGTGATGGTCGACGGAGTCACCGACTTGATAATGATGAAGTCCGACTGCCTTGACGATTTCGACTCCATCAAGGTCTGCACCGCCTACAGGACCACTCGGGACGGCAAGGAAACGGACCAGCTTCCGTTTGACATATCGACCGGAATCGAGCCGGTATATACGGAATTCAAGGGATGGAAGAAAGACCTTACGGGCGTCCGCTCGGAAAGCGGACTCCCGCAGGAATTCAAGGACTATGTGAAGTTTATGGAAGACTATCTCGGAGTCCCGATCTCCATCATCTCCCTCGGCCCTGACCGGGAAGCCACGATAGAGAGGTAGCCTGAGAGGTGCTACAAGGCGAGTCCGACCGTCCAGGTCTGGAACTCAGGCCAGTAGTTCTTGTCCATCACGCTCATCGGAGAATACTTCGCGTATATGCTGAAGTACTTCAGGTGCAGTTGAACCATAGCGTCCACGGTAACTACGTTGCAGTTGACGTTCTTGTATTTGTCCTTCTGCTTTTCCCCGTCCATCACGTATTTGTTGACTATGGAAC
>JAGDBQ010000030.1 GCA_017958985.1 Bacteroidales bacterium
CTTTCGAAGCCAGCAGGGACGCCGGATACAACGGCTTCGAGACGGACATCCGTATGACAAAGGACGGATACCTTATCATCAACCACGACCACACGCTTGAGCGCACCACCAATGGTACCGGAGTCCTCGAGGAGAAGACTCTCAAGGAACTGCTTGCCCTGGAGACCAAGGGAGGCCACAGGCTGATGACCCTGGACGAGTTGATGAAGTTCCTCAAGACCTGCCGTCCGGACGGGCTGTACGTGGAATTCGAACTGAAGACCAAGCCGGTCGAACTGTATCCGCAGGAGAGGCTTGAAGAATATTGCGACAAGCTCTACAAGACCGTGATGAAGAACAAGCCGGAAGGAGCAACCTATCTTTTCACTTCCAGCGACTACCGCGGCCTTCGCTACCTGATGTCCAAATACGGAGCAGAGTGCCTTATGATTACCAACGAGCCTATCAACGATATGTCCATCGCCCTTGCGAAAGCATTGGGTATCAAGAGAATAGGTGCTACCACCGACGGTACTTCACGCAAGATGGTCGAAAAGGCTCACAAGGAAGGGATGATCGTCAGTCTGTGGCCTACCCACAAGATCGAGGATTTCGTGCTGGCTTGCTATCTCGGAGCCGACTATCTCTGCACGGACATTCCGATCGAGACCATGAAGACGATGTCCGAGAAGTTCCCTTGGATCAAGGTCATTTATTAGGAATCATATGACAGTCAGAGGGACAGGAGTCAAAGGATTCGCGAAAGGAAGGGCTTTCGTGGTCAATGACCGTGGGCAGAGGAATCCGTTCGAGGACATCCCTGCCGGCAGCATCCTTGTCGCCAAGTCCATATCCCTTTCGGATTCCGCCCTGATTGATTTCAGGAATGTGAAGGGAATCGTCACCGAGGAGGAGGACCACGACGGGCAGATCCACGTCCTGGCGTCCGGCCTGGGTATTCCTGCGATTGTCGGAGTGGGCGGATTCGTCCAGGAAATCGTTAACGGAGACAGGCTTCTGATCCAGAATTTCGACGTTATCGTCAATCCGGATCTCGAGACGGTGAATGGATTCGAGCAGATGCGTTCCGAAGCTTCCGACCAGTTGACCCTCGATATGTAACGGACCTTCGTATGTTTACTCCTTGGATGCTCCTGGTGGATGTAGGATTGGTTTCGATCCTGCTCTTACTGGGCAAACTCCTCAGGGCGAACGTCCGCTTTATCCAGAAATTGTTTATCCCGCCAAGCCTTCTTGCCGGCTTGGCGGCTTTGCTTCTTGGACCCGAGGTTCTTGGCTGGCTTCCCCTGTCAGATAATACGGGTACTTATGCCAGCATACTAATAGCGCTGGTATTCAGCACTTTGCCCCTTACTTCAAGAAGGCACGAAGCGGAAGGGGAGAAAGGGTCCATAGGAAGGATGTGGGCATATTCCCAGTCGGGCATGCTGCTTCAATGGGCGCTCGGTGGCATCCTTGGGTTCCTTGTATTCTCCCTATGGTACAAAGCCGATCCTGCGCTCGGCCTGTCGATGCCGGCGGGATTCTGCGGAGGACACGGGACGGCGGCTGCGATCGGGCAGTCTTTCGGGCAATATGGCCTGGAACAGATGCAGAGTCTTGCGATGACTGCTGCAACCGTGGGTATAATCGCTTCGGTCGTAATCGGTATGTGGCTGATTTCCTGGGGGGCAGGACACGGCAAGGCTACTTTCCTGAGCCGGTATTCCGACCTTCCGGGAGAGTTGAGGACGGGAATCCTTCCGAAGGACAAGCGGAGCAGTATGGGGCAGGCCTCGTTTTCTGCCATATCCATAGATTCGATGACGTTCAATATCGCTATCGTTGCAATGATAGCGGCAGGTGGCTACGGGGTCAGCAAGCTCGTTTCCCATTTCTGGCCTTCATTGATGCTTCCGGTGTTCAGCTGTGCGTTCCTCGTCGGTCTTCTGGCGAGATGGATCCTCAACCGGGCAAGGTTCGACGAATATGTTTCGAAACCTATCGTAGGGCATCTGGGAGGTGCATTCACCGATTATCTGGTGGCTTTCGGCGTGGCTTCCATAAAGCTGGAGATCGTGGCCAGGTTCCTGGTCCCTCTCCTTGTCCTGCTCGCTGCAGGCCTGCTTCTTACCTTGTTCTTCGTATTCTTCGTCGGGGCCAGGATCCACAAAGAATACTGGTTCGAGAAGTCCATATTCACTTGGGGGTGGTTCACTGGTACGATGGCTATGGGTATGGCGCTCCTGAGGATTACCGACCCGGAAAGCAAGAGTCGCTGCCTGGATGATTACGCTTTCGCTTACCTGTACATAGCTCCGGTAGAGATCGCTCTGGTGACGTTCTCTCCGATGGCATTTGCAAGCGGCTATGGCTGGTATTTCGTCGGCTTCTGTTTCCTCGCCGGACTCGCCGTCCTCACTCTCTCCGCCCTCAAAGGCTGGCTCAAGAAATAACCCCCCTTCGTCATTCCCGACCCGTTCGGGAATCCCCTTCGTCATTCCCGGCTTGACCGGGAATCCCCTCCCGTCATTCCCGGCTTGACCGGGAATCCCCGCCCAACACTAAACCCGGAGGTCTCATCTGGCTGCCTATAGCCCCGGGCTGACGTCGGTGAAGGGCGGTGCTTTCCGCCTCAGTTGCTGAACGGCTGACTCCTCCCTTTTGACCGGCTTCTGAAAAGCCGTCCAACGGTCGTCAGACACACGCCGTTCTGCTGCTTCGCAGCACCGCCGCCCTCGGCGGGCACCGCTATACCTTCGCCTCCTATTCGCCCGGAGGCTATAGACAACCAGCCCTCAGGGACCTGACAGCGCAACCATCCGTCCTTCCCGTCATTCCCGGCTCGACCGGGAATCTCCGGCCTGACTAGGCCTCAGTCTTTCCGTAGGGCTTGGACTTCCGAAAGGACGCGCAGGAAATTGCCTCCCCAGAAGCCTTTGATCTGCTCTTTTGAATAGCCGTGCTCGAGCATCAAGACGGTGACGTTTATCAGGTCGTTGTCGCCGTTGCAGCCCCATACTCCTCCACCTCCGTCGAAATCGCTTCCAATCCCAACGTGCTCAGGACCAGCTATTTCCACACAATGGAAGAAATGCTTCATCATATCGTTTATGGTAGAAGAGCCGCGGTTGGCCGTAAGGAATTCCGGGACGGCATAGACCTGTATGACTCCCCCGTTGCGGGCCAGTGCCCTGAGCTGTCTGTCGTCAAGTCCGCGGTTGTGGCCATATATTGCTTTAGCCCCTGAATGGGAGCATATTATCGGAGCCTTGCTGTATTTGATGCAATCCCAGAACGTCCCCTCGGAAGGATGGGAAAGGTCCACCATTATGCCCTGCCGGTTCATCTCTTCCACGAGTTTGATCCCGAATGAGGTCAGGCCTTTAGAAGGATTGCTGCCGCGCTTGGATGAAGTGTTGCAGACAGCATTGTCGTAGAAATGGCACAAGGTGACATATATTACTCCTGAATCTCTCATTTTCCTTACACTGGCTATATCCCCGCCAAGGCCATAGGCGTTCTCTACTCCGATGAAGAACGCTTTTTTCCCTTCTTCCTTCAGGGCGAGGGCTTCTTCGGGAGTCGTGGCCAGCCCGCAGAGATTGGAATGCTTGGATATATCGTCCTTTATCTGTGCTATCTGCTTAAGGTTCTGGGCAAGAGCCTTCTTGTTCCCGGCCGCATCTTCTGAATGTTGCCAGAGGAAGCTGGCCAGGACCTGTGCGCTCAAGTGGCCGTAATCCATTTTGGGAACGCTGCACATGCTGACACCCATCTTGCCCACGGACCACCCTCGGCCGTAATTTTCAGGTAGGTCGCAATGGGTGTCGATGGAGAAGATTTCGTCCATAAGGCTCTTGGCTTGCCTGAAAGTCCTGGCTTTCCAGACCAGCTCCCGGGTGTCGCGAATCTTGCAGGGAAGCCTCCTGAGGCCGGCGTCTATCTTCACGGAAGTTTTTGATAGACCGATATATGGCAGGTTCAGGTCGGCCACGGTCTTATAAACCGCCAGGGAATATGTATCGGAATCTTTCACCCAGTCGTCAGGCAGGAATACTCCGTCCCAGCCGGAAGCGAGCGAATGCAATTCAGCAGCCGGACTCTCCATCTCTTCAAGCCCCGGCATCATTACCGGAGTTCCTCCGGCCATCCTGACCATATTCCTGATAATCTCGCTCTGAGGGCAGCAAGGGATGGCTATCCTGGCTTCGAGGGTTTCCTTTGCGGGCTCCATCATATTACACCCATTCTGGGCGTACCACTCGGTCACCTGCTTGTCGAATCCGCCCAGTGTCGCTCTCAGCTCCGGAGGATATGACACCGTCTGTCCTATGGAGTCCATAGAGCAGGTAAAACATACCGCTGCCGTCACGAGGGTCAGGATTCTTTTCATTAAAGATGATTTTTGCAAAGTTAATTTCAAATTTCCGTTTCTTTCCAAGATTGATGGTTTTTCTTCATATTATTGCGGAAACCTCAAAACTATGAAAACCGACCTTTCCTTAGCCGATTTCACGACAGGGCTGACCGATCTGCTTCTTCCCCGGAGGTGCCTGGTTTGCGGGTCTGTCCTTGCCCTTCACGAGAAGCACCTGTGTATCAACTGCCTGGCGGACCTGCCCCGGACCGGATTCTCGAACCTCTCCCATAACCAGATGGCAGACCGGTTCAATTCAATGGTTCAGGAGGGGGAATACTGTTTCGCAACCGCCTTGTTCTTCTACCGTGCATCTACAGGCTACAGGAAGATAACCCAGAGTCTCAAATATGGATTTGACATCAAGGCGGGACGCTACTTCTCCGGGAGACTGGGTAAGGAGATGGCATCTTCCGTACTGTATAGGGACGTGGATGCTGTGATTCCCGTGCCTCTTCACTGGACGAGGAGGTGGACAAGGGGATATAACCAGGCGGAGGTGATTGCCGGAGAACTCGCGGTGTCCCTGGATGCCCGGTTGAGGAACGATATCCTTTTCCGTGTTAGGCGGACGCGCTCGCAGGCGACCCTGGCAGTGGGGGACAAAGGAAGGAATGTCGAAGGTGCATTCAGGGTGCGCCGGAACAGGATCAGGGACGTCGCGAGCTATTCACACATCCTCCTGGTAGACGATGTTTTCACGACAGGTGCGACCCTGTATTCCTGCTACTCCGCCCTGCGCCCTTGCACCGCCGCCCGGATCTCCGTCGCCACCCTCGCCGCCGTCGAAGGCACCCCCTCCGCGCCTCCCGGGCCGAGCTTGCCTCCCTCGTCTTCTTCGTCTTCCTCACCGAACTCGCCTGCCTCGTCGAACTCGCCTCCCTTGTCGGGTTCGTCTTCTGAGCTCTCTCTTGCGAACAAAACAGGTCGAATATGTACTCCACCGGAACCTGGAGATCTCACTTGAGAACAAAACAGGCCGAAATTGTACGCAACTGATGACCGGAGATCTCACTTGCGAACAAAACAGGTCGAATATGTACTCAACCGGCGCCCGGAGTTCTCACTTGAGGACAAAACAGGCCGAAATTGTACGCAACTGATGACCGGAGATCCAACTTGAGAACTGTTTCAATAGAAATAATAGGATAAACAATTAAAAAACAAGACATTATGAATGAGAGAAACAAACGAAGAGTCACGTATCGAACTTGGAAAAAGGGATATTTTCATCTTTGCACGGACGGGAAAGAGCATATCCTTTGTCATAATGATGCTGAATATGTGAATCTCGTGAATGCCATTTCAATCTTGCCGCTGAAATATCCGGTTAAAGTACATACTTACCAAGTTATGCGGACTCACGTCCATATGCTCCTTTCCGGACAAGGGAAAGATTGCGTGGACGCTTTCGATTATCTGAAATACCGAGCGGGCAGAAGATTACGTGAAGACGGATATCAACCGCTTCCAAATGATTATGATTTCAGGCTCATTCCTGTGGAAGATGAGACCCATATGCGCAGGAATATCGTGTATGTGGCACGGAACGCGTTCGAAGTCAGGGACATAGTTCCGGGAGGATATCTTTGGGGAGCGTCGATGATATTCTATTCAGATATTCCCGGCTTGTTCAAAACCATTAGAGCGGGTGACCTTTCTGCCCGTAAGCAATGGGAAATCTTTGGCACTCGTATAAGGGTTCCGGATGATTATCTGATCCACGCGCCTACAGGAATGGTCCTGCCCCAGAGTTTTGTGGATACCAAAGTGTTTTACAAGGTTTTCAAGACAGCCAGACAATACCTTACGGCTCTTGTTAAAGACTTCGAAGGGTATGTAATGGTTGCCGATCAGTTGGGAGAAACGGTTTCGTTCACTCAGGAAGAGGCGGAAATGATTATCGGGCAAGTATTGGAACAGGGCTATCAAGGTGTTGATCCAGAGCGACTTACAACAGAAGAACGTTTCCGCCTGGCGTCGTCCCTCCATAAGAAGTATTCCCTTTCCGTGGATCAGCTGGTTGCAGGACTCCACCTTCCGGCCGGGATGCTCGCCCAAGCCCTCCGCTCGAAGCAATATAAATGAACCGTACGCAACTGGTGACGGGAGGGAGTCGCTTAAGGTCAAATTACGTCGAAATCGTACTCAAGCGAGGTCTGGAGATCTTGCTTGAGTACAAAATAGACCGAAAATGTACTCAACTGGCGACCAGAGTTCTTACTTGAGTACAAAATAGACCGAAAATGTACTCAACTGGCGACCCGAGTTCTTACTTGAGTACAAGATAGGTCGTTATTGTACGCAACTGGGATCTGAAGGACTCACTTGAGTACAAAACAAGCTATTATTGTACTCAACTGGCGACCAGAGTTCTTACTTGAGTACAAAATAGACTGAAAATGTACACAACTGGGACCTGGAGTTCTCACTAGCGAACAAAACAGGACGTTTTTGTATGCAACTGGAATCAACTAAAC
>JAGDBQ010000031.1 GCA_017958985.1 Bacteroidales bacterium
GAAGCGAATGATTACCTGGAGTTTGCGGCCCCAGGCCTCGAGCGAGCTGCGGAAGCGTTTAGTGTCATATATGACCGGCTTGCCGTCCTGCAGGATGGTGAAATCCTTGATCGGTTCGGAGAACCTGGCCGCGAAGAACACTTTCCTGCCTGGGTTCCATCCGGCAACCACCTTGCTGCCTATGACCGTATATTCGTCCAGGAGCCGGACCTCCGACCATTCGCAGTCCCATTTCAGGGTGTGGTCGAGGTCGACCATCAGGAGGGCGCCTTCCTTGTCCGGGTATGTGAACCTGAACATTCCGGAATGCATGGCCGCCGTCATTTCGGCCTTGACTCCGCTGTCCAGGGTTATTCCGTAGTATCCCGGATGGGCTTGCTCCTTTCCGTGGTCGAGCTTGGAATATTCAGGAGCCGTGTGCATCCCGGGAAGGAAGAGGAAGTCTCCGAGGTCGGGAATCCCGGTTCCGCTGAGGTGGGTGAGGCTGAAGCCTTGTACATACGGTTTGGAATACTTGTAGCCGGCGGCGCAGTCATAATCCTTGTCGTCGCAGTCCGGTGAGATCTGGATGGCTCCGTAAGGCAGCTGGGGACCCGGATAGACGTTTCCGAATCCATCGGTTCCGACGAACACGTTCACATCGTCGATCAACCTCTTAGTCCCGTCGATTCCTGGGCTAGCAGCCTCTTGGGAACCTTCGAGGATTACAGTTCTCGTCGTATTACCGGTTTCGTTGGCGGCCCCCTCATTCACTACGGGGTCCACGCCAAAGGCGGGGAGATGCTCCCATTGGGAGCTGGCGCTCCGCGACTGAGGGATGAAACTCGTGGCAACACCACGGGCGGCCACGGATTCCAGTGGGCTACTCCCGGAAACAGGTAATAATGAAAGAGTTATGGTAGCAATGGCCGAAATGGCTAATCCTTTTGCGATATTCATGGTACTACGATTGATTATTCGCAAAGATAATGATTTCCTGCAACAATGATTCTCGCCAAACTGCTGCACGGGGACCGGCCTCCGACGGCCTTCCAGTGCGGGTCAGTGTGCAGCAGGGCTCGATTTCGACCACTGCTGCACGCAGACCCCTCTTCCAGGTGCCTGTAGGGCCCCTGCGCGTGCAGCAGTTCGGCGGAAAATGAGTAATCCGGAGAAAGGGTCGGCGCAGAATCAAACCACACTACTGCGTTTGGGTGAATTCTTATTTGTGCATATCAAGAATAATCGTCAACTTTACATCCGTACGGATCATCCGAAGTCATCGCATTGATGATGGGAGAATGAGGCGTGAGAGAATTGTGATGAAACAGGAGTTTTTCCATATGTGCGCCAAAGGCGCAGATTCCCGTAACTTCATACTTGGTGAATCAGACTTTTTTACTGCATTTAACCTGGTTGGCGTTTGTGCAGCTAATACGAATGTGGTAGTCGTTTCTTTTTCCATCGAGGAGAGTCATCCTCATGTTCTGCTATGGGGTACCTGTGAAGATTGTACCAAGTACAAATACCTCTATGAAACTCAATATATCCACTACGCAGCCGCAGGGAGAAGCGGAGGATCCGATCTGGTCTTTCGTTGTGAATTGTATCCGATAGGGGATGACTTTGATTATTTGCGTAATGTGGCTGTATATACTATCATCCAACCGACAAAAGATGGAAAACAGGTTATGCCGTATGATTATCGATGGGGAACAGGGTCGATGTATTTCAGGACCGGTCATCATACTCCTGTATGGTATTTTGACGATAAAGGAATCATTCACCAACCTGTATCCATCGGTACTTTGGGGAAGAGGGAGCGAAACAACATTCTCCATTCCAGAATCCTTTCGGTACCGGATGATTGGCTGGTTTGCAATGGTTTAATCCTTCCGGACAACTATGTTGATGTGGGACGTTTCGAATCCATTTACGGTACTTGCAACCGTTTTCGTGTTTACCTGTCGAGTACCAAGAGCAGGGAAGAGGCAATGCTTGCAAGGATGGCGGAATACAGGGGTGTGATGCTGGAGGATATTGAAGCTCGGAAAGTCTGCGGTGAACTAAGCCGCCAGTTATTCAATACCCGTGATACGCGGAAATTGGATGCAACCCAAAGAATCATGCTTTCCCAGCAGCTTCGCCGGCAGTTCAAGCTGACCTTCCGTCAACTCTCTACTCTTGTCCGTCTTCCAGAAACGGAAATCAGGACCTTCGTCCGCTAAACTTGATTATTCTCGCCAAACCGCTGCACGGGGACCGGCTTCTGACGGCCTTCCAGGGCGGGTCAGTGTGCAGCAGGGCTCGATTTCGACCCCTGCTGCACGGCAACCCCTCTTACAGGTGCCAGTAGGGCACCTGTGCGTGCAGCAGTTCGGCGGGGATCCCCGGCCGGAGCCTGGGATGACAAGCGGGGCCGGAGATGACAGGTTAACGTACCTTGGCGGTCATGGAGTATGGTTTGTCGGAGGCCTTGAGGCCGCGGGACTTGTTCGGCTTCGATGCCATCACGAATTCAAGCGTGCCTCCGGCCAGGAGATCATCGTGGGTGATGTACATCTTGGAATATTCCTTGCCGCCGAGAAGCACTTTCTTGACGTAACGGTTCTTGTCCGATACTCCCGGAGCCTTGACTTCCAGAGTCTTCCCGTTAGGAAGAGCGATTTTGACATATTCGAGGTAAGGAGCCCCGAAAACATACTGGTCGCTTCCTGGGCAGACCGGGTAGAATCCCAGTACACTGAAGATGTACCAGGCACTCATCTGGCCGCAGTCGTCATTGCCGCCAAGTCCCTTTATCTCAGGACGGTACATTCTGTTGATGATTTCCCTCATCCAGTACTGTGTCTTCCAAGGCTGGGAAGTCCAGGCATAGAGGTAAGGAATATGATGGCTTGGCTCGTTGCCGTGGACGTAGCCGCCGATGAGGCAGTCCTTGGTGATGTCCTCGTTGGTAGCATAGGCATATTCCGGAAGGTCCTTGCTGAATAGCTCGTCGAGGGCGGCGGTGAACTTCTTCTCCCCACCCATCAAAGCCATCACGCCGAATACGTCCTGAGGTGCGTGGAAGGTGAAATTCAAGGAGTTGCCCTCAATGAAACCTTCACCCATGGTCTGCATTATATCGAAATCCTCCTTGAAGGTTCCGTCGGCATATTTCGGGCGGCAGAATCCAAGGCCGGTATCGAACACGTTCCGGTAATACAGGGCCCTGGCTGCATATTCCTTCTCCGTCTCCTTGTCTCCTGCGATGCGCGCCGTATTCCAGATGGTCCAGTCGTCGTAGGAATATTCGAGGGTGTTGCTGGCTGCGGTAGTGATGTGGTCGTAAGGAACGTAGCCGAGTTCCATATAGTCGCCAAGACCACCGTACCAAGGCTGCCTGGAGGTGGTGACCATAGCCTCCAGGGCACGCTCCTTGTCGATATCCAGGCCCTTCGTGATGGCATCGGCAAGCACCGGTACGGCGTGATATCCGCTCATACACCAGTTCTCGTTGGCCATATGGCTCCAGACAGGAAGCATCCTGAGTACGTTCTGGTCGTAGTGGGCGAGCATCGATTCTACCATATCCCTGTCGCGGTCCGGCTTGAAGAGCGCCAGGAAAGGATGCTCTGCGCGGTAAGTGTCCCACAGGCTGAACACCGTGTAGTTGGTGAACCCTTCTGCCTTGTGGATCTCGTGGTCGAGGCCTCTGTAGGTTCCGTCCACGTCCATATAGACCGACGGGTTGATCATCGTATGGTAAAGGGACGTGTAGAACATTTTCTTCTGGGCTTCGGTACCCTTGACTTCCATCTGGGAGAGTTCCTTCTCCCAGGCGGACAGGGCTTCGCTCCGGATCTGTTCGAACGACTTGCCTTCTGCTTCGGCTTTCAGGTTCTTCAGGGCTCCGGTCGTTCCGGTGGCGGAAAGGGCAACCTTTACGGTCAGTTCCGGGTTCCTGGAGGTGTCGAACTTGAACCAGGCCACCAGCTTGCGTCCGGCCATCGCCGCGAAGTTGCGGGACTGGTCGAACTTGCTCCATCCTCCCTTGTAGTTCACCGTCTCCCTGTCGATGTAGCCATATTCAACGATAGGCTCCGAGAACGAGATGGCGAAGTAAGTATAATTGGTACGGGCCCATCCGTCGGTGATGCGGTAGCCGGTGACAAGCCTGTCGTTCTGTACCTGGACTTCGGCCCACAGGGTTTTGCCGTCATAGTCATAGATCGAGTGGATCAGGTCAAGGATGACTTGGCTCTGGGACTCCCGGTCGGAGCCGGGAGTGACGGTTCCGTCATGCCCGGCTTGTCCCGTTCCGTCATGCCCGGCTTGTCCCGTTCCGTCATGCCCGGCTTGTCCGGGCACCCCGGCGGGGAAGGTATAATGATGGACTCCCACCCTCTGTGTGGCCGTGAGCCTGGCCTTGATGCCGTAGTCTTCCAGGGTTACCTCATAATAGCCAGCCTCGGCCTTCTCGCTGTCGTGGGAGAAGCGGCTGCGGAAACCGCTGTCCGGATTGCCGGCGGTGCCAGGATTCAACTTCAGAGGGCCGGTGGTCGGCATTATGAGGATATCTCCGAGATCGGAGTGTCCCGTACCGCTGAAATGGGTGTGGCTGAATCCGACGATGGTCGGATCCGAGTAACGGTACCCGGCACAGGTCTCATATACCATAGGCTGGTATTTGCCGTTGATATTGTGAGGGATCGTGTCCGTGTCAGGACTGAGCTGGACTCCACCGAACGGGACGCAAGCCCCGGGAAAGGTATGTCCCATTCCGTCGGTGCCGATGAATGGATCCACATATGAAGTGAACTTTGGTTCCTGCGCAGATACAAGGGCGCAAAATAGCAGGGCGGAACCTGCCGCTAGAAGTGTCTGTTTCATAATTTCAAAGATAGTCAAAAGTATTGTTTTTTGTGGAAAAGTGGTTAAATTTGTCTTTAAGTGCCATATAACTTTAACTAATAATATGTCAGTAAAGAGAATTGTACTGTCACTCTGTTTCGTATTGGCTTCTCTTGCGGCGATGGCTCAGACCAAGACCGTGAAGGGTATAGTCTATGAGGACGAGACGGGTGAGCCTATGATTGGAGCTGCGGTTACGATCGCCGGTACGACCAGGGGTGTGGCCACCAATATGGATGGTTCGTTCACGCTCACTGGGGTGAAGCCTTCCGACAACCTCAAGTTCGAGGCAGTCGGCAAGGTCGCCCAGATAGTCAAGGTCGGAGATATGACCAACTTCATCATCAAGCTTTCCGATGACAAGAACCAGCTGGAAGATGCTGTCGTTGTCGCATTCGGAAAGCAGAAGAAGGAGAGTGTCATCGGTTCCGTGACCGCCATCGACGTGCAGACCTTGAAGGTTCCGTCGAGCAACCTCACAACAGCCCTTGCAGGAAACGTGGCCGGTATCATCGCCTACCAGCGTTCAGGAGAACCTGGTCAGGACAACGCCGACTTCTTTGTCCGAGGCATCACGACTTTCGGAGCCAACACCAGTCCGCTCATCCTCATCGACAACATCGAGTTGACTTCCACCGACCTTGCCAGACTCCAGCCTGACGATATCGAGAGCTTCTCCATCATGAAGGATGCTACGGCGACCGCCTTGTACGGTGCCCGCGGTGCGAACGGAGTCATCTATGTCACGACCAAGAGGGGACAGGAAGGTCCGGCAAAGATATTCGCCCGTCTGGAGACTTCGATCTCGTCTCCGACTTCGACGGTGGAGCTGGCCGATCCGGTGACGTATATGAAGTCATACAACGAGGCTATTTCGACCCGCGACCCTCTCGGAGAGCTGATGTACAGCTATGACAAGATCGAGCAGACCGGGAAGCCCGGAGCCAACAGGCTCATCTATCCTGCCAACGACTGGTATGATATGCTCTTCAAGAAGTTCTCTACCGCTTACAGGGCCAACGTTTCGGCACGAGGCGGTGGAAAGGTGGCTACCTACTATGTCACGGGCGGCTTCACCGAGGATACGGGTATCCTGAAGGTCGACAAGCGCAATTCATTCAACAACAATATCGACCAGAAGACGTATACCCTCAGGTCGAACGTGGATATCAACATCACCCCGACCACCAAGCTGGCCGTCAGGCTTACCGGTAACTTCACCGACTATACCGGACCGCTCAACGGTGGTGATGCTGTGTACAAGCAGGTCGTCCATTCCGATCCGGTGCTGTTCCCGGCCTACTATCCGGCCGATGACGACCATATCGGCATCCAGCACATCATGTTCGGTAACTACGACGACGGTTCGTATTCCAACCCGTACGCCGACCTGGTACGCGGATACAAGGACACCCAGCGTTCCCAGATGATCGCTGCCGTGGAACTCAACCAGGACCTCGACTTCATCACGAAGGGTCTTCACTTCATGACCCTCTTCAACCTGACGAGGCTGAGCTACTACCAGGTTTTCCGCCAGTTCCACCCGTTCTACTATACGCTTGACAGGTACGACTCCTACACCGGAGAGTACCACGTGCAGAGGATCAATGACAACGGTACCGACTACCTGTCATATTCCGAGGGCGACAAGACCATCACCAATACGATGTATTCCGAGAGCCGCCTCAACTGGGCACGGGAGTTCGGTCGCAGCGATGTCTCCGGCCTTCTGGTACTTACGGCCCGCGAGCAGCTCAACGCGAACGCCGGATCCCTGCAGAAGTCCCTGCCTTCCAGGAACGCCGGCCTTTCCGGACGTTTCACCTACGGATGGGACAAGCGTTACTTCGCGGAGTTCAACTTCGGATACAATGGTTCCGAGCGCTTCCACAAGAGCCACCGCTGGGGATTCTTCCCGTCGGTAGGAGCCGCCTGGATGGTATCCAACGAGAAGTTCTTCAAGCCTTTGACCAACGTGGTCAACAACCTTAAGCTGCGTGCTTCCTACGGACTTGTGGGTAACGACAACATCGGAGACTCGAGCAACAGGTTCTACTATCTCTCTGAGACGAATATGACCAGTGCGGCTCGAAGGGCTTATTTCGGTGAATTCCAGGGAATCACCTTGGATGGTATCAGCGTCTCCCGCTATGCCAACGAGGCCATCACCTGGGAGAAATCCTACAAGAGCAACTACGCTGTCGAGCTCGGCTTGTTCAAGAAACTCGACATCATCGCCGAGTACTTCACGGAGCACCGCACCGATATCTTCATGACCAGGGCAGACATTCCTGAAACGATGGGTCTGGAGGCTGCCATCTCTGCCAACATCGGTGAGGCCAAGGCTCACGGTGTGGATATCCAGGCCGACTACAAGCAGGTCTGGAGCAAGGATTTATGGACTTCCGCCCGAGGCAACTTCACCTACTCGACCAGCAGTTACCTGAAGTATGAGGAGCCTGAATATGCTGAAAGCTACCGCCAGCACGTCGGATATTCCCTGAAACAGACCTGGGGATATATCGCCGAGCGTCTGTTCGTCGATGACGAGGAAGCAGACAACTCTCCTTCACAGTCTGCCTTCGGAAGCCAGTATGGCGGAGGTGACATCAAGTACACCGACGTCAACGGCGACGGTATCATCAACGAAGCCGATATGGTGCCGATCGGCCTTCCGACCACTCCTGAGATCATCTACGGTTTCGGAGCCTCCCTCGGATGGAAGGGATTCGACTTCTCGGTATTCTTCCAGGGACTGGCGAACGAATCCTTCTGGATCGACGCCAGCACGAACTACAACCCGTCCAGGAATATCGCCGGTACGGCTCCGTTCGTCCACAACACCCAGCTGCTCAAGGCATATGCCGACAGCCACTGGAGCGAGGACAACCGTGACATCTACGCTCTCTGGCCGCGCTACAGCGCATATGCCAACAACAACAACTCCGCCACCAGCACCTGGTGGATGCGCGACGGTGCATTCCTCCGCCTGAAACAGCTCGAAATCGGCTACACCCTTCCTTTCAAGCTCACCGAGAAATGGAGGATCGAGAGTGCCAGAGTCTATTTCCAGGGCAACAATATGCTCTGCTGGAGCCGCTTCAAGCTCTGGGATCCGGAACTTGCAGGATCAGGTCTCAACTACCCGATCCAGCGTACTTTCAATATCGGTTTCCACGTGACCTTCAAATAATAGAGAGCTATGAAGAATATGAATATACTGAAATGTTTCGCTTTGGCAGCCGTGGTTCTCTCCACGACCGTGTCTTGCAACAAATATCTCGACGTGGTTCCTGACGACGGAGTAGCCCGTATCGATATGGCTTTCAACCTGCGTTCTTCAGCTATCCGTTATCTTGGAACCTGCTATTCCTATATGCCGGTGGACGGCAACGTGATCCACGATTCCGCGATGCTTACCGGCGATGAACTCTGGGACCTTGTGGGTAGGATCGTTTCCAATACGAACGCCCGTGTACCTAATGGTTATTTCCAGATAGCCAGGGGTTTCCAGAGCGCCTCGAACGTCAGGGCCAACGACTGGGCCGATATGTACAAGGGCATCCGCTGCTGCGACATCCTCGTGGAGAACATAGACCGGGTTCCGGATATGACGCTCCAGGAGAAGATGCAGTGGAAGGCCGAGGCTACTTTCCTCAAGGCATATTACCATTTCCACCTGGTACGCAAATGGGGGCCTGTCCCGATCATACGCGAGAGCATGCCGATCGATTCCGATATGGAGGCCGTACGTATGTACCGTGACAACATCGACGACTGCTTCGACTATATCATCTCCCTGCTGGACCAGGCGATGGAGAACCTTCCTGTGACCGTGCAGTCCAACGATGAACTCGGCAGGATCACCAGGCCGATCTGCGCCGCCTTGAAGGCCAGGGTTGCGGTTTATGCAGCCAGCCCTCTGTTCAACGGCAACGAAGAAGAATCCGCCCTCGTGGACGACCGCGGAGAACAACTCTTCCCTTCAAAGACCGAGGAAGAGAAGCTGGAGCGCTGGAGATTTGCCGTAACTGCTTGCGAAGAAGCAATCAATGCCGCCCAGCAAGCCAACTTCCAGCTGTTCGACAAGACCACAATAGCCTCGAGCTACCGTATGTGCGACTCCCTGCTCACGGATATGACTCTCCGCTGCGCCTTCAATCTCAGGTGGAACCAGGAGTTGATCTGGGGGAACACCCAGAGGGATGTCAACAACTACGGCTCTATCCAGGCTTTCCAGCAATGGAC
>JAGDBQ010000032.1 GCA_017958985.1 Bacteroidales bacterium
GTTAGATTCCCGGTCAAGCCGGGAATGACGGATGCGGGGAGATTCCCGGTCGAGCCGGGAATGACGGATGCGGGGAGATTCCCGGTCAAGCCGTTAGATTCCCGGTCAAGCCGGGAATGACGGAGGTGGGGGAATGGTTACTGGATGCAGCTGGTGAGGCAGGTCATAGAGCCGTCGGGGCGCACTGATATGCCGGTGGAGGTAGCAGGGATCAGGACGGTTTCCCCCTGGCGGAGATCGACGGCATAGTCGAGTCCGTTCGGTTCGGAATCGATGAGTGTACACTTACCCCCGACACACATCACCACAAGGAATGAATCCAGGCTCGAAAGATCCTTGGCGCAAGCCGTGTCGACATCGAGCAGCGTGGTGGTGCAATACTTGCAGCTGACACAGGGAGTCTCGACATTCTTCCTGTGCAGATACTCTGTCTTGTAATCATCGTGGACGGTGTAGTCGATGGCCTCCTTGGCCTGCTCGATGTGCAAGTCACGAGGCTTGCCGTCCAGACCCAGGCGCCCGTAGTCAAAGATCCTGTAGGTCAGGTCCGAAGTCTGCTGGATCTCGGCCACGAACGATCCCGCGCAGATGGCGTGGATACGTCCTGCAGGGAGGAAGAATACGTCTCCGGGAGCGATATCGTGGTGGGCGAGGACATCGGTGATGGTGTGGTCACGCACCCTGTCCTCATATTCCTCGGGAGAAATCTCCTGTGTCAGGCCGCTGAGCAGATGCGCACCTTTGTCCGCCCCGACCACATACCACATCTCGGTCTTGCCCTTCATCCCGGGGTTGGTCCTGGCGGCGAGTTCGTCACCCGGATGAACCTGGATGGACAGGTCGTCCTTCGCGTCGATGAACTTGATGAGCAGGGGGAACTCGTCGCCGGTGTCGTGCCAGACCTTCTTTCCAACAAGTCTGGACTTGAACATATGCATAAGCTCCGTCAGGGATTTCCCTGCCAGAGGGCCGTTCGCCACCACGGACACGTGACCTTCGACCGCCGATATTTCCCAACTCTCACCGATGCGGTTGATCGTCGTGAATATGTCTTTGAACTTTGCGATTTTTTCGCCGCCCCAGACCATTGTCCGGAGCCAGGGCTTGAATTTCAGGGGATACAGGTCCATTTCAGGTTATTTGTCAAGTTCCGCCAGGGCGAAGGCATATGCTCCGAGGGAGATAGCCTTGCTGGCGCCTATCTTCGAACGCATCACACCGACACGTTTCTGTGGGTCGTAGACGACTTCGTTGTCGCTGCCGTAGACCTTGATGGTACGGGCTTCTCCCCGTGCAAAGTCTTCGAAATCAGAGGCGTTGTCGAGGTTGTAAACCTTCATCTGGACACGGTTCAGCTCTTCTCCGGTGAGGAGGTGCATCTTTGCGCGCATAGAGCGGAGGATTCCAGGCATCAGGAATTCTGCGTTGTTCATTATTCCGCCTCCGATTACGATCAGGCCGTCGATAAGGGTAACTGCCGTTGCCATCGCATCACCTGCGACTTCTCCCATCTTGTCGAAAGCCTTGATGGCGGCTTCCTTGTCGCCAGGAGCCTCACCCCTTGCGATCGCACCGATGTCCTTAGGAGAAAGATTATGGTCTTTCTGTCCGGAAAGATCTCCGTAGACCCGCTTTATCGCACGTATCGAGACACCGTCTTCGACTATGACGTCCGGCCAGTCAGGATGCTTCAGGCAGAAAGTCTCCACACAGGAATTGTCGCCCCTGTTGAGGCGCCCGTCGATCACGGTTCCGACACCGAAACCAGTCCCGAAAGTGTATCCTATGAGGTTGTGATAGCGTTTTGCACTTCCTGCTTCCGCGAGCCTGGCATTGATTTCAGGCAGGGCTCCGCCAAGGGCTTCACCATAAGCGTAGAGGTCGCCGTCGTTGTTGATGAATACAGGTACTCCGAACTTCTCTTTCAGGAAAGGTCCGAGAGCGACTCCGTCCCTGAACGAAGGGAAATTCGGGAGGAAGCCTCCGATTATTCCGTTGGGGTAGTCAGCCGGTCCCGGGAAGGCGAAGCTGATGGCCACCGGTTTCTCTTCTCCAAGTTGTTCGATGATGGTTCCGAATCCCAGGACCATAGCCTGAAGGCACAGGTCGAGATTGCTTGCATTCGATGGGAGTGTGAGGGTCTCACCGTAATACTCTCCGCCTTTCATTGCACCGAAGACCAGATTGGTGCCGCCGGCATCCAGAGTCAGGACGATTCTGCTGTCGTTTCTGATATCAGACATATTCCAAAAAAGTTATTATCGTCGGGTTCTTATGCAAAGATAGTCGGAATTTAGTAACTTTGTTAGGTATTTAGCAATTTTAAGAAATGAAGAAAGGAAGGAAGGCTTTAAAGAAAGGCCGCGACAAGCAGTTCGGCTCGAAGCAGGTTGGGAAGAAAAGATTCGAGGAGGTGACCGGAAGGGTCCAGATGACTAGAGACGGGTATGTGTTCGTAATCGTGGGAGAGGGGACTGACAACGATATATTCGTAAAGGCTTCCAAGACCAGGGGCGCACTGAACGGCGACACGGTGAGGTGCGTGGTCACCCGCGAGAAGACTCAGGAGAAACCTTCCTTCGCCAAAGGCGGCAAAGGTGGCAAGGGTTCCAAGGGTAAGGGGTTTCAGCCTGTTGAGACCGTCAGGCGCCGCGAGGGCGAGATCGTGGAGATCGTCGAGCGCAGCCATACTCCTTTCGTAGGAATACTCCATACCGTCGGAAAGCAGGCCTGGGTGCTTATGCAGTCCAAGACTATGCCCTACGACATATCGATAGATTTCAATACGCTTCCGGAAGGTGCGAAGAAGGGAATGAAGGTGGCCGCCGTCATCGACAGTTGGGACCGCAAGGAGCCGAACCCGACCGGACATATCGTGGATGTCCTTGGAGAACCGGGGCAGAACGAGACGGAAATGCACGCCATCCTTGCCGAATATGGACTGCCGTACAGGTTCGATCCGGCAGTGGAGAAGGCTGCAGAGGAGATTTCGGAAAAGATCACTACAAAAGACCTTGCCGGCCGTCGTGATTTCCGTAAGACCTTGACTTTCACCATCGACCCTGAGGATGCCAAGGATTTCGACGATGCATTGTCATTCGTCAAGCTTGACAACGGCAATTTCGAAGTGGGCGTCCATATCGCCGATGTTTCCTACTATGTCAAGCCCGGTTCCCCGCTGGACCAGGTCGCCCAGGAACGGGGGACTTCGGTATATCTGGTGGACAGGACTGTCCCTATGCTTCCGGAAAAGCTTTCCAACAGGCTCTGTTCGCTTCGTCCGAACGAGGACAAGCTGACTTTCTCGGCCGTGTTCGAGATATCTCCGGATGCCAGGATCCTGGGCCGTTGGTTCGGGCGCACGGTGATCTGTTCGGACTACCGTTTCGCCTATGAGACTGCCCAGCAGATCATAGACAACGGAGAGGCCTCCCTCGGGATGGAGCTGAGGGGAGGAACAGACGGTAAGTCAGCACCGGTGAAGGATCCCGTACTCGAGGCCTCGCCGGAGGCTGCCGCGAAGCTGAAAGACCGTAACGCCGCGGCTATGGGGCAGGGAGTCCTGGAAGGCTGCATCATACCTGAAGAGATAAAGAGAGCCATCCTCGAGCTGCACAAGCTGGCCACGATCCTCCGCAAGAAGCGTTTCGCCAACGGAGCGATCAGCTTCGACCGCCCGGAGATGAAAGTCGAAGTCGATATGGCAGGACGTCCGGTAAGGGTATACGAGAAAGTTACCAAGGAAGCCAACTGGCTGATCGAAGAGTTTATGCTCCTTGCCAACCGCTCGGTAGCGGAATTCATTGCGACTTCCGGGAGGATGGACGGAAAGGCAGACAAGGCGGCCAAGACCTTCGTCTACCGTGTCCACGGCGAGCCTAACGCTGAGAAGATCGCCGGTCTGGGCGAGTTCGTCGGCAACTTCGGCTACAAGCTGGGACCTACCGGCAACGGAAGGGATATCGCCAAATCTCTCAACACGCTCCTGGAGTCTGCCAAGGGCAAGCCTGAATGCGACGCTTTCCAGATGATAGCCCTGCGCTCGATGGCAAAGGCGGTATATTCAACGGAGAATATCGGCCACTACGGCCTTGCGTTCAAGTACTACACCCACTTCACGTCCCCGATCCGCCGCTATCCGGACACTATGGTTCACAGGCTGCTTTCAATGTACCTGGCCAACCGCGAGAGCCAGAGCCAGGAATATTACGAGGGCCAGTGCCAGCACGCCTCGGAACGCGAGCAGATCGCGGCGAACGCGGAGCGCGACAGCATCAAGTACAAGCTTATCGAGTATATGCAGGACAAGGTCGGAATGACCTTCGAGGGCGCTGTCTCAGGTCTTACGGAATGGGGTATGTACGTGGAGATCAAGCCGGAGATGATCGAGGGTATGGTGGCACTGAGGGACATCCGCTCGGATTTCTTTGATTTCGACGAATCCAAGTACCAGATTACCGGCCGGCGTACCGGCAAGGTATTCCGTCTGGGCGACCCTGTGAAGATCCGCGTCAAGTCGGCCAACCTCGACCAGCGCCTCCTCGACTACGAACTCGTGGAAGCCTGATAGAACTGCACGCAGACCGGAGCACCAAGCTCGATTGTTTTCCCGGTGTTGCGAAGGCTGCCGTTCCTTCTTATGGCGTAGATTTCAATTACATTGCTGTCGCGGCAAGCGCAGAGGAGATACCTGCCGTCAGGTGAGATGGCAAAGTTGCGAGGGTGCCTGCCGGTCGGCACATATCCTTTCCGGGTCACTTTGCCGGTACGGGAATCTATTGAAAAACAAGAAATACCATCTTCCTTGAGCCTGTGGCTCGTGTACAGGTGGCGACCATCGGGAGTTATATGGAGGTCTGCGCTGCCGTGGCCGTCGCCGTCATATGCCAGGATATCCTGGATGGGCTCGAGGGTATTGTCGGAATATGAAAAGACAACCAGGTGGTCGCTGAGTTCACATAGCAGGTAGGCGAACCGTCCATCGGCACTGAACACCATGTGTCTCGGACCATATTTCTCAGCCTTCTCATTCTTCCAGGCGAGGGATTCCTCTCCAAGCGGACAACCGCCTTCCTCCAGGGAAAAACGGTGGATCCGGTCATTTCCGAGATTTGTCACGAATATATACTTCCCGTCTGGAGAAACGACCGCGCAATGCATATGGGCTCCGCTCCCTATGCCGCCGCCCTTGAACTGACTCGGTCCTTGAATCCTGCCGCCTTCGTCCAGCGGGAATGCACTTACAGTCCCTCCGGAATAGTTTGAACTCACGATGGTACTTCCTGTATACAACAGGTTGCAAGGGTCTTCTCCGTCCAGTTCCGCTTTTGGAATCACAACGCTGTCAAGCAGTTGAATGGTATTGCCCGAGAGTCCATACGAACTTACGCCCTGCCTTCCGTCATTGAACTCGTTTACAGAATATGCCATCGTCCCATCCGGGCTGGCAATCACGAAAGAGGGATTCCCCGAGGTGGCGCAGTCCAGCAACTTGCATTCTGCAGTCCTCGTGTCGTATGAATACAGATATACTCCTTCCGCGGAAGTGCCCTCAGTATATGTTCCCACGAGGAGCCTTAGTTCCTGCGGAGAGGAACAGGCAGCCAGAAGTGCAAGACAAAGGCAACACGAAAGAGTAAAAACATTCTTCATGCGCACCCTAGAAGCTGATCAAGGGTTTGGTAAGGGCGGCCTTGAGCTGGTCGTCGTAGCGTACACGAACCTTGATGCCGGCCTCCTGGAAGTGGTACCTGACAGCGATCTCTTCCTCTATGAACGGAACGATTTCGTCCTTCTTGAGCTCCAGGAATGTCTCCTTGTCCATCTCCAGAGCCTTCTGCATCGCCGCGATCTGATCCTTCATATTCTTGGACAGCCCGTCCTTGTCAAGTTCCTTCTTCATCTGGTCGAAGTAGGTCTTGGCGCTTGAACGGTAGTCGAAATCCTTCGTCTTGGCGAAAGCCACGAAATCATCCCAATCCGCATCGGTCAGACGGTAATCCTCCGGCACGCTCTCGTGCTTGCGGACGAACTCCAGGGTATAGTCCTGGATGATCCCGGAATATACGAGGGAATAAGTCAGGCGGCTGTAGTCGTGTCCCGGAACAATTACATCGGGAGTGATTCCGCCACCGTCGCGTACGGTCCTGCCGTGGGCCGTCTTGAACTCGTGGGTCAGTGAATCGGGAATATGTCCGACGCTTCCGTCTTCGTTGCGGTGGGAATAATCGATAGCCTGCAGGCAGCGTCCCGATGGAGTGTAATACTTGCCGATAGTAACTTTCAGCTGTCCGTTGTAAGGGAGCGGCAGAATCCTCTGGATCAGGCCCTTACCGAACGTCCTGGTGCCCATCACGGTAGCCCTGTCGAGGTCCTGGAGAGCCCCGGTGACGATTTCGGAAGAGGATGCAGATCCGGAAGCGACCAGCACGATGATCGGAATCTCGGTGTCGATAGGGTCGTTGGTCGTCTTGTAGTGGGTCACTGAAGCATCGGACTTACCCTTGGAAGAAACCACCAGGGAGCCCTTCGGAACAAAGAGGGAGACGATGTTGATTGCCTCGCTCATAAGCCCGCCACCGTTGCCGCGAAGGTCGAGTACGAGCTTCTTCATACCCTGGGACTTGAGTTTCAGGAACGCATTGCGGAGCTCTCCGGAGACATTCTCAGTGAACCCGCTCTGGTATATGTAGCCTGTTGTACCATCCTCCAGCATTCCGGCATATTCGATGTCGGGCATATGGATCCTTTCGCGCAAGACCTCGATGTCCACGATCTCATCGGTGCGCACTTTCTTGACCTTGAACTTCACGGTGGTACCCGGCTTGCCCTTCATCTTTTCGGAGCACTCGGCGCTGGTCAGGCCGTGGGTGGACTGCCCGTCGATCTCAAGGATCTCATCGCCGCACCGGAGCCCGTATTTCTCGGCAGGGGATCCCTTGTACGGCTCGTTGATGATAACGTTCCCGTCCTTGTCCGGTTTGTATATTATCGCACCTATGCCGCCATAGGTCTTGGCGATCATCATCTGGAGGTCCTCATTGTCCTCTTCCGGGATATATTCTGTATATGGGTCCAAGCTCTCGAGCATGGCATCGATACCGGCGCGTTCCATACGGTCCACCGGCAGGGAGTCCACATAGGAACGGCTTAGTTCCTTCAGGATGGAATTCTGGATTTCGGTCCATTTTCCGAGCTTGAAACTCTGTGACTGTGCAAAGGTTGCAGAGCTGACCAATACTGCCAGCGTGGCTGCGATTATTCTTTTATCCATACAATGATTCGGGCAGCACAACTTCAGTGCCAAGAAACAAAGTTAAGAATTTTCTATCTTTGTATCTATGAAAGCCACCAAGATAGTATTTGCAACTGGCAACCGCGGAAAGCTGCGCGAAGCGGCTGAGATCCTTGGAGAAGGGTTCGAGCTGTTCACACCGGCTGATTTCGGCATCACCGAAGATATCCCCGAGACCGGTACCACCCTGGAAGAGAATTCCTTACAGAAAGCCGAGTTCCTGTATTCCCTCAAGGGATGCGACTGCTTCGCCGACGATACCGGCCTGGAAGTGGACGCCCTGGGAGGCGCACCGGGAGTATATACCGCCCGCTACGCAGGAGACTCCAAGGATTTCAACCTGAATATGGACAAGGTCCTTTCGGAGCTGGAAGCCCTCGAAGCCGCGGCCTGTCCAGAGACCGGTCCCGTCAGCCGCAGGGCACGTTTCCGCAGCGTGGTGACCCTGATCCTCGGAGGTGAAGTGCATCAGTTCGAAGGAACGATGGAGGGCACGATCGCCCGTGCAAAGTCCGGCAAGGGAGGTTTCGGCTACGATCCCATATTCATTCCCGACGAGTATCCGGGACTGACGGCGGCGGATATCACCGAAGAGCAGAAAAATGAGATCTCCCACAGAGGGAAAGCTCTCCGTGCGATGGCCGGCTATCTGTTTTCAATCCGCAAGGGCGATGAGGACCAAGGCTGAACTCATAGTCCTGAACCACACCAAGTTCGGAGAGAACTCCATAGTCCTTCACACCCTCAGCAGGGAGTTCGGAAGGAGGGGCTTCCTTGTACGCGTAAGCCCCAAGACGGCAATGGCGCTTTTCCTGCCGCTGAATATCCTTGAAGCCGAGGTGACCGAAAACCCCAGGTCCGACCTCTGGTGGGCCCGTAATTTCGTGAGTGTGGCCCCGCTGAACGGCATCAGGGGCAATATCCACAAGAATACCATCACGCTGTTCCTGAGCGAGGTGCTTTACAGGGTGGTGAAGGACCAGACCAATGAAGACGGGCTTGCCGACTGGCTCAAAGGCCAGGTCCTGACCCTGGATGCTCTGGGAAGCGACTTCGCCAACTTCCACCTCCTGTTCCTCCTGAACCTGTGCACAGCCCTGGGATTCGACCCGGACCCGGCCCTGATCGCCCCTTTCGCCGGAGACCATCTGCGCAGCATAGAATCCTTGCTGACCAAGCCGTTTACGGAGGCGATGCTGCTGCCCCTCAAGGGGACCGACCGCAATGAGATTGCCGAAAGCATCCTCAAATACATCGAATTCCACACCGAATCCAAGGTGAACGTCAGGTCCCTCGCGGTACTCCGCGAAATATACGGATAGATTGTTGATATCTTCCCCGATTATCGGTGGTATATTCCCCCATTATTGACTAAATTTGTATTCGGCCCTTTCCGCGACTGCGACCTTCGGCATAAGGGCGCATTTACCCGTACAGGGCTGCGAAGCAGCAAGCGCCCGTTGGCGCAAGGTCGCAGACAGGATGACGCAGGACAAAACGAGAAGGTGTATTTGCTGGTAATGGGCCTCGACCTTCGGCATAAGGGCGCATTTACCCGTATAGGGCTGCGAAGCAGCAAGCGCCCGTTGGCGCAAGGTCGCAGGCAGGATGACGCAGGACAAAACGAGTAATAGTAAAACATAGTAATATTCAATAGATTATGGCAGTTGACTATGAAAAGGCAGGAGTAAGCCTTGAAGCAGGATACGACGTCGTACGCCGCATCCGCAAGCACGTCGATTCGACGAAAAGACTCGGAGTAATGGGAAATATCGGCTCATTCGGCGGTATGTTCGACCTCTCCGCCCTTGACATCAAGGAACCGGTCCTTGTCAGCGGCACCGACGGAGTAGGCACCAAACTCAAGCTAGCCTTCGCGATGGACAAACACGACACCATCGGAATCGACGCCGTCGCAATGTGCGTCAACGACGTCCTCGCCCAAGGAGCCGAACCACTTGTATTCCTGGACTATGTCGCCCAGGGAAAGACCCGTCCGGAAGTAGTTGAAGCCATAGTCGCAGGAGTGGCTGAAGGCTGCCGCCAAGCCGGATGCGCCCTTGTCGGAGGCGAGACCGCCGAAATGCCCGGAATGTACGCCGACGGAGAATATGACATAGCCGGATACACCACCGGAGTCGTCGAGAAATCCAAACTCATCGACGGCACCAAGGTAAAAGTAGGAGACGTCCTCGTCGGAATAGCCTCCACAGGAGTACACAGCAACGGATTCAGCCTTGTGAGGAAGATATTCTCCGACAACGCCCTCGACCTGTTCAAAGTCTATCCGGAACTCGACCCGGAACAACCCCTCGGCCTGGTAGCCCTCACTCCGACCAGGATCTACGTCAAGCAAGTACTGGATGTAATCCGCAACTGCGACGTCCACGGAGTAGCCCACATCACCGGAGGAGGCTTCGACGAAAATATCCCGCGCATCCTCCTCGAAGGCCAAGGCATCGAAGTCGAGGAAGGCACCTGGACCATCCTCCCGATATTCAACTTCCTCGAGAAGTACGGGAATATCCCTCACAGGGAGATGTTCAACATCTTCAATATGGGTATAGGTATGGTGCTGGCGATGGACGAGTCAGAAGCCGACAAGGCCATCGGAATACTGGCCTCGCACGGCGACAAGGCCGCCGTTATCGGCCGCGTGACCGATACCCCAGGAGTCGTTATTAAATAGTTGTAGGTCAAAGACTTGCAACATAAGGGCGCATTTACCCGTACAGGGCTGCGAAGCAGCAAGCGCCCGTTGGTGCAAGTCTTTGAAATAAGTTACTAAGAATATAATGCGAGCTTTAATCAGTGTGAGTGACAAGACGGGCGTCGTGGATTTCGCCCGTGAACTCGTATCGCTCGGATGGGAGATACTCTCTACCAGCGGCACGATGAAAATGTTGAAAGAGGCAGGTATCCCGGTGACCAGCGTAAGCGACGTGACCGGATTCCCTGAGATCTGCGACGGGAGGGTCAAGACCCTTCACCCGAAGATCCACGGAGCCCTCCTGGCAAGGCGGGATATTCCCGACCATATGCGCCAGCTTGAGGAGAATGGAATCGGAACGATCGACCTGGTCTGTGTCAACCTGTATCCATTCAGGGAAACCGTAGCAAAGCCGGACGTGACGATGGAAGATGCCATAGAGCATATCGACATCGGAGGCCCGTCGATGGTGAGGAGCGCCGCAAAGAACTGGGAATCAGTGACCATAGTCGTCAATCCGGAGGACTATGCAAAGGTACTGGAGGAACTCAAGGCTGACGGCCATACCTCCAGGGAAACCCGCCTTGAACTCTCCGCGAAGGCCTATACCCACACTGCGGAATATGACATCGCGATAGCTTCCTGGATGCGTCCGAAAGCCGGCCTTCCGGAGAAGCTGTTCCTGGAATATGACGAATGCCAGCCTCTCCGTTACGGAGAGAATCCTCACCAGAGCGCTAAGTTCTACAAGACCCTGAAACCGGCCCCGTATTCCTTGGCTACCGCTCGCCAGCTCAATGGGAAAGAGCTGTCCTACAACAATATACAGGATGCCAATGCGGCCCTTGACATAGTGAGGGAGTTCAAGGAAGAGCCTTTTGCGGTGGGCCTGAAGCATATGAATCCTTGCGGTGCTGCTGTGGGGACCGACATCGTGGATGCCTGGAAGAAGGCATACGAAGGAGACACGACTTCCATATTCGGCGGAATCGTGGCTTTCAACAGGGAAGTCAATCTCGAACTCGCCCAGTTGCTCAAGCCGATATTCCTGGAAATCGTGATGGCCCCTTCATACGCACCCGATGCACTTGAACTGCTTTGCACAAAGAAGAACCTCAGGGTGCTGGAGGTGGATATGGAAGGTGACGTGAAGCAGCAGATGCGCTGCACGAGCGTCAACGGAGGCCTCCTTGTCCAGAACCAGGATTTGGAGACCTGCGAAGTGACTGCCGGTCAATGCGTTACCGATATTAAGCCAACAGAGGAGCAGCTCAGGGACCTGGGCTTCACCTGGAGGATCGTCAAGCACGTCAAATCCAACGCGATCGTCGTCGGAGCAGGAGGAATGATACTCGGTGTAGGCGCCGGCCAGATGAACCGCATCGGCTCAGCCGAAATCGCCCTCAAGCACGCTGCAGCACTTGACTGTGCACGAGCGGCTGTCCAGCCAACGCTAGTTCTCGCATCGGACGCGTTCTTCCCGTTTGACGACTGCGTAACCCTTGCCGCCGAGTATGGCGTAAAGGCCATAGTCCAGCCGGGCGGCTCCATCAGGGATGAAGATTCGATACGGAAATGCAACGAACTCGGTATCGCGATGCTGTTCACGGGAGAAAGACACTTCAAACATTAGCGGATATGGGAATCAATTCATTGCTGCCTTGGAAAAACA
>JAGDBQ010000033.1 GCA_017958985.1 Bacteroidales bacterium
GATGGCAGAGGCCAACAAGGCATTTGCCCACTTCCGCTTCTAATTTACTTGGTAAATGGCAGCTCAAAGGGATCTCAACTTTACCAGGAACATCGGCATCATGGCCCACATCGATGCCGGCAAGACGACTACGTCCGAGCGTATCCTGTACTACACCGGCAAGACTCACAAGATCGGTGAAGTACACGACGGTGCCGCAACGATGGACTGGATGGTTCAGGAGCAGGAGCGTGGTATCACCATCACTTCCGCTGCCACCACAGCCTTCTGGCACTATGACGGAAAGGAATATCAGGTCAACCTGATAGACACTCCGGGTCACGTCGATTTCACCGTTGAGGTGGAGCGTTCGCTCCGCGTCCTCGACGGAACCATCGCTACTTTCTGTGCGGTAGGCCGCGTACAGCCTCAGTCCGAGACCGTATGGCGCCAGGCCGACAAGTACGGGGTTCCGAAGATCGCGTATGTGAACAAGATGGACCGTGTCGGAGCTGATTTCCTCGCTTGCGTGGAAGAAATCCACACCAAGCTCGGAGCCAAAGCCGTCCCTGTCTGCCTGCCTATCGGGGCGGAAGACAAGTTCCAGGGTATCATAGACCTCATCGCCAGGAAAGCGGTTTATTACGATTCCGGCGAAGAGCTGGTAAACTATGAGATCAAGGACATCCCTGCAGAAATGGAGGGAGAAGTTGAGATGTGGAGGGACAAACTCGTCGAGGCCGCTGCCGAATGCGACGAGGCCCTGATGGAAAAGTATTTCGAGAATCCTGATTCCCTGACAGACGGCGAGATCATCGCGGCTCTCCGCAAGGGTACGATCGCAATGCAGATCGTTCCTGCGTGCTGCGGCTCTTCGTTCAAGAACAAGGGAGTACAGTTCCTTCTCGACGCAGTGATGCGTTACCTTCCGTCTCCACTTGACAAAGGTGTCGTAAAGGGTACCAACCCTAAGAACGGAAACGAGGAAGACCTCCTTCCGGATGTCAATCAGCCGTTCTGCGCTCTCGTATTCAAGATCGCGACCGATCCGTTCGTCGGCAGGCTCGCGTTTATGAGAATGTATTCCGGCCGCATCGATTCCGGCTCCTATGTCTATAATGTCCGCACTGGTAAGAAAGAAAGGATCGCACGTCTGTACCAGATGCACTCCAACCACCAGAATCCTATCGATTTCGTTGAGGCGGGAGACATCTGCGCAGCCGTCGGATTCAAAGATCTCCGTACCGGGGACACGATCTGCAGCGAAAACCATCCTATCGTACTCGAGTCGATGGTATTCCCGGATCCTGTCATCGGTATAGCTGTCGAACCAAAGACCCAGCTGGATCTCGACAAGCTCGGCGTCGCTCTCGGAAAACTCGCCGAGGAAGACCCTACGTTCACCGTCAGGGCCGACCACGAGACGGGTCAGACCATCATCAGTGGTATGGGCGAACTTCATCTGGATATCATCGTGGACCGTCTCCGCCGTGAATTCGGCGTCGAGATCAACCAGGGTGCTCCTCAGGTCAACTACAAGGAGGCCATCACCGGAACCGTACAGCTCCGCGAGGTCTTCAAGAAGCAGACCGGAGGCCGTGGTAAGTTCGCAGATATCATCGTTGAGGTAGGTCCTGCCGATGAAGGCGTTTCCGGACTTCAGTTCGACAACCAGGTAAAGGGAGGGAATATCCCTAAGGAATTCATCCCTAGCATCGAAAAGGGCTTCAAGTCCGCGATGGCCAACGGTGTCCTCGCAGGATATGAAGTCCAGTCGATGAAGGTTACCGTCCTTGACGGTTCCTACCATCCTGTCGATTCAGACCAGCTTTCCTTCGAAATGGCAGCCCGTATGGCTTTCCGCCACGCCTGCCCGAAGGCCAAGCCGATTCTTCTCGAACCTATAATGTCCCTCGAGGTAGTAACTCCGGAGGACTATATGGGCGATATAGTCGGTGACCTCAACCGTCGCCGCGGCCAGATCCAGGCAATGGATTCCACGGCCAACGGCGCAAGGATAGTCAAGGCATTCGTTCCGCTCGCAGAGCAGTTCGGTTACGTAACGGTCCTCAGGACCCTGTCTTCCGGACGTGCAACGAGCACGATGTCCTTCGACCACTACTCCGAGGTCCCGGCCAATCTTGCTAAGGAAATTATCGAGAAGAGCGGCTACAGGCTCTCTGACGATGACGAGTAACAGTACACAAAGTTTTTTTTAAAAGAAATCAACAATTTTTGATATGAGTCAGAAAATCAGAATCAAACTCAAATCATTCGATCATATGCTGGTTGACAAGTCAGCCGCTAAGATCGTGGACACCGTGAAGGCTACTGGTGCTAAGGTAAACGGTCCTATTCCGCTTCCTACCAACAAGAAGATCTTCACCGTCAACCGCTCAACGTTCGTCAACAAGAAGTCCCGCGAGCAGTTTGAACTTGCCGCCTACTGCAGGCTTCTGGACATCGACGACAGCAACGCTAAGACCGTCGACGCTCTGATGAAGCTCGAACTGCCTTCAGGCGTCGAGGTCGAAATCAAGGTGTGACGTCCAACACCCCGACTTTAACGTCGGGCCTTCGCTCCCGTAGCTCAGTTGGTTAGAGCAACTGACTCATAATCAGTGGGTCGCAGGTTCAAGTCTCTGCCGGGAGCACCAATAACCTTTCTAGACCGGGGGGTGACCTAAGTCGCAAGACTTAAGTCACCCCCTCCGTCATGCCCTCTCCCGTCATGCCCTACCCGTTCGGGCATCCCCGCCCTCCCGTCATGCCTGACCCGCTCGGGCACCCCCACCGGCCCTCTGGCA
>JAGDBQ010000034.1 GCA_017958985.1 Bacteroidales bacterium
AGACTCCGCTTCCGGTACCATAACGAAGGTCCGCAACGCCAACTACCAGGCGGTGTTCAGCCTCCGCGGCAAACCTATCAACTGCTACAAGGAGAGCCGCAAGAAAGTGGCTGAGAACGAGGAGCTCAACCTGCTCATATCAGCTCTCGGAGTGGAGGACGACCTGGACAATCTCCGCTACAACAACATCATCGTGGCGACTGATGCCGATGACGACGGAATGCACATCCGTATGCTCGTCCTTACCTTCTTTATGAAGTACTATCCGGACCTGATCCGCAGAGGGCACGTACATATCCTCCAGACTCCCCTGTTCAGGGTGGCCAACAAGAAGGAAAGGAGGTACTGCTATTCCCAGGAAGAGAAAGAGGCTGCCATCAAGTCCTTGAAAACGGCAGTACAGATAACCAGGTTCAAGGGCCTGGGTGAGATATCCTCCGACGAATTCGTGGACTTCATCGGAGAGAATATGCGGCTTGACCTCGTGAAGCTGGCCGATGAGGAGTCCATCTCCGACATAATGGCCTTCTATATGGGGGACAATACTATCGAGCGCCAGAACTTCATCCGCGCCAACCTGAGGTCGGAGGAAGAGCTGGAGGACGTGAACATCTAAAGCGAAGGATATGTCAGGATGGAGTAGATTCTGCGGCTGGCTGCTCAGGAAGAAAGGATGGACCTCGGTAGGAGGCCCGGTGACCGACAAGAAGGCCATCATACTCGGTGTGCCCCATACCTCGGTCAAGGATTTCGTAATCTCCTACCTATTCTATACAGCCTTCGATGCCCAGAAGTGCAAGGTGATGATAAAGAAGGAGTTCTTCTTCTGGCCCGTCGGTCCCCTGCTCCGTCGGCTGGGTGCCGTACCCGTGGACAGGAGGAATGCCTCAACACTCGTCAAGAGCCTGATCTCACAGATGGAGAACGAGGATTCCTTCGTCCTGGCAATCGCGCCGGAAGGGACCCGCAAGCCGGTCAGGAAATGGAAGACGGGATACCACCTCATCGCAAAGGAAGTGGGCTGTCCGGTCTATCTGGGCTACTTCGACTGGGGCACGAAACGGGTCAGCGTCGGAGAAAAGGTGGAGCTCACCGACGACGCACGCGCTGACACCGAGCGGATACAGGCCATTTATGAACAGATGCACCTGACGGGAAAGCACCCGGATGGTTACGTAACACACTGATTCTGATGTCAAAGGGAAGACTATTCAAGGCTAGCAGGGAGAATTACGTCACTACCCTGGCCAAACTGTTCGAATACGCGACCGACAACTTCGCCGGGAGGCCGATGGCCCGTTTCGTGGATGGCGGACAGGAATATACTTACGAGAGTTTCAAGCACAAGTGCCTGGAGTTGTCGCAGCGTTTCAACCGCTTCGGCATCAGCGCCGGCGACAAGGTAGCCATCCTGTCCAACAATATGCCCAACTGGACGGTGGCGATGTTTTCCTGCGTTCCTTTCGGCAGGGTAACGGTCCCTATCCTTCCGGATTCATCGGAGAGCGAAGTCACGAATATCCTGACGCACTCAGGCTGCAAGGCAATATTCATCTCCAAGAGGATGCTGAAGAAGCTCAGCGACGAGGTGAAGGACAAGATGACGCTCGTGATCGACATCGAGACTTTCGAGTTGATAAAGAAAGACGACCACGCGTTCACCTGCGAGGGCCACGGAGCGGATCCACAGGCGGACGACCTGGCATCAATCATCTATACCTCAGGTACTTCCGGCAAGGCTAAAGGCGTAATGCTGAGCCACCGCAACTTCTGCCAGAACATAATCGCGGCTTATCACGCCCAGAAAGCCGGCAAGAAGGACCGCTGGCTTTCGATCCTTCCGATGTCCCACACCTATGAGATGGCTTTCAGCGTCTTGTATCCGTTGTATGTCGGAGGATGCGTGTATTATATCCAGAAGCCCCCTACTCCTTCCATCCTGATGAAAGCGATGAAGGACGTGAGGCCTACGATAATGTGCGCCGTTCCGCTCATCATCGAGAAGATATACAAGAACAGCGTCGTGCCTACGGTCGAAAAGAGCAAGACCCTG
>JAGDBQ010000035.1 GCA_017958985.1 Bacteroidales bacterium
AGGACGGCGGGAAAACCCGTGTAAAGATAGCCAGCTGGCGCTGCCGGGAAGAGGAACAAGGCCACATAGGCTACTATGTGACCGAGGTGGAACTGGACCTCCCGGATGTCGTTTCGATAAAGTTCCCTCTGGAACGTACCGATGGGGACGATTACATCAGCGGCAACAAAGGCGTCTCAGGAGCCCACCTGAACGGCTACCGTATTTCGGATGACGGCAAGTCCCTGGAGTTCGACCTGTCCATAACCCTGTACCGGGATGAGGACGCCGACATCCGTATCGTATATTCCGGCCCCGTTTCCTGAGAACTCGGGTTGAAAGCTATCCAAGATAACATCGATATTCGCCAATATCGATGTTTTTTGCTAATTTTACACCCGTAGAAAGGATATGGAATGAGAAACAGGATCTATCTCTGCCTTGCCCATATGTCGGGCAATGAGATGAAGTATATCAAGGAGGCTTTCGACACCAACTGGGTGGTGCCGCTCGGTCCGAACGTCAATGGTTTCGAGAAGGACCTGGAGGATTTCTGCGGTCAGGACAAGCGTGTCGTGGCCCTGAGTTCGGGGACGGCGGCCGTGCATCTGGGACTTATCGGGTGCGGCGTGGGCCCGGGCGATGAGGTCCGGGTGCAGAGCTTCACCTTTTGCGCTTCGTCGCACCCGGTCCGCTACCTCGGAGCGACTCCGGTCTTCGTGGACTCGGAGCCTGATTCCTGGAATATGGATCCGGACCTTCTGGAAAAGGCTATCGTGGACCGCATTGCTGTGACTGGACGTAAGCCGAAGGCCATAATCCCGGTGGCTCTCTATGGCATGCCGTATCGCATCGACAGGATCATGGATATTGCGACGAAGTACGATATTCCTGTGATAGAAGACGCTGCGGAGGGCTTCGGCTCCCGCTGGGAGGGGAGAGTGCTCGGCACCTTCGGCAAGTTCGGGGTGCTGTCTTTCAACGGCAACAAGATGATCACGACTTCCGGCGGCGGGGCTCTGGTCTGTGAGGATAAGGCTGCCAAGGACAAGATCCTCTGGTACGCCACACAGGCTCGCGAAGGGTATCCGTACTACCAGCACGAGGCCATCGGTTACAACTATCGTCTTTCGAATGTCTGTGCCGGAATCGGCAGGGGGCAGATGACGGTTTTGGATGAACACATTGCGCACCACAAGCACGTCCAGGCTCTTTACGAGGAGCTTCTGGCCGATATTCCTGGAATAAAGGTCCACAAGGCTCCTGACGCCCGTTTCGATTCGAACTTCTGGCTCTGCACGATTACCCTGGATCCGGGTCTGAAGGTCAAGGGTCAGGAGAATGCCTATGCTTCGGCTGTGACGAAGGCCATCGGCGGCGCCGCCGGAGTTATCCACGCCACGGGTTCTGCCCATACTGACTGCGAGCCGAATGCTAACGTGGAGGCTATGCGCGCCTTCCTGGACGCTGCACAGGTCGAGGCTCGTCCTGTGTGGAAGCCTATGCACAAGCAGCCGGTGTACAAGGAGTCTCCAGCCTATGTCAACGGCGTTTCCGAAGGAATATTCAAGGTCGGGATGTGCCTTCCTGCCGGCCCGCTCGTCACCGACGACGACATCCGATACATCGTCTCGACCATCAAATCCGCCATTGCAGATTAAATGAAGCGACTCTGTTTGTCCATATTCCTGCTGATGTCCTGCTTGATAGCGGGAGCGGAGGGCTTGCCGTTCAGTCCGATCGTGCGGAACTGGTCGGTAAGGCAGAACCATGCGGCGAAGCAGAACTGGTCGCTTGCCCAGGCGGACGACGGAGTCATAATCATCGGCAACGGCAAAGGGCTCCTGGAATTCGACGGGCATTCATGGCTTCTCCATGACCTCGTGAACGGCAACTGCGTCCGCTCCGTGATGGCTGACGGCGACAGGATCTATATCGGCGCCTACCGCCAGTTCGGCTACTGGGACCGCAAGGCTGAGAAGTATGTCTCGCTCTCCGACACCCTGGAGAAAGACAAGGTCGGAGATGACGATGTCTGGAATATCTGCAAGACCGCCGACGGCACCATAGTATTCCAGTCTTTCAGCGCCTTCTATACCTTTGACGGTAAGGAGGTTACCACAGTTGGAGGAATATACCCACTCAACCTTTTCAGCGTCCGTGGAAAGCTGTGGTCGCAGCAGATCGAAGGCGGCTTCTTCACTGTCAATCCTGACGGGACCCTCGGAGAAGAAATCATTGGAGATCCGGGGCAGGGCGGCCAGATCGTGTCGGTGCTCCCGTATGGTGAAGAGGATATTCTCCTGCTCACCCTCAGCGACGGTCTCAAGGTCTATCACAAGTCCGGCTCCCTGACTCGGCTGGTGACTGACTTCGAGGATAAGCTGAGGTCCAATACCTTCAATCGTGGCTGCAGGACTCCTGAAGGATTGTACCTGCTCGGATCGGTCACGGACGGCTTGTTCGCATGCGATTCCCTGGGCCATCTCAAGTGGTCCGCCAACACGAGGAACGGCCTCCAGAACAATACCGTGCTCGGTTTCACAACAGACCGAGACAAGAATGTCTGGGTGGCTTTGGACGATGGTATCTCATTGATAAAGAGCAACTCAGCTCTGTCCCGCTACAAGCCTTTCCAGGAGGATATCGGAATGGTATATGATGTCCTCGACCACGGCGGGCGGTTCTATCTTGCGACCAACCAGGGACTGTTCGTCTGGAGCGGAGGGAACCTCAAGCGGCTCAGCAACGACAAGGACCAGGTCTGGTATGTCAGCGCGTTCGGCGATCAAGTGCTCTCGGGCAACAACACCGGTACGCTGTCCATAATCGGCGAAAACTCCTACAAGGAGAAGCAGGATGTCAGGAATATCGGTTCGTTCTGCATCAGGAGGGCTTATCTCTCCGACGGCAACGCCTATCTGGTGGAAGGTACATATTCCGGACTGAACATATATTCCCAGACTGCCGATGGCCGCTGGGCTTTCCGCAATTCCATCAACGGCCTCTCGCTGACCCGCCAGATTGAAATAGACAGCAACGGCGAGATCTGGTGCCAGCATTTCCACGGCGGCATCAAGAAGGTGAGGCTCAACGATTCTTTGACCGGTGTCGGGGATATAGAGGAATTCGAGGAAATCGGGGGAGTCCGGGGCAAGGGCCTGAAGCTCTTCAAGGTCAACGGTGCGATCTGCGTCCATAACGGCAAGGAATATTTCACCTACGAGCAGATGCAGGGCCGTTTCATCCCTTACGAGGCGATGAATACCGCATTGGCAGCCCTGGAGGGTGTCCACGGGGTCGTTCCTGCGAACGGTCGCAACTACTGGTTCGTGGGCGACGAGGAGGCGAGCCTTGTCAATATCAACGGACAGGACATCCGCATCGTCCGGGAAATCAATTACAGCCTTTTCGGTGAATATTCGGAGGAAAATGCTTCTATGGTCTATGATTCGGACAACAAGGCCACTTACCTATGCCTTCCGAACCAGGTCGTACGCATCGGCGATGAGCATCTATCACATCCGGAATATGCTACGGACCTTACTCTGTTCGAGATTGGGGCATACGATGACGAATTAAACTACCAGGACGGCCTTCAGGATCCGAAGCACCGGTTCAAGCCAGGCTATGACTATGTCAAGATCGTGCTTCGGTATCCTCACTACATCACGGACAACCTGTCGATGAAGATGCGTCTGCGGGGTGTGACCGATGTGTGGCATACCGGCGGATTGCAGATGGAACACAATTTCTACGGTCTAAAGCCGGGCAAGTACAGGTTCGAGGCCAGCGTCTGCGATGAAGATGGCTGTGATTTGAGCACCATAGAGGTCCCGTTCGTGCTCAGGAGGCCTTGGTACGGCAGCATATTCATGAAAGTCATCTATCTTCTTCTGGGAATATTGGGCGTCATGGTGACGGAACGGATATTCTCGTACCTCAAGAAGCTCTATGATGTCCACACCGAGAAGGAGGCTCTCGAGTCCGAGTTGAAGGACAAGAGCAACGAGCTGGCGGCGATGGCGGCCAAGGGCATGGCAATCGACGACGAGAACTGGGAGATGTTCAAGCGCAACCTCGACAGGATGGACGAGAAGTTCTTCGTCAAGCTGCAGAGCGCCTATCCGAGCCTGACTTCCGCCGATTTGAAGTTCTGCGCTCTCCTCAGGATGAACATGTCCACAAAGGAAATAGCGAACACACTCAATCTCACCACGAGGGGAGTCGAATCTGCCCGCTATCGTCTTCGCAAGAAGTTCGGCCTGGAGGCTTCAGACAGCCTCACCGGCTTCATCATCAATTTCACTCAGTCTCAACGCAAGGACTCTGAATAGAGATCCCGTTCTCGTTGAAGGCTTCAATCGTAAAGTAATATTTCTGGTCCACGGAGAGGCTCCTGATCTCAAGGGAATCTCCTCCGTAGATGAGCCATGAGCTGTAGAGCTTGTCCGGGGATATTCCCCACCGGATATTGTAGCCCTGCGCTCCTTCCACCGGCTCCCACCTGAGGGTGGCATCCCTCCTGTCGGCCTCCCTCGTGGCCGTGAAACCTTTCACCGCTTCCGGCTCTTCTCCTCTTCCAAGACCGAATATCCTGATTTCCGAGATTGCCAGTGACTCGGAAGGGACTTTGACGTTGCTGTACCTGACGTACCTGGCATCTACGTTGCGCGGGAGCTGGATGTAGGCGTTCGGGGCGTCGATGTCACTGTTCCTACGGTCCACTGCTGTAGTCCACTTTTCTCCGTCGAGAGATGTCTCGATGGAGAATCTGTGGCAGAGGCCCGGCAGGCGGCCGTAGAGGCCTGCCTTATGGTCGTAATAGTTGATCTGAATTGCTTTTACGTCGCAGGTGTCTTCCAGGTCGATGACCACCCATTCATTGTCGGAATTGGTCTCCGCCAGCCAGTAGGACTTGCAGTTCTCGTCGGTCAGGTTCCTGGCCATGAAATCCTTGGAGGTCTCGGGCCTGTTCCATTCGTCGAAGCCCTCGGCCTGTGCTGCATGGCCATCCTGGAAGCTCGAGACCGTTACAGGCTTGCCGTATGAAAGCAGCATCCAGCCCGTGAAAGTTCCCTTCAGGCCCGGTTCGCTCGGAGCGAAGTGCGGATAGTCTCCATATTCATTGTTGCAGTACATGATGCCGTCTTCGTCGAAGAAGGTTGGGAAGGCGCAGATCCTGCGCTCCCAGTTGACGGTTGCGGAAAGGGACATAGTCCCATAGTGCCATAACTGGCTGCCGGGGCCCTCCACGGTGCTCCCGTGTCCCGCTCCGTTCATGAACCCTCCCGGCTTGTAGCAAACCGGGTTGTGGGCTTGATATGAATATGGCCCCAGAGGGTTGTCGGCCACATAGACTCCGTCGCCATAGACGTTGAATTCAGTGCCGGGTGCAGCGTACTGCATATAGTACTTCCCATCGTGCTTTGTCAGCCAAGGGCCTTCTATGTAGGCCTTGATCTTTGTGTCGCCGTGATTCTCTCCGAACCTTTCCCACCCGTGGACCACGCCATCCGCATTGAACAGCGGAACCGTCTCGCTTTCTACCAGGAAGCGGTCCTTCATATTCAGCTTCTTGCCTCTTATCGGGAACACGTTCGAGGAGCCCCAGAACATGTAGGCCTGGCCGTCGTCGTCGATGAACAGGTCCGGGTCCTGTAGGTCGTCGAG